>OZ243037.1:705688-1058532 GCA_965212015.1 Cenarchaeum sp.
CCGGGATATACGATCCGCAGGGCAAGGCGCGCCACGCAAGGCCGTTCAGGCCTGCAATCTATATGGAGTGAGATAAATCTAGAAAAATAGATCCAATGTTGTAATTTATTTTATCTGATAGCTTGTTAATGAAATCCGTCAGGGAATTCTCGTGAAAGGCATAGCATTGGTACTGATTTTGTTCTCAATTACGCTTTATTCTGCGTCTGCAGCCGTGCCTGACAAGCCTACTGACCTTGATGCGCAGGACATCTCCCCGACCCAGATAAAACTGTCCTGGAACGCCCCAGATGACGTTGATCCTCCCATAACGGGCTTTAAGATAGAGGTGAGTACCTCGTCGGGCAGCTATTATCCCGTGGCCGAAGATACCGGCTCGACTAGCACCGTATACGTGCACAAGGATCTTGTGACTGACAAGACATACAATTATCGGGTTTATGCAATAAACGACGACGGCACAAGCCAGGCGTCACGGAAGGCCTCGGCTACGCCGACAGACTCGTCAAAATCCAACGAAAATCCGCCGCCTGCGCCGACGCGGCTGACGGCAAAGGACGTGTCGCCGACAAAGATTGAGCTGAGCTGGAAGGAGCCGCCGTCAGGCGACCATCCCGATGTCACCGGATACAAAATAGAGCACAAGATCGACTCTGGATCATACAAGGTCCTGGTCAACAATACAAAAAGCACTGATTCTGAATATTCTGCCACCGGGCTCAAGACAAACGCGGCGCACACTTTTCGCGTCTCGGCCCTCAACTCGTTCGGGTTCGGTCCTGCATCAGACGAGGCGACTGCCACCCCGACTTCCTCGTCTGCCGGCAAAAAAGAGTCAGTCGTTCCAAGCAAGCCAGTCAGGCTCAAGGCCTCTGCAGTCTCGCCGAGTGAAATCCAGGTGACATGGAAGGCACCCACCGCAAACAAGGGCCCGGACGTCACAAGCTACCAGATCGAAGTAAAGATAAACGACGGGGCATTCAACGTGCTGGAATACGAGTATGAAAACCTCGCATACAAGCACGAGAATCTTGATCCGAGCAACTCTTACACGTACAGGCTTGCCGCCAGAAACTCCATAGGACTGGGCGACGCCGTTACCGCAAAGGAGCAGCCCGAGCACACGCTGGTCCCCACAAACCTTACGGTGGTGGAAATCTCGCCGACAAAGGCAAGATTGGAATGGGACCCCCCGTCAGAAACCTACGGCCTGCCAATCCGCGAGTATGATGTGAAAATAAAACTCACGCTGGACAAGTACGAGACTGTGGAAAGCACGGGCAAGCCCTCGCTTGTCCTCTCTGATCTAGAGACCGGCAAGGCGTACGTCTATGTCGTTGTTGCAAAATTCACGCATGTTGCGTCTAACCCCTCTGACGAAATCACGATAAAGCTCACAGAGGAATCCGGCGGCACGCCGGCAAGCCCGCCGAGCAAGCCGATCAACTTGCAGGCATCATCCTCGTCCCCCATCCAGGTCGACCTGACGTGGAACAAGCCGGCCAACGACGGAGGCTCGCCCATTACGGGATACAAGATTGATCTAGGGATAAACGACGGCGAGTTCATAACGCTAGTCGAGGACACAAAAAAGACGACCAGGGTGTTCTTTCATACAGAAAGGGTTCCCGACACCACCTACCACTACAAGGTGTATGCGATAAACGAGGCAGGCACGAGCCAGGCATCCAACGAGGCATCTGCCACGCCTGCAGAGCCTGTCCCGGTGCTCAAAGTCACCGTCCCTTCTGCCCCGCTGAACCTCAATGCCACTGCCGCCATGCCGGACCAGGTTGAGCTCAGATGGGATGCGCCCGAGTCCGACGGCGGCGCAATCATCAAGGGGTACAAAATAGAGGTAAAGAGGGACTCTGGCGACTTTGGCGTGCTTTTGGATAACATTGGCAAAAGGTCCTACCTGCATACGGTAAGCCCGGAGAACTCTACTTACACGTACAAGGTTTATGCCACAAACGAGGCAGGAGCAGGCGATCCGTCAAAATCCGCAACAGCGCAGATTGTCATTGAAAAAGAAGAGCCACCCGATCCCAGGCTGCGGGTTCCGGGCTTTCCGGATCCGGACACCGATCCCCAGCGCTATATAGACAGGTACGACAACGAGACGGCATTCAGGGACTGGTTTGACGGTACCTTTCCGGATTACACCATATACGATATAGTGGGGATTCCAGAGCCCGTAGTTGAGCCGCCAACTGAGGAGGAGATCCGGGAGAAATACTATACAGACCGACTCTCCGAGCCGGCATACAAAAAATGGTTTGACTCGTACTTTGCGGACATGGAGCTAGCCGACATACTAGACGAGGAGCCGGAGTTTGGGCTGTGCGGCGAGGGCACGGAGCTCAGAGACGGCATCTGCCAGATAATAATAAAATCCTGACAGATATTCGGACCGTGATCGAGTTCAAATCTTAAATATTTTCA
Source organism: Cenarchaeum sp. (assembly GCA_965212015.1). Lineage (GTDB taxonomy): Archaea > Thermoproteota > Nitrososphaeria > Nitrososphaerales > Nitrosopumilaceae > Cenarchaeum. Next base: position 708,134 of record OZ243037.1, read on the forward strand.
AATACAAGACACCGTAAAATGCCGCGTGCAAAAACCGCCAATCTGGCAGAAAAAGTATGGGACACACACTACGGAAAGCCGGCCACACCGCAGAGGCCGATCCCGTTTACAAAGACGATAATGGGCATGGTCGACTCTGAATTCCGCACAGGAAGGGGGCTGTATGTGGGGTGCGGAAACGGCAGAAACTATATTCCGCTGGTGCGGCACGGGCTGGACATCGACGGGCTGGACATATCAGGGACGGGACTGGAATACATCAGGGGCAAGATCCCCGGATGCACGCTCTTGCACAAAGACATGCTAGAGTATTCTGCAAGGCCGTACGACTATCTGATATCCATACAGGTGTTCCAGCACGGGAACCTGGACACCGCAAAGAGGTACATAGAAAAATCACACGCCCTTTTAAAAAAGGACGGACTGTTGTTCCTGCGGGTAAACTCTGCATCGACAAAAATCTTTTACGGGCACAAAACCATAGGGGGGGATATGGGCCGCACCATACTGTACACGCAGGGCCCAAAAGACGGGCTGGTGGTACACTTTTTTACAAAAGAGGGGATTCTGGAGCTCCTCGGGCCGTACTTTGAGCTGCAAGGCCAGATAAGCGAGAGAAAAATGCGGCGGGCCCCCCCAAAGAGCGGGTTTTGGGCACAGCTTGAGCTGGTGCTGCGCAGGAAACCCCGGCGCACCGGTAGACCCTGAAATCCGCCTGCCGTCTGGCGCGGCAACAGCCGGCAGGATCCCGTCCTGTGCAAGACCCTCCGGGCCCAAATCTGCGCAACTGGCAATAACATTAATAGATGGCCGCATGGGAGCCAAGACCAAGCCGGCCATAGCGTTAGGGTGCGACCCAATCCCATTCCGAACTTGGAAGTCAAACCTAATGTCGCTGTTGTGCTACTAAGATGCGAGAGCTCTTGGGAAGCAACAGTGCTGGCATTTTTCAATCATTCCGTACCTGCCAGTAGCGGCGCACGTTTTCAGATCACTGCAGTCAATCCAAATAAATAACACAGCCGCGTTGGCCCCGTATCGTGCTGGAATTTCAAGGCAAAGTCGCGCTGATAACCGGGAGCGGAACCGGGATAGGGCAGGCGATTGCAAAAAAATTCGTCGAGAACGGATCGAGTGTAGTCATACTGGGGCGCCGGCCCGGGCCGCTCGAGGAGACCGCAACAATGCTGCGGGAAATTATAGGCAGGATTCAAAGCGGCGCGTTTGTAAAAGTCTTTTCGGGCGTGGACGTTGCAGACGAAAGGGCGGTAACTGGCATGTTTGACTCGCTTGCCGCATCAGATACGGCAATAGACATTGTGGTGAACAACGCCGGCGTCTCCGGACCCGTGACGTGCTTTGCCAACGACGATCTGGCAGAGTTTCAAAGCACCATAAACATACACCTGACTGGGACGTTTTGGACATCAAGGCAGGCCCTGAAGGTGATGAAAAAGGGCGGGAAGATAATCACAATTTCCACGTTTTTTACAGAAGAGAGGCCGCTTGAGCAGAGGCCGTACAGGTTCAGGGATCCATATACTGCCGCGCAGGGGGCAAAAAACCGGCTTGCCGAGGCAATGTCGTGGGAGCTAAAAGACAGGGGGATAATCTCGATTGCCACAAACCCGGGCCCCGTCCACTCTGACAGGATATACAAGACCGTATACCCAAAGGCCGCATCCGAGTTTTTGCGCGTAAGCGGCTTTAAGGATCTTGCACCGGTCAGGGTGGAGGCCATAGCACGCGACATAGTCGGGCTCTTGGGGGAGGACGACGAGACTACAAAAAAGGGAATAGCGCAGGCAGCAGAAAAATTCTCAAACGGCGACGCATCCGGGCTTGCCGCCACAATAACAGACATGCTGGCCAAGATTCAAAGCATTGCAGAAAAAATCCAGCTAAACACGTCAAGGATGATTGCAGACGAGCAGTTTTTGTCCCAGTCGCAGGTGGCAGAGACGGTACTCATGCTGTCAGGGGACATGTCTGCCACGCTCAACGGCAAGGTGATACCCGGGGACCGCGTGTTTTATCCCGTACGGGCGCACATTGGAAACGCAACACCGCAGGTGCACCAGCCTGATTTTTCCGGCAAGACAGTCGTCTTTACGATTGATGCCACAGATGAGTCGGATTCGGAGAGGGCCGCGTATCTTGCCAGGCATGTAGAGAAAAACGGGGGCAAGGCAGTATGCATAGTCTCCGGGGACTGTCCCGCAGGAATCCTGGACAGCATAAGATCAGAGCTTCATCCGCATACGGCCGATCTGAAAAACCCCGCCGAGATTGACAGGCTGCTCGAGGCCGCCTCCAAAACAGGCGAGATTCTGGCAACGGTGCACATGACTGGCAACGTCCCAGAGATGGCAAACCTGATGGAGCTGTCCAGAAAACAGTGGGACGGCTTGGTGGACAAGTTCATCAACAGTACGGCCACCATAATTCAGAGGTCCCTTGAGCACTTTGTCCCAGGCGGCGGCGGGGATCCGCGGCTGTACCGGGACAAGAGGGGGACTGTCATTATAATAGGCCCCGACCTGCCGGTGGGCAAAAAAGTCACAGGATCCCAGAGGGCCAGAGTCGAGGTGTTTCGCGGGGCGCTAAGGCCGTTTACCGTCACGCTCAACCAGGAGCTCAGCGACGTGCTAAAGTCCGGCGTGCGCTCCTTTACGGTGTTTGCAGGCGGCATAGACGGCAGGGAGCCGGACAATGAAAGGATTGCCCGGGCGCTGAACTATCTTGTCTCACCGGGCGCCGCCTCTGCAGCCGAGGTCGTATACTGTGTAGACGAGCACAGATAGCCTAGCCTGCCGCATCCACAAGCATCTTTACTGCAACTGCCGCCACTGCAACGGATATCATTATCCGCAGCCACCCCTCCCTGACTTCCAGCGACAGCCTTGCGCCAAGCAGGCCCCCCGCAAAGGCGCCGGCTGCAAGCAGCAGCGCCTGGTAAAAGTCCGGATGTCCAAGGGCGCTGTGGGCTGCCAGTCCTGCAAACGAGGCAAACAGCAGGGCCAGCTGTGATGTGGGCGCGGCCCTTTTCATCCCGAATCCCAGCACCGCCACCATCAGCGGAACAAAGACGATTCCGCCGCCTATTCCAAAAAAGCTAGAGACAATCCCGGCAAAAAAGCTCGCGCCTGCGGCAAAAAGCACGACGAGTTTTGTGTCGAACATTCCGGACTTTACCCTCCGGTGCAAAAGGACGTACGCCGCCGACGCAATCAGGACTGCGGCAAACAAGACGCCAAACGGCCCGGCGCCGACGTCAGAGGACGCAAGCGCCCCGATGACGGTTCCAGGCACCGAGGCCAGTCCCAGCTTTATCCCCGTTCCGTACTCTATTCTCCCTTGCCTGGAATACGCGATGGTAGAGGCAGCCGCGTTGCCAAACGCCGCAAAAAGGCTGTTGCCTGCGGCAAGCGACGGCGGGAATCCCAGAAACGTCAGCACGGGCACGATGATTATTCCCCCGCCAAGGCCGATCATTGATCCCAGAGTCCCCGCGGCAAAACCAAGCGCAACAAGCCAAACCCCGTCGATCATACCGCCAAAAGATTCCCAGCGTATATGGTGTTTTTTATTCGGGTGATCAGGCTATCAGCATCTGCCATTCGTAGCCCTGTTCGTTTGTGATTATCCTCATCTGTATGTGCTTGCCGTCGCGCACAACGGTGTTCGATGTAGTGGCGGCAAGTCCCGAGTCTATGTGGGACAGTATGTACGACTCGGCCCAGTCGTCCATGGACAGGCCGGCGCTGTTTTTTGCATCCCAGCACATGCAGACTGTGTGCTCTGTCAGCACGGAAAACACGGTCTTTGCGTCTGCCTTTTGGCCCAGCGAATAGTCGAGCTGGACTACGCCCATGACCCTCCTTGGCTCGTCCGGACTGCCAAACGCGTGTATGTTCCCAAGAAACTCGCCGTCAGAGTCCAAAAGCTCAGTCGACGTGCAGTACCGGATTATCCTTTGCTCCTGTCCTTCAAACAGGCTGCAAAATTTCGCAATGTCGCCGGGCTCTGCCAGCCTGATCGGGGAGGACATTGTAATGCCGCTTTGATTCAGGCTCTGCCTCGAGTTGTAATTGACGTCATTGTATGTAGTTCCAAGCCCGTCACCGAGCGGAAACGCCGGTTCGTCGCCTGCGGGATCCGGGATTTGCAGTACCGCATACACAATTCCCGCGGCGGCGACTGCGCCGATTGCCGCAAGAATTCTTAGGTCCAACTGCACACATGCGCAGGCAATCTTAGTTAAGCCTTTAGATGGAGATGATCTCCAGTATCGAGTCCAGCGTTATTCCAAACCGGTCCACAAAGCCCGCCGTGACCTCGATTATATACGATGCCTCGGTTCCCGGATTGACCGAGGCGCAGCTGGCAGCCTCTAGGGCCGACTTGCAGGGCGGCACGTCCCGCTCTATGTGCACCATTCCGCCGTGCTCATCGAACCACATCATGTCAAGCGGAAACTGCATGTTTGGCATCCACAGCGAATAGACGCCAGGCGAGTCAAAGACAAAGATCATTGCCTCGTCATATGGGAGCGTTTCCTGGAACATCAGGCCGCGCACCCTGCGCGGCTCGGTGTCGGCGATCTGGACTTTTAACACGTGGTCGTCTATCTTTACTGTCCCCTGCGGAAAATCCACAGAGTCCAGCTTTGCGTCCTCCGGTATGGTCAGTATGCCGACGATGCCAATTATTACGGCCGCAGCTGATATCGGGGCCAGAACCTGCATTCGTGTGGTCATGCCCGTTTTTGAGCGCCGCCTTTTAAAAAACCCGCCGCACGCCGTGCTGTCTGCCGGCCCGGTGCTATCCCAGCGAGTTCCTAAAGTCGCTTATCTCAGAGGTGGCACTTTTTACCTGGTGGCCGACGTCTGCAATGGTGGATCCGTTGTATTTTTTGTCCATGTACCTTCCTGCGATTATCATGGGGGCGCCTACTGCGCACGTCACCCCGGTGGGCTCTGGAATCCACAGCATGATAAAGCCTATTTTCTGGAGCTTTTTGCCCGGTGCGGGCGCCTTTTGCAGCGCGCCTAGCGACTGGGACATTTTTTTGTCGCCCATGCTTGCAATGTCACAGTACAGGTCCACGCGGCGCCTGGCGGACTCCGAGTGTGCCTTTATGTCCTTTAGGCGCTTTCTTAGGGCATCACTCATGTCTCGTATCTGGCAGAAATTAGTTAAGACTCGATGATCAAGATAGATTACTCTACGGTCAAATTTGGGTAACCAACCCGGCATAGACACGAAATTATACGGGTCCGTCCATTGGCACCGTGTTGGCAAAGACCAAAAACCGCCTGGAATCAATAAAGGCCGCGCACCAGTCCGAAAAGAGCTCGTCGAGCTCCAGGGTGGAGGACTATCTGGAGGTGATTGCAGAGCTAGTAGAGCTAAAGGGGTATGCCGCCACGCTGGACATCTCGAGGTACATGAACGTCAGCGCATCAAGCGTAACGCAGATGCTGCAGCGCCTGGACGAAAACGGGTATCTCGAGTATGAAAAGTACCGCGGGATAAGGCTGACGCGCAGGGGAATAAACCTGGCGCAGGCCATACGGCAAAAGCACGGAATCCTGCTAGAGTTCTTTGAGATCCTCGGCGTGGGCCACGAGACGGCCAATCGCGACGCAGAGGGCATAGAGCACCACCTGAATCCCAAGACGATAAAGCAGCTGCGAAAGTTCATCACGTTTCTAAAGTCAAACCCAAATGTGCTAGACGGCTTTAAAAATCCCTAGTGCGGATGCTTATCTCGTCCTGCGAGTGCGCCAGCCTCGAGATCTTTTTTGCAGCAGAGGCGCGCCTTGGCAGCTTTATCTGCCCGTTTCTTCCAATCCGCGAGGAGGCGACAAAATCCCCGCCTGCAAAGACGTCTGCGTGCATCCGGGCGTACTGTTTGTCGACTGTAAGTACCAGCGCCGACTTTGATTCGGAGAATGTGAACTCTAGATCCTGCTCCGGGGCCGAATCCGTGCTCTCCACTATGTCTATGTGTATGTTGAGTGACTTTTCTAGCTCGGCAATGTTGGAGCCGCCCCTGCCTATTATTCCCCCCATGTGGTGCTTGGCCACATGGACCCTGACGCTGTTCTGCGAGAGTATCTCCACCCTGGCGTGCGGATCAAAGCGCCGAAACGTGTCGCGTATGTGATCTTCGGCCAGCTTTTCTACGCCCGTCTTTGCCTCCTGGGTGACTGGAATGATTACATTCTCCTCGCCGAACGTATAGATCTCATACTCTAGCTTGCCGTCATCAAAGCTGCGTATCTCGATTACCGGCCTCGCAAGGTCCTGCTCTGCCATGCCGGAGGGAACCTTTACTTTGAGCTCCAGCCCGTACACCTTGTCTATCCTGCCGTCCCTTACGAATACGACAGTATCAAGCACGCTGGGAATCATTCCCATCTCTATCTTTCCTATGAACCGCTGGACTGCGTCTACTGGCGAGTTGGCGTGCACCACGCCTATCATGCCGACGCCGGAGAGCCGGAGGTCGGCAAAGACCCCAAAGTCCTCCCTTCTGCGCACCTCGTCAAATATGGTGTAATCCGGCCGGACCAGCAGCAGCACGTCTGCCGTGTTCTCAAAGCTCCCGTCCAGCTTTGTATACTGGGTGATTCCCGGATCCACCTGCAAGTCGCGCGGCGACTCGAAGGTCTTTACTATCTTGCCCATGCCGTTGTAAAAGTTGGCCAGCCCGGATGCAAGCGTGCTCTTGCCGGAGCCCGGGGCACCCGATATCAGTATCCCCTCTGCCTTTTGCTCCAGTCTTGCCATGAGTTTTTCCGATATGGTATAGTCGTCTAGCGACATCCTTGCCGTCGGATGCACTATGGTAATCTCGTATCCCTCAGAGAAGGGCGGCTGCGTGATTGCTATCCTGTAATCGCAGTACTGGATGACTAGCGCCCCGGGCCGGGCTATCTCTGGGCCGGCATCCCTTGTCTTTGCGGCCTCGACAATCTGCGCGGCTATGTGCCGGAGATAGTCGCGCGAAAGCGCGGTCTTTTCTACTTCGGATAGCTCAAAGGCCCCCGGCGCGCCCCTTTTTGCCACCGGCGTCATTCCCTCCTTTAGGTGGACGCTCATCGTGTCCCGATCAAAAAACCTTAGAAATTCCAGCTCCTTTTGCTCGCGGTTCTGCACGACAAGCCTTGTCGGTATCCCCTCTGCCTCTGCCACCATCGACTGGACCCTGTCAGACGTGTAAAGCGCCGCATCGTCCTGCTTTGCCACGTCCTTAATCATTGCGTCAATCCTTCCGCGCGGGGCGAGCCTTACGTCCTCGGCAGTCGGCCTTGCCCCCTTGAAGACCATTCTTATAGAGTGCGCCGCCGAGTCGTCCTTTATCCTCCTGATCTCCTCGAGGCCGATGATGCCGTATTCCTGTTTTTGGGACGCCTGAGCTCGAAGCTCGTCTATTACCGCCTCTGGTATTATTATCTCGCATCCGTCAAGGGAGCCTGATTTTACAAGCCGGGCAATCTCGCCGTTTATTATTATGCTGGTATCTAGCACTATCTTTGACAACATGGTGACTGGGAATGGGGGCGCTTTTAATCATATCTGGAGGCGGCGGGGGCCTCGTCTGGGGCGACTCGACACACTCTAAATAGCACCGCAGTGTATTTCACGCATTGATTCTTTTTAACAGGAAAATGCTTGCCGGTGGATCTGCAATGCTTGCAACAGGCATACTGGTGTCGCTTTACCTCAATGCGATATCGCCGGTGGGGACGCCCGGTATGACAGAAGACGAGGCGCTGCGGCTGATTCTGGAGCAGCAGGAAAACCAGGACTTTGGCACGCTGGCAGGAATCCTGACTGCCGTCGGCTTTATGCTGGTACTGATCAGCTTTGGGGCAAGGCGGAGGGGCGGCGCGCCCAAAAAGGAGGAAAAACAGCCCGGCGATCCCCGCGAACCTGCCGCCGCCGGCTAGCGCTAGAACCTGCGGATGATCTCAAAATGCGTGTTTCTCTGCGCCGGAGTGCGCTTGATCTCCCTTACCATGTTTGCAAGCTCGACTAGCGAAGAGTTGGTGGGCTTGCCTGCCGCGCGGTAAATCTCCTCAGAGAACGCAGTCCCGACAAGATCGTTTCCGCCGTTGGAGAGCGCCACCTGCGCCAGCTTTTTGCCGTATGCCACCCAGTATACCGAGATGTTGTCTAGCACGCCTGCCAGCATGATGCGCGAAAGCGCCGTTACCTTGAGATCGTATATCGAGGAGCATTCGTGCGTGACGAGGTTCTTTTGCTCCAGCTCTGTGTTATCAAGGCTGAACTTTAGCGGGATAAACGTGATAAAGCCGCCGGTCTTTTTTTGCAGCTCCCTGATTTTGATCAGGTGGTCTATTATGTGCTCGGGCTTTTCAATGTGCCCGTACAGCATTGTGGCGTTGCTTTTGATCCCGAGGCTGTGGGCCTGCCCGATGGTGTCCAGCCATTCCTGTCCCGTGCACTTGCCGCGTACTATGTCCTTGCGCACGTCGGGATGGAACAGCTCGGCGCCGCCGCCGGGCATTGAGTCCAGTCCGGCGTCCTTTAGCCTGCAGAGAATCTCCCTGACCGGCGTCTTTGTAAGCCGGGACAAAAAGAATATCTCGGCGGCGGTAAATGCCTTTATGTTGAGTTCCGGGTGGTTCTTTTTGATTGCCCGCATCATGTCCTCATAGTATTCCAGCGGCAGGTCCGGGTGAAACCCGCCGACTATGTGCACCTCAGTCGATCCCATTTTTTTTGCCTGCGCCGCCCTGAGCTCTATCTGCTCTGGCGTGAGCGTGTATGCGTCGTCCTCGCCGCCCTTGCGGTAAAACGCGCACATTTGGCAGCTGGCCGCGCACACGTTGGTATAGTTCATGTAGTATGATGCGGCAAACGTGACTGTCTGTCCTGCGCGCCTTTTTCTGATCATGTCGGCAAGCGCGCCTAGCACGTGCACATTGTCATGGTTTATCAGCTCCATTCCGTCATCAAATGAAAGCTCCTCGCCTGCCTGTATCCTCTCAAAGGAGCGCAATTTTCCGACTAGCTGCTCTAACACGTTGCTAGGTGTGACCCCGTTCGAATATATATCTGACACAGGGCAGCAGAAATTCCTGCGCCAAAAGACGCGCCTGACTGCGCCGACAGGCGGCATTGCGCCGGCAGGCGGCGGTTTTTGGGCGTTCTGCCGTGCAACCATAACTTTTTAAGGAAAATTCTGCACGTATCGTCATGAGCGACGAGGCAGAGACCATATACGAGCGGGTGGCCAAGCTAGAAGACGAGATTGCCGTGCTCCGCAACGAGGTGGACGTGCTAAAGGGCGCGCTCAGAAACAAGATAGCCCGCCACGAGGTAAAGATGATAAAGAGCGGAACCGACGTCAGCTCGATCATCGACTAGCTGTTTTGCGGCCCTATCTTTTTGGCGGATTTGCAAACCTGTTGTCAGGATTGTTGTGATAGTCCACAGAAAGCATGGGATCCTTTTGCCTGCCAGTCAGGATGCCAACGACGGTGTCGTCCCTTTTTATTATCTCCTCGGAGGCGAGTTTTTTTATTCCGGCCAGTGCGGCGCCGGAGGCCATCTCGCAGTCAAACCCGTTGAGGCCGACTACTGCCATTCCGTCTAGCATCTCGGCGTCTGAAACGGTGGTGGCCACCCCGTCAGAGTATTCGAGTGCGCGGAGTCCCTTGAGTATGTTTGCCGGCCTTCCAATCTGTATTGCAGTGGCCATAGTCTTCGGTCTGGAGCCGCTTGCGTCAAGACTTGCGTAATACCTGGCGATCAGCTCCCCGTTTGGCCTGCCCTTGTTCCATCGCAGCTCCTCGCCTTCGAACCCTCCGTTGTACAGGTCCGAAAACGTGCTTGCCCCACTCGCGTTTACCACTGCGATTCTGGGAATTTTTTTAATCCACCCCCACTCGTAGAGCTCCATTAGCGCCTTGCCGCAGCTCGACGTGTTTCCAAGCGCGCCGCCGGGATATACAATCCAGTCCGGCGCCTCCCATTTCAGGTATTCCAGGGCCCTGATCGGGATCGTCTTTTGCCCCTCTATCCTAAACGGGTTGATAGAGTTTACCGTATAACCCCCGCGCTTTTTTGCGTCATCCAGCGACTGTTTTAAGGCGTCATCAAAATTCCCGTCGACTTCGATTATCTGGGTTCCGAACTGGTACGCCTGGCTGAGCTTTCCGGGGGCAATCTGTCCTGCGGGAATGTACACGTCGCAGTCAATCCCCTCGTTTGCCGCAAACATGCCTGCAGAGGCCGACGTGTTTCCAGTTGACGCGCAGACGATCTTTTTTGCAGACACCATCTTTGCGTGCGTGACTGCGGTGGCCATCCCGTTGTCCTTAAAGGAGCCGCTTGGATTGTAGCCCTCCGGCTGCAGCCACAGGCCCTCCTGCGGGAATCCGACAAACTCGGATGCCTTGGTCATGTGGTACGGCTTTGACTGCCTTCCCTCTGCGCCGTCTAGCGACACTAGGTGTCTGGAGCACTCTTGCAGCTCGTCAGGCGCAATCCCGCAAAAGTTGATCAGCTCCCTGAACCTCCACACGCCGCTCTCGTTGAATATGCTTCCCCTAGAGTCCCTCCGCGCAAGAAACGTCTCCTTGAGGCCAGGCTGCGGCGCGTCTTTGTACCTTACGTCAAGCAGGTGTCCGCGTTCGCACTCTATGCGCGTGCTGTTTACCGGATACTCTAGGCCGCAGCGCGAGTCGATGCACCGGAGGTATGATTCCTGCATAGCTAGCATGGCGGCAAACATGTAATATTAAGTTACAAGGAAACCCGGGGCGATTCAGTTAAACTCTAAAAGAGGCGCAGCCTGCCTTGGGGTTGATGCTAACGTTTGGCCGGTATGTCCACGGCGTTCTGGCGCAGATCAAATCCTCGTACGACGTCTTTGAGGGACTCGAGGATGAGCCGGGGAGCTTGGATGTGCTAAGAAGGGAGTGGCTCAAGGCCAGCGCACTGCTAAGCTCGCTGGCCAGGCGCATAGAAAGCTCCGAGAAGACAGGCGACGTGTACCTTGATCTGGCAAGGCGGTGCAGGTATTATACTGAAAACTATTACTTTGACAAAGAGATTGACACAATGTCCGGCCTGTACTCAGGCGACTCGCACAGGATCAAAAACATCAGGCTCAAGATACTCGACTCGTTTGCAGACAGAAAGCTCATCGAGCACATCTGCCGCACAATGGAGAAGCTGGACGGCTAGCATGGCCGCAAAACGGTGCGTATTGTGCGGGTGCGGGGATCACCGCCTGATTGGATGCGCAAGGCATGCGGCAAAAAAATGCAGCTGCTATGCATGAACGGTCTGCGTCAGCCGTGCTGCGCCTTTGCCTTGGAGCCGGACCGTGTGTGAAAGTTTATGCAGCAGGCGCACTCTTTGCTGACGCACTCCTTTTCTGAAAAGTGCCCGCATATTCCGCATTCACAGCTTGACATGTGTTTGATTGCCGCCCTGTAGCTTATAACTATCGGCCTAATTTTTTGCGGTTTTTTGCTCAAAATTCGTCATTTTTTGGATCTTGATCTCTTTGTCTTTCTTGAGGATTCGGCGTGGTTTGAGAGCTCTTGCTCCATCTCGGCTGCCTTGCTGTCCACGACCCTGATGATCTCCTGGATGAGCCCGTCTAGGTCGCCGTCTGTGGCCTCCGGCTCTACGGCCGTGGATATCTCGCGTATGGCCGAGGATATCTCGGAGCTTACCTGCTCAAAGCCCTCAGGATCCTCGTATGCCACAGCATACAGGCTTTTGAGGTTGTTTACGTGTATTATCACTTGGTCAGTCAGCGTTATCCTGAATTTTTTGCCGTTGACCTCTATCTGCTTTGTAATCATGTGTGCATGTTTTTGAATCCTAGTCCTTAAAACCCTTCTTACATGTTTTCAAAAGACTATGTAGTCCAGCGCTATGGCGTCGCTGATAAGCGACGTATGGCGGGAGCTTGCCACGTACCCGTTTTTGATGTCATCTGCCGGCACCCACCTGTTGGTGGACGTATAGTGTCTCTTTTCTGCAAGCTCTTTTTCGATCGCCTGTATGTCAAACTCTCCCTCCTCGATCTGCTGGGATTCCAGGTGCTTTATGGTGACTAGTATCTTGTTTATCTTGGCCCGGTTGCCAAGCTTCCACACAGTGGGGGCCTTTTCGTCGGACACCTCCAGCACCTTGATCTTCATCTCTTTTCTGCCAAACGCATCCCTGCTGATTATCATCCTCTCGTCTATGAATTCGTCAAGGACGTACTTTTTGTCAGAATAATCAGACCTGGCCTCCCTTGGCTCTAGCAGTGATTTTATCGCATCATCAATCACCGGCTTTGCACGGTCCTGCTCTTTTTCTGCGGGCCCGTCCCCGTGCTGCTGCCCGACCGGCGGATCGTATGCCGGATCCTTGTCCCGGCCTTTTTTTCTGTCATCCATGCGGTATGGTTGTACCCTAGCACTAAAAAATGATGTGGATCTAGGGCAGGCGGTGGCGCGATTCGAAGGGCATTTTGTGATCCGCAAGGCCGATCTGCTGCCCTCTGCCCCCGTCGTATGCGTATGTCTTGCCCTCGTAGGTGCAGATGCAGTCGCTGAGCTGGCGCCGGGGATCCCACACCTTGAAGAATTCCCTTAGCTGCCTGCTCCTGTACACGCCCGTGCCGATTCGCTTTTTCGAGAGGAACTTGAATGCCAGGATTATGGTGCGGAACCGGTACAGCTCAAAGGTGTCCGTCCATCTGAGGCAGCGCTCTATCTGATCGGAGGGGACGTGCAGCGTCACGGCGGTGCCTGATTTGGCCTCTATGACAAACAGCGAATTGTCCCTTGTGCTGACTGCCAGTATGTCTGGCAGCGCCACACTAGGCGAGCCCAGCCGGAACGCATTCCAGCCGCTGGCCGCATTAAAGCGTTTTACGATTGTGTCCTCCCAGTGGTATCCGCGCTGCCGCCGTATCCGGGAGATCTTTTGGTTGTCCTTGTGCTTTTGGAGTGTGAGTGTTTTTGGACGCTGATGCATGGGCATTGTTGTCATCCGTCATGTAAAACAGTGTGGTAATTACATAATATCCCAAAAACTCTTGACTCGCGCGCAGCTAGTCGTCGATCGGACCCCGTACTAGCTCAAAACGATAGCGGCCAGGCGCGCCGCCTTGCAACAGCCTTACCTGCTGGCCTATCTTGGGCGCCGGCGTCAAAAGCGAGCCCATTATTCGTACCGCCGGGCCAAACTCTGCCAGGCAGAAATATACGCCATTCTTTCTAGAGAACTCGATTATTTTTCCCGTTTTTGCGAGACTCTGCCTGCCCGTGGGGCCAAAGCACCTGCTGCAGATCTCGTTGGGCGGCCAGGTGCCGGCGCCGCATCTCAGGCAGACGCTTATCTCCGGTACGCCATCTGGTTTCATGATTCCAAGACCAGCACGGTGGAGGACGTTGCGGCAGCAGACATGTTGTGCACCATGCCCGTACTGGCGTTTCGCACCTGCCTTTTTTGCGCCCCGTTTTGCAGCTGAGCTGCTATCTCGGCTGTCTGGGCTATGCCGGTGGCGCCCAGCGGATGGCCAGAGCCGATAAGGCCCCCCCTCGGGTTTACAAAGTTCTCTTGTGTTTCATAGAGATTCCTCGAGAATGCCGCGCCTTTTCCCTTTTGCGCAAACCCCAGATCCTCCAGCGCCAGCGGCTCGCAGACGCTAAAGGCATCGTGCAGCTCTACTACGTCAATGTCTGCCGGGGTTTTTTTCGACATTTCAAGGGCGACGTTTTTGGCCTCGACTGTGGATTCCATCCTTGCAAGATCCCCGCTTTTTGCAAACCCCGCAGACGTGGTCTTTTGGCCTATTCCCGTAATCCATACCGGCGAATCGGTAAATCCGGGTGCCGCAGCCTCAGAAGCAAGCAGTACCGCAGAGGATCCGGTGCAAGGCCTTGAGCAGTCGTAAAGGCTTAGATCATCTGTAAGCTTGCGGGAGCCGAGAACGTCTCCTATCGTGGGCGCCATCTCCGAGTATGCGTGCGGGTTGTGCCTTGCATTGCGGTGGTTTTTGGCAGGCACGCACGCCAGATCCTCGCTTGTGGCCCCGAACCTGCGCTTGTAGGATTTCGTAAAGATGGACGCCCAAAAGACCGGGTGCCGGAACTCGCCTCTTGATTCGTCCCATTCCAGCACGTGGCCGGGGCCGTCAAACCTGTCTGCGCCTGCGACTAGCACCGTGTCTGCAAGGCCGGACGCTATGTATGACGCGCCGGAGACTATGGCATTCGTGCCAGAGTTGCACATGCTCTCCACCGTATGGGATATTGCCGGTGAGATTCCCGCCATCTCTGAGAGAATCGCCGCCAGGTACTTTGTATTGTCGTTGGTGGAGACTAGCACGCCGCCGACGTCCTTTTGGGACAGGTTCCTTGTATTCTCAAACAAGTCCCTTACGGATTCCAAAAGCTTTTGTCCTATTGTCTGGTCCTCACGGGAGAATTTCGTGCCGCCAAAGCCGGCAACTGCCACCCTGTTCAATTCCGATCACCTGAAAAGACCGACGTCATCAGCCTGAAGGACTCGACGGTGTCGCCCACAGGGTTGAACTGTATGATTGGAAGATCTATTCCCGTTTCCGTGAATTTTTTTAGCCCCGCCAGGCACTCGTCGGGCGTGCCGTGTATTGCAAGGGCGTCTGCCATGGAATCGGAAACCAGCCCGGCGTCACTGGCCTTTGACTTTGCAAACTCGTCATAGATGAGCTCAGTCTCCCTTTTGAATCCGTTTTGTGCGAGAAAATCCCTGTATATCTTGCCGACTGACACGTAAAAGGCGATCGTCTCCTTTGCGCGCGCCGTCGCCTTTTCCCCGTCGTGCGACATTGCGGTGATTATCTGGCACGTGGTGTCCATGTTTTTTGCGCGCATTCTTGCCGCCGTTTTTTTCAGCTCGTCGACGGGCCTGAGATAGAATATTATCCCGTCTGCTATCTCCGATGCCAGCCCGATCATCCTTTCGTTTACTGCGGCCATGTATATCGGAATCCTGTCCCGGAACGGCCTTGTGAGCAGCGAAAATCCCCTGAGGTTGAAAAACTCCCCGCTGTGATCAATCCTGCCGCCCGAGGTCACCTTTCTTATCACCTCGACGTATTCGCGCATCCTCTCAAGCGGCCTCTGAAAGCCCACCCCGTGCAGGTTCTCCGTGATTGCAGGGCTGCTTGTGCCCAGTCCCAGAACCAGCCTGCCCTGCGAGACGGTATCGACTGTTACTGCCCCCATTCCGATGAGTGCGGGACTCCGCGAATAGACATTGATGACAGACGAGCCGATTTTGGAGCCTACCCTCTGCGATATCGCGCCAAGCATCGAAAAGCACTCCATCCCCCACGTCTCTGGAACCCATACCGTGTCGGGATTCTTTTTTCGAAGCATGTCGGCGCATTCCAGCACCTGTCCTATGGAGAGAAGCGAGCCCAAGCTGTACGATAGCCTCATGGCTCTATGGGTGCGGCCATTCTAGTTTAACTGTTAGTCTCGAATTTTTTCTCTCGCCGGCACCGCTCCGGGCTCTGCCGATCCCAGTTGGGCGGGCAATGCCAGATGCGTGCGGGATTGCCCCAGAGAGAATGCGGCCAAGGCCGGCAGGGGGTTATGCGCGGCAATACGGCCGGGCCTGCCGCATGCAGGCGCCGGCGATGCGGCATGCCTAGTCCACAGTCAGGCTTGCCTCAATCTCTTCGGCAAGAAAGACCTTGCTTGTATGTACAATGTCTGTCTGCGTTAGTATTCCCGCATTGACTAGCGACTTTATCGCGTTTTTTGCAGTCGGATATGTGACATTAAGGAACGTTGCGGCTTTTGGCACGGTTATGTATGGATTCCCAAACAAATGTTCCATCAAAAACACCACATTACTACTGGTGTTTATGCCTTTTAGTGTCTCCGTATATTTTTTTTGTAAATCCGATAGTTTTTGTATGTTTTTTATCGCCTCGTCGGATTGTGTTATAAAAGCCCGAAGAAAGAATTTTATCCATTCGCGCCATTTGCGTTTCTGGCTTACTTCTAGCAGTCCGTTATAATATTCCTCCCTGTGTTTGTCAAAATATGCACTCATGTATAACAATGGTTGCGGCAACACACCCTTTTCATAAAGTATCAGTGGCAAAAGCAGCCTCCCAATCCTTCCATTTCCATCCAAAAATGGATGTATTGCCTCAAACTGGTAATGGATGACTGCACATTGGATTAACGCAGACATTGCAGTGTGATCTGCTTGGAGAAAAGCTTCTAGATCTCTCAGTAATTCGTGCATTCTTTCGAGGGACGGCGGCGTGTAAATGATCTCCGATACGGTACCTCTTGTTTTGACAATCCAGTTTTGCCGATCACGAAATTTGCCAGGGGATTTGTCCTGGCCCCTTACCCCAGCCAAGAGTTTTTCATGCGCGTGTCGCAACAGATCAAGGCTGATTTTGTGTGCTCCCTGCTCTATCTTTTTCAACGAGTCAGATAACGCATCAACGTGGTTCAAAACCTCGACTAGTCTCAAATTATCTGCGTCCCTTCTCCCAATATTTCCAATGGCTTCCTGTCTGTTTAAATCCTCAAGGGAGGCCAGCGTCCCCTCGATCTTTGAGCTTAAAACGGCCTCATTTTTCAGGTATGCCCTAATCAGAATATCGGGGTTTGCAAGCTCGCCTCCCCTTCCCCTCAATTCACCCACCTTGCTTTCAGCCTGTGCTAGCAGCATGACTGTCTCATCATCATAATAGAGTATAGGCGGCAATTTTACAGGTACGAATGTTAACTGCTTCTCCCGGTTGCTCTCAAAGATGCCATTGGGTTTTGTGAATCGATTCCGATCCCAGTCACGCGCATTATAGCGTTCTTTAACCAACAGACCACCTATTAAACAAAAACGCCAATTTGTTTAATTGAGACGCTTATATTATAAAAGGATTATGTTAAATTTTAAGAGAGTCAAACCAATATGGCCATGCATGCGATATTGGGCAGATATGCGATCAGAAACATAATGCAGACCGGCCTACGCCAAAATTCGCCCCAAATCGCTAGTGGGCATGCCGGCATGTCCTGCCACACGGGGCGCCCGAGACGCACCGTATCAAAAATCACAAATCACCCATCATGGCCGGCAGAGTCGCTTGCCCCAAATGCGGCACGCCGGCCTTGGGCACTTGGCTCGCCGCCGCCTGCAGAAGAGACGGTTCCGGGCCTTTTTTCTGCCGCCGGAATTTGGCCGAGCACAAGACATGCGACTGCCCCTCGCCAAAAGCCGATGAATGCACGGGCAAACTGTTTTAGCAATGTGTGAATTTTCATTGAGGTCATACATTATGAGATAATCCCCCGAATTCACGCCATGTCCACTGAGGCCGTGATAGAAGACGAGTCCGCAGTGCCGTCGTTTTGGATTAATGCGACAAAATACGCGCAGGCCGTGGATCGGGACGACCCGTTTGTAGAGGAGGTGGCATACATGATGGTCACGCTGCACCAGACCGGGGCATAGCTTATTTTATGATCCCCTGCATGCCGGCGCTGCACTCCTCGATGTCCTTGTAGGAGTCGATCGAGTGCCACAGCGCACCTGCAAACCTGACTCCGTACAGCCTGTTGTCTTTTGCATATCTGGGAAATACGGTCTTTTCGAGATCGCCCTTTTTCGGGACGTCCCTTAGCATTCTTTTTGAGAGGTGGTAAATTCCGGCGTTCATAAAGGCCCCCGGCAGCTCCTTTTTTTCCAAAAAATCGGAAATCCTGTCCCCGTCTGGCAGTACCGTGCCGTATTTCGTCCTCATGGGGATATACGCAATGGAATCTGCCGTGTCCCTCATCTTTCTTATGTCAATGTCAGTTATTATGTCGCCGTTTATCGCAAAAAACGTCTCGTCTTTTATCTGGCCCGATATCTTTTTGATTGCGCCCCCGGTTCCAAGCGGCGTCTTTTCTATTGAAAACGTGATTTTTACGTCGGGAAATTTCGAGTCCAGTGCGTCTATTATCTGGCCTGCCCGGTATCCGGCGCAGATGATGACGTCCCTGACGCCGAGTCTTTTCAGGTGCCTTATCTGCCACTCTATTATGGGTACGTTTCTGATGGGGATCAGCGGCTTTGGCACATAGTCCGTTACCGGCCTGAGCCGCTTTCCCCTGCCCCCCGCCAGAATGACTGCCTGCATGGCATGTCCTTTACCTGTTCTGCATTCAAACTTTTCTAAATGCGGCCGGGCCGCCGTGCTGCCGCCCCGGACGGGCACGGCTAGATGCCCTCAAACAGGGCTATCCCATAGTATCCGGCCAGAATCGTCCCCGTACTCCATATGCACGAGCCCAGAAACGTGTATGCGAGGAATTTCAAGGGCCTCATCTGCAGTATTCCCGCCGGTATGGAGATGATCTCCCTTAGCACCGGAACCATCCTCCCGAACAGCACCGCCTTGTCGCCGTGTCTCTCAAACCACCCTTCTGCACGTCGCATGTTTTTGTCGCTTATTTTGGCGTATCTCATGTAGCGCAGCAAAAACACCCGCCCAAGCTTCCACGCGGCAAGGTATATTGCAGTGGAGCCAATGGTGGCGCCGGCCCCCCCGATTATGCCCAGGGCGATGACTGCGGTAATGTCAAAGCCGTTCTGAAACGCCACGTATCCCGCCACGGGAAACACCGCCAGCGTCGGTATCGGGGGAAAGACCGTCTCTATTAGCGCGGCAAAAAACACGCCGGCAAACAGGTGCTCGCCTATCAGCTCCGTGACCCACTGTACGAACGATTCCATATAGCTCAACTGTCGGCCCGCTCCGTCAGATAATAGTGCAGCTCGGTATAGCACTCTGTACAGTACTGCTGATCATCCGTATGCTCGCAGTCGCGCATCTTGTCTGCATGCTGGCCGCATTTTGCACAGGTCGGCACGGGTCACCTCTGTAATTTTTTTATCTTTATTGCCCCCAGCGCCGTAATGACTGCGCCGATTGCAAGCGAGAATGCAACCTCGTACGTATAGTTCCTGCGGTCCTCACCGGGTGTCGAGTCAGATACCGCCACTATGGCTATGCCGCCGATTATTATCAGGATTCCGGCCACGGCAATGAGGACGCCCAGCGCCGCAGACGGCTCCTTTCTGGAAATGAAAAACGCGATAAACGGCAGTATGACTGACGGCATGCCGAGTCCGATTCCGCGCACCATGCTGTCAAATGGAAGGAACTTTGCCCCCGCCTGATCTGCTGCCACATCCGCACCATACAATGCCAAAAGCCCGACTGATATGCCTGCAAGTATCAGCGACGCCCCGAGTGCCATGACTGCCAACCTTGGAATCTGATTAATAAACCATTGTCATGAAAATCAGGCCGCAGTGTTGCCGCAGGAAAAACGCCGGACGGCGGCAGTCCCGCAGGGCACCCATCCCTGCCGGCAGGCCGATTCGAAATGCAGCCGTCCGAAATTGCGGCGGGTGTTTCCGGGCAGTTTCAGACCAAAGTTAATATATTGAATTTTGGCCTGATTGATCTGTCCATGACTTTTGCCACACAGGTGTTCGAGGATACGATTGGTACTGACCACGGGGTCATTACGGAGGAGGCGGCAAAAAAAATTCTAAAATCATACGGCATCAAGGTTCCCGGATACGCCCTGGTCCGGTCCGCAAACGATGCCGCAATACAGGCAAAAAAGCTCGGATTTCCGCTGGTAATGAAGATAGTATCGCCGCAGATACTCCACAAGACTGACGTGGGCGGAGTCAAGGTGGGGCTGACTAACGTGGGCGATGTCAAAAAAACATTCAACGACATGCACGGCCGGCTCTCAGGGAAAAAGGGGGTCGACATTAAGGGAATTTTGCTAGAAAAAATGGTCCCAAAGGACGACGCCGTCGAGCTCATAGTAGGACTGCAAAACGATCCGCAGTTCGGGCCCGTAATGATGGTCGGAATGGGGGGGATTCTGACTGAGATAATGCGCGACGTGGCCTTTAGGATGCTGCCGATAACTGCGGGCGATGCAAAGTCCATGCTAAACGAGCTAAAGGCCTCAAAGATGTTCCGCGGGTTCCGCGGAAGCAAGCCCATTGATCTTGGCATGGTGGCAAAGGCGCTTGTGCAGATTGGCAAGCTCGGAGTGGATCACGCAAGCCATTTTGACAGCATTGACTTTAACCCCGTCATCGTGTACCCAAAGACCTACGCCGTAGTAGATGCAAAAATCATACTGAGAAAGGAGATAAAAAAGGACGCAATATCCAGGGCCAGGCCGGACATTTCACACATGGAAAAATTCTTTACGCCAAAATCAGTAGCACTAGTCGGCGCGTCTGCCACGCCAGGCAAGATTGGCCACTCTGTGCTCGACGCACTTGGAAAGCAGGACTATAAGGGAAAGGTGTATCCGATAAACCCGAAACAAAAAAGCATACTGGGGCTAAAGTGCCACCCCTCGATTGCCGCAGTTCCCGGCAAGGTGGATCTGGTGGTGGTGTGCGTCGATCTGTCGGTGACACCGCAGGTGCTCAAAGAGTGCGCAAAAAAAGGCATCCACAGCGTGGTGATCATCTCCGGCGGCGGCAAGGAGCTTGGGGGCGAGCGCGCAGCATACGAGGCGGAAATAAAGAGGCTTTCAGCAGTGCATAAAATCAGGATTATCGGGCCCAACTGCATCGGAATGTTCAACGCGGCAAACAGGCTGGACTGTGCGTTTCAGGGCCGGGACAAGATGGTCCGCGCAAAGCTCGGGCCGGTCGCGTTTCTCTCCCAGAGCGGCACGATGGGAATAAGCTTTCTAGAGACGGCCGACTCGTTTGGACTATCAAAGATGGTAAGCTATGGCAACCGCTCTGACGTAGACGAGGCCGACATGATATGGTACCTTGCAAACGACCCGCAGACAAGGGTGATTGCACTGTACGTGGAGGGCTTTGGCGACGGGCGAAAGTTCATCAATACTGCCAAAAGGGTGATGAAGGAAAGAAAAAAGCCCATCATAGTGTGGAAGAGCGGGCGCTCTGTGGCAGGCGCAAAGCAGGCAGCCTCGCACACCGGCTCGCTGGGCGGCTCAAATGCGATAATCATGGGCGCATTCAGGCAGGCCGGGATAATCTCAGTGGACAGCTATCAGGAGCTTGCCGCCGTAAGCAAGGCGCTTGCATGGCAGCCCAAGGCCAAGGGCAACAGGTGCGCCCTGTGTAGCAACGGCGCAGGGCCGATGATCGGCGGCATAGACCACTTTGAGAGGCTCGGACTGTCGCTGGCAAAGGTCACAGCACAGACCAGAACCAGGATGACAAGCCACTTTCCAAAGACCTATGTGATAGGAAAGGGCAATCCGGCAGACGTTACCGGCGGCGCGAATGCAGACGACTATAGGTTCACGATTCAGGCGTTCATGGATGATCCCAACGTGGATATCGTAATGCCGTGGTTTGTATTCCAGGACGATCCGCTGGAGGAGGACGCAATCATTGCGCATTTGAGTGCGTTTGCAAAAAAGCGCAAAAAACCGCTTTTGGTTGGCGGCAACGGGGGGCCGTATACGCAGAGAATCTCGCGGCTCATCGAGGCCAAGGGCGTTCCGGTGTATGACGATCTTCGGGACTGGGTTGCCGCAGCGTCTGCGCTTGCACAGTGGGGAAAAGCCTAACAAGTCCCGTTACATCTTTAAGTCGGGATTTTTCAGTGTCTAGCAATGTCGCTTGTCACCACGTCAGTTACCGAGGGAATATGCACCGTGCGCATCAACAGGCCCGACAAGCTAAACGCAATGAACATAGACGTGGCACACCAGCTTGTAAAGACGTTCGAGGATTTGGGGAAAAAGGACGACGTTCAGGCAATCATACTTACGGGCGAGGGCGAAAAGGCGTTTTCTGCCGGGGCAGACATTGAATACATGTCAAAGATCTCACCGGACGAGTCAGTCGAGTATGCAAAGCTCGGCCAGCTTGTCACTGCCACCATCGAGCTGGTAAGGCAGCCGACGATTGCCGCGATAAACGGCTTTGCGCTAGGCGGCGGATGCGAAGTGGCAATGTCCTGCGACATCAGGCTGGCAGCAGACACCGCAAAGATGGGGCAGCCCGAAGTCACAATCGGCATTCCACCCGGATGGGGCGGCACGCAGCGGCTGATGAGGATTGTCGGAATTGCAAAGGCCAAGGAGCTCGTTTACACCGGAAGGATAATCCGCGCAGACGAAGCCAGGGAGATCGGCCTGGTCAACCACGTTTTCCCGCTCGGCTCGCTGATGGAGGAGGCAGCAAAGATGGCACAGCAGATCGCCGCAAACTCTGCGATGGGCGTGCAAATGTCAAAAATATCAATCAACAAGGGCCGGAACGCCGATCTTGACACCGGACTGGGCATCGAGCTGCTGGCTTGGAGAAACTGTTTTACGCACGGGGATCGCCAGCAGAGAATGACGGATTTTGTAAACAAGTCAAAAAAATAGCCCTACGTTGCAGCGCAGGGCACGGCTAGGCCGGCCGCACTAGTAAGCTTATTATAATTTGAACTGTTCGTTTTTAATCATGGCAACAGAACAGACAGAAAAAATGGTGAGTATCACGCCAAAGGCGGCCGAAAAAATCAAAGAGTTTATGGCCGAAGAGGCAGAAAAGCCACAATTTCTCAGGGTCTATGTGCAGGGCGGCGGATGTTCCGGGCTCTCATACGGCATGGGATTTGAAAAGGCAGCAGAGGAGGACGACACTGTCATCGAGGAGAGCGGCGTAAAACTGCTAGTTGACAGCTATAGCCAGGATCACCTAAAGGGTGCCAATGTTGACTATATCGAGAGCCTGATGGGTTCTGGATTCAAGATCAACAATCCCAACGTTACAAAGTCGTGCTCTTGCGGCAGCTCGTTTAGCACAGAGTAACAATCCATATTTTTAGACCCCCGATTCAGGGGAGGCCTATGCACGGCTTTTTGGGCAAAACAGGCGGTTTTGGCCCTCCCGTGCCTGAAATACGCCTGTGACCGGACATTCCGGCACGCGGCAAGTCGATAAGCAAATATAGCTAAAGATTACCAGTAAACCCATGTTAGTCAAGGAGATGATAGAATATTGCCACAATCAGGAATTGTCAAATATCACGTTAAACTTTCCTACGAAGTTGATGGGCTTGTTGAACGCGCAGATATAATCGGCGCAATCTTTGGGCAGACTGAGGGACTCTTGGGCCCAGAGATGAATCTAAACGAGCTCCAGAGGGTATCCAAGGTGGGCAGGATTGCCGTAAATGCAAAATCGACTGCCAGCACCACCGGCGGCGACGCGCTGATTCCGATGAGCACCGATATCGACACGTGCGCGCTGATTGCGGCTGCCATCGAGAGCATAGACAAGGTGGGCCCGTTTGACTGCAAGTTTCATCTTGACGGCATCGATGACGTGCGTGCGGCAAAAAAAGACGACATTGTAAGGCGCGCAAAAGAGATCAAGCAGAAATGGGCGACAAAGACTGTCAGCGAGGGCGACACGATGCTAAAGGACGTCCACGAGGGCAACACGGGAAGACTCCAGACGTACGGCAAGTCAAAGCTGCCGTGCAGCTCAGGCCTGTACGACTCGCCGTGGATAATCCTGGTGGAGGGAAGGGCCGACATCATAAACCTGCTGAGGGCAGGATACGACAATGCAGTTGCAATCGAGGGCGCAAGGATTGACGAGTCGATAAAGGAGCTGTGCCGCACAAAGGACTGCGTGGTTGCGTTTTTGGACGGCGACAGGGCCGGAGGATTCATTCTCAAGGAATTAAAATCAATGGTAAACATCGACTATGAGCTGCGCGCGGATCCGACCGTCGAGGTAGAAGAGATGACCCCGCAGAGAATCTCCGAAATCCTCGGACCGGTTGCCGACGAGATAAAAAAGGAATCCGAATCCGCAACGCTGCAAAACCAGGACGACAAGCCGATTGCCGAGCTTGTCACAAAGCTGTTCCCGGATCTCAACGAGACGCTAGACGCAATGGCGCTAGACGAGGAACAAAAGGAGATATTCAGGGTTCCAATCAGCGAGCTTGTAAGCAAGCTGTCCGGCCAGTCCGGGATCAAATATTTGATTCTTGACGGAATAATCACGCAGAGGCTCTTGGAGGGCGCAAAAAAGGCCGGAATAGACAGCATAGTCGGACACAGGATGACCAAACTCATAAGCACCGACGGCATGACACTGCGGACGTTCGGCGAGCTTGGCGTGTCCTAGGATTTATGTCCGATCTTAAAATCCAGCACCTTTTGACTCTGGCATACCTGCTCTCCTGCGGGGCAAGGCACAACTTTGTACCGGTCACCACCTCGTCGCTTGGGCACAGCATCAAGAAATCACAGCAGGCCGCATCCAGACACCTGATGGATCTTGAAAAGGACGGCTTTGTTGAGAGGATAATCAGCGGAAGAAACATCCTGGTCAAAATCACCGCAAAGGGATATTCCGAGATGGCGAGGATTTCGGGGATACTGCAAAACAACCTCGACTCGCAGCCCTCCCATGCGGTCCTAAAGGGCACGCTCACATCCGGAATGGGCGAGGGGGCGTATTACATGTCCCTCAGGGGGTACACGAGGCAGTTCAAGGCAAAGATGGGATATGTCCCGTTTCCAGGCACCCTGAACGTGAGGCTTGATCAGGACTATGTCCACGCCATATCCCAGTTTGACTCGCTGGACGGCACGATGATCAGCGGGTTCTCTGACGGAAGGCGGACGTACGGGTGGGTAAAGTGCTTTGGGGGGACGCTCAACAAGAGGATCGACTGCAACCTCATCCGGCTGGAGAGGACGCACCATGATCCGTCCATAATAGAGCTGATATCCGAAACTGGCATCCGCAGGGCGGCAAGGCTGAGGAACGGATCAAGGATCACGATAAGGATTCCGATGGACTAGGCTGCCTGCGCCTCATCCTGTATGCCATCTCTAGGAGCAGTCCTGCGCCCACTACAGCTGCTGCAATTACGGTGGGAATGACAAAACCCTCTGGGGCTGCCTCAGAGGCGTGCTCTGCTGCCCTGATTGCGCCGTCCGGTACGCCCTCAAGGGACGGGACGGAATCCGCAATGTCCGGTTCTGCAGTGGCGGCATCTGCCTGAACCGATTTTTCCGCATGGTCTGGCGGACCGGGTGCGGATTCCACAGATACAGTCCCGCCTATCTGCTGTGACTCTACTGATTCATCCATCCTGTCTGATGCGTGCGGTGCGACGTCTGGCCGAACGTCGGAATCCCGCATCATACCCGTATCATAGGCGGCATCATCCAGCTCTGCGCCGCCTTTGAGGGCAAGAGGCGGCGAGTGGGCATCTGGTGCTACGTCTGTGAATGCCTGCGATTCGGACTCGCCGGCGGGGCGCACATTTGCCGGCTCGTCCAAAGACTCCGAGCCAGGCGCGACATTTGTCGTACCTGACACGCCATCTGACGCAGTGCCGGAGCTCTGAATTGCCGCCGAGCCCAGCCAGGCGGCCACCCCGGCGATTGCGATTCCTGCAAACCTATAGATGGTCTTAAACGATCTGATGAGCGACTTGCTGTTGAGTGCCTTTTCTGACACGCTTGAGGGCAGGATGACTATGGCAAACTTTGTGGCCCGGTAGCACTTCATGCCCTGCCCCCTTGTGTTGGGCCGGAGACTGGACACCTTGATTACATCGAGATCCTGCATCTTGTTGAGGTGATAGATTACCAGCGGCAGGGAAAGGCCGGTTTTTTGCGCCAGCTGCGATGCGGTCTGCTCTTCTTTCATCAGGATCTGCAGTATGGCCCTGCTGGAATCGTTGGTGAGCAGCTCTCCGAACGACTTTATCTTTTCATCCTCCGTGGAAAAAATCCTCACGTTTTCCGTATTGTCCCTTTCCGTATTGCCGCCTGAATCCATCCGTCCATACTGGCCTGCATCCGGGTAAAATTGATTTGTATCTTGTTTTTTTGGCAACCTGGTGCATCCGTACGCGGCAGTTAAAACGTTTGATTAAATCCCGGTTTAATCAAAGCCTTTATACAAAATTCACGCATGCTTGTGTATTGATTTCCAGACATTCCGGCATCCGTGCAGGCTTTGGGGACGCAGCAGGGAATAGCAGATGAGCGCAAGCACATCTGCAATTCGCGCCGCAGTCATCATACTCGGCCTGTCTGCCGCAGTTGCAACCGTGCTGCTGTTTACCCACGCCGACACCGAGACGGCAGTACTGGTCTATCTCCCGCCCGCCACCATTGAGACTGATCCAAAAGCCGGGGATTTTCGCAAATTCACCTCCGTGCCGGAGCTTCGTGATTTTCTGAGCAGCTATGGATACCATGACTATCTGTTTGGGCGCGGGTTTGCGTACGGGTTTTCCTCCGGATTATTGACAGACGAGGTGTTTACAGAAGGCGTGCGGATAGGAGCCCCGCCTAATTCCCAGAGTCTCGACGATGCAGTCATGTTTGAATCTGTGCCCCATGCCGCAGAATCCAGATCCGCCGATCCCGACTATTCCACCACCAACATACAGGTAAAAAACGTAGACGAGCCGGATTTCATAAAAAACGACGGGCAGTACATCTATGTATTGGCAGGCAGTGATCTGGTAATCATCAGGGCGCATCCGGCAGAGGACGCAGAGGTGACGTTCGAGTCGGACATGGATCCCAACGACCGCTATGTGGACATGTTTCTAAACCGGGACAGGCTGGCAGTGATGTACGAGGATTACGTCTACAAATCCGTCCCTATTGACGGCGACGAGAAAAGGACGTGGAGCACAAAGCATGTCGTGACAAACGTCCTGGTTTTTGATGTCGGCGACAGGAGCAATGCTATTGTGGTCGGGCACTATTCCGTCGACGGGGCGTACCATGACGCAAGAATGATAGGAAACCACGCATACATTATAACAAAAAACCACCTAAACGAGAATCCCGTGATTCCGCAGGTACGCGACATCGGCGAGGCCTCGCACGGCCGGATCCTGCTCGATACCGACGTGTACTATTTTGACGGCACCGAACGGCCGTCTGTAATGACTACCGTGTCTGCGATAGACGTCACGGGATCCGGAGACGGCGTCCATGCGCAGACGTACCTGCTCGGGGACAGCGACGTGATATACGTCTCTGAGGACAACCTGTATCTTACCATAGGGGCAGGCCAGCCGTCACCTGAGATCATATTTGAAAAGCTGCGGCTCAGCGGCGTTGTGGACGTGTTTGCAAGGCACTTTCCAGACGACGGCAAGCGCATACGGGACATTGCAACGGAGGATCTTGACGTGCAAGAAAAGCTGAGCGGGATATTTGAGATTATCAGGCAAAAACACGACGGCATGACGGCCGATATTGAGCAGAGCATGTGGGACTTTTACGCAGACTTGCAGTCAGGGCCGGCGCACACCATAGTCCACAAAATCGCGCTAGGCGGCGAGTCATTTGACTATGAGGCAAGCACGGAGGTTCCGGGCCTGGTCCTGAACCAGTTCTCGATGGACGAGCACGAGGGACTGTTCCGCATTGCCACGACCGTACAGCAGGGCCGGTCCGTGCACAACAACGTACACGTCCTGGGGCCGGATCTCAGGCTTGTGGGCAGCCTGGAGGGGATTGCCCCAGATGAGAGCATTTATTCTGCCAGGTTTGCAGGCGACAAGCTGTACCTGGTCACCTTTAGGCAGATTGATCCGTTCTTTGTGATAGACCTGTCCGGCGGCGTGCCAAGAATACTCGGCGAGCTCAAGATACCGGGGTTTTCCAACTATCTTCACCCGTACGGCCAGGACACCGTCATAGGAATAGGCCGTGACGGCGGCGTAAAGGTCGCCATGTTTGACATATCTGACTTTGATGACCCGAGGCTGAAAGACGAGGTGATAATCGGCGATGCACGCACCGAGTCGCTGGCCCTCTACGATCACAAGGCGGTGCTAATTGACGCAAAAAAGCAGCTAATCTCGCTTCCGATATATGATTCGTATCCCGATCTGCACAAGATACAAGGCGAGCTGTCCGGGCAGTGGGCGGGGTTTCACGTGTACGGGATAGGCGACGGCGGCTTTGAGGATCTCGGCACGGTAAGGCACGGCGATGACTATCCCTCAAGGGCGCGATCGCTGTACATTCACGAGGCGCTGTACACAATCATGGATGACACCCTCAAGATAAACGATCTCGGCGACATTGACAGGCAGATCAAGACGATAGTCTTTGGCTGACTCAGAGATCGTGGATTGCCTCGCCGTATTTTTTCTCAATGCTAGAGCTGGAAATCTCGGGATCCAGTGCGTGCAGTCTTTGTATGTCCGCATCCAGGCTTATCCTTTTGCAGCCCTCGGTGATGAATTTTTCCTGGTGTGCCTGATCGTATCCGAGTGCGATAATGTCCGGCCTCACCCTGTTGACTGTCTCAAAAATGTCCGCATCGCTTCCAATCATGCACGCATCCACCACGGAGAGCGAGCCTACCAGGTTCCTTCTCTGGTTCTGGTGGTGGATTGGGGATCTCTTTTTCATGCTTTTTGCAGTCCTGTCTGTGGCCACCACCACCACTAGCACGTCTGCGAGCTTTTTTGCAGAATCCAGCGTATGGATGTGTCCGGGATGGATTATGTCAAACACCCCGCCTGCCAAGACCACCGTAAATGACGCACGGCCGAGCTTTGTCAGGCTGCGGTCCTCGTTGAGCATGCCTTTTTTTATCAGCGCGTCGATTCCCGAGGCGATTGCCGCATCTGACATGTTGCGCCCCTGCATCCTTTTTACGGGATCCGAGCAGTCCAGTGATGACGCAAACAGTACAGTCAGAATCAGCCCGTCCGTATTCATTGCCGTTTTTTGCAATCCGCCCTCCTTTAATTCATCGCTATTCCCTGGAAAGCCCCTTGGCCATCCTGAGGGCGTCGACTAGCCCGTCGGCATAGCCTATGCTCAGTACGGCCACCTCGTCTTTTCCCTGCGCAAGAAAGTCTTTTGCATCCCTGACGTAAAGCTCGGCATTTTCTATAATCTCGCGGTATTCCGGGGAATTCACATAGTGCGGGGCAATCTCCCTTATGGCGTCCTCGATCATGGGGGCGTATTTTTCAATCATCTGTCGCGCGATTTTTTTCGTCCTTTGTGAATTGTCAGACGGCTCGTCCAGGCAGTCCCCCAGCACCTTTAGCGCGCCTGATTCTGTAAAATGCATGCTGCCCGGGATGATTACCGTGTGCGGGGGAGGCCCGAAATCCCGCCCCGTCAGGGTGGAGATTCTTCCCGCGGTGATTGACTGTGATTTGAGTCCTATCCGGGAGGCGATTATCGCAAAAGCCGAGGGGCCGAGGATTTTTCTTTGCTGTTCTTTTTCTGTCCGGACCAAAAGATCGAGGGCGTCCTTGGGATCCAAAAAAAACCCCCCGTCCTGATCGTATTCCAAAAGCAGGATGGTATGGTTGCCCTCCAGCAGGTTTTTGTAGACTATGCCGTACGGCGTGGACGTTGTCTTTGCATCGCTCATTATTGTCGCCATTCTTCCAATCTTGTAGTGGTGCAGCCCGCATTCGCCTATCATCGACGTAATGGCCGACGCGGCGTGGATGCTGCAGGTTTTTATGCCGTCTAGTATCGCGCGCCTTCTTAATTCGACATGGGTGGTGGCGATATACGGATCCCCGTACGACATTAGGACGACGTTTTTGTCCCTTGCGTTTCCCAGAATCTCGGTGCCGTCCTCCACCATCCATCTTTTTGCGGTCCGGAACTCTCCCCCCGTGATGCTTGACATCCTTGCAATATCAGACTGTGTTATCGGGCTTGTAAACTCTTCAAGGTACACCACGTCTGCCTTTTTGAGAATTTCCCGGGATTTTTCGGATATGGAATCCGCACCAGAGATTCCCATGCCTACAAACCAGAGCATTACATTTTACGAGCCCGGACGCCATATTTGCGTTGGCAAGCCGGTCCTAGTATGAAAAAGTCTTCCAAAATCGACCCAGATTGACGCCTAGGCTCTGCCGGCAATGTCAGTGATATTGTTATATGGAACCGGCTTGCTGTATATGGTATGCAAGACTTACCAAAAGGCTGGATGGCAAAAGTGTTCAAAGAGGCTGCCGAGGCAGTGAAAAAAATACCAAAAGAAGAGCGCGAATTCTATGAGCAGCATTCTAGCTAGAATACAGGCAGATTTATGAATTCTGGCTGGATCGAGTTAAAGGTATCCAATAGTTCTGTTTCACAGGTCGCTTTGTCGTGTCCGAGTGAGGCCCAAAATTGGCAGATATGATGGGATCTCAAGAGGTTGGCAAATTAGGGAATTATGGGTAGGCGTAGTATAGTCTGTAAACCCGGAATTGGAACCAAAAGTTGGCAAAGTTCACAGAGTTGACAAAGTTGGTAAATTCAGAAAAAACGCCTAGGTAGGGGTCTGGGCGTAAAGTAGACAGAGTTGGCAAATGGCGGATGCCCGTGGGCAGGTGTAGTATAGTCTGTAAAGCTCCGAACCGGAGCCAAAAGTTGGCAAATCAGGAGAGGTTGCAGGACCATATGGTCATATGATCCAGCGCCGTCTCATAGTTCTCATTCTGAAGAAGTCCGTGTTGGACGATATAATTTTACTTTTGAATAAATTTTAAACACAATCACAGATAAAATGATGGAATTGATGATAAATAATAAGAGATCAACAAAAGTGTTTGTTGGATAGTTTTGATAATAGGGCACAAGAGCACCGTACCCATATAAAGATATATCTTTGTATATTACCTGTCCCAGAAATATTGTTGTTGCACCAATGATGATAATTCCACAAAAACCAAAAATAAGTCTAAAAAAACGTGGTTGCATTTCACCATCGGCCATAAACAAAATCTACGCTAACAGCATACCAAGTTGTACCACCGTGTCCGTTAATAAATGCATGAAAACCTCTTCTATCCGCATGACCATCTAAACGGTAATGATCTGTTCCATATTGGACATCACCATGCATAAATTCATGTGGTACAAAACACCAATGTAGATAGTATGGACTGCCTTCCCAATTCACATCTATGACATTTGGTTTTACTGTGGCACTAAAAACACCTTGATTAAAAGTGGCACATGCCGAATAGTTGTCATGTAATCTTAAAGTATTGGGAGTTCCAATCTCACGATCATACAGATTAATACTGGCACCAAAGGGGTTTGAACGACCACCACCATCACCAGTTGCACCCCGAGACACATCCGTAAAAGTCTCCCGTATTCCAAGATTATGATTAATCAGTTTGTATGTTCCATCATCATTAGTAACAATTCTAAAGGTTTCAGTCATTAATTTCTTTCCATCTATCTTGGTTGTGGTCTTTACAACGTATCTATCATTTGTTACCTGTTTGGTTTTAGTAATCAGTGTTACAGTTTCGCCATCAATTATTTTCTCTTGAGTATTTTTGCCTGGTTGAGAAATGAGGTTTTCTATATATTGCACTACAACAGGATCATAGATTGCATTTGTTTGTTCTTCAGCTAATGTACTGTTTATACTAAACGGCACAATTATCGCAGTAATCAGTCCCGCAAATAATAATATTTGAATTGTTTTTTGATTTTCGTTTTTCATGGTTCAATTATGAGCATATCAGTACTATTATATAAGCAGTTATATCCAAATATGGAGTGCCTCTATCAAACAATTATGTTGTAAATGGGAAAATCACGCCCAAATTCCGGAAACCCCAATCTATTCAGAATGCTCTAGTAGTTGATGGTTATCATGAAATCGCTCATCCTTGGACCGACTTACGTAATGTTGGATTTGATTATGGGGAGAAAAATCTAACTGGTATGGGTGGATGTAACGAAGGTGAATTTAGAGATCAAAATTTCATTTATCCGCCTAATAAGCCCCATCAAGGCAGTATAGGATGGCACATACTACAGCAATTAAATGAACCAAATCCAGAATTACAAGAATATGATCTACCTATTTTTTGGTGGGGTGTATACACTACTTTCTGGCACTGGCAATTAATTCACTCCTTTTTTTATTTATCATGAAATTAAGATCTTATATAATTATAATAATTTTGATCATTACAGCAATATATATTCTGTCATATCATCAAACTGTTTTAAATAATTCTCAGGGATTATATGAGACGTCGGTATTTCATGACTATGGATATGATATACAGTGTGATACACATTTTTTACAAAAACCTACAAATTGCAAAATTGTCGATGAATCAGGTATTATAGTCCCAAATGAAAAATTACTTGAAACAGATCATCACTGTCTGTTCGAAAATGAAGAAGGTTATTTAGTGCCATGCAGGATAGATAGTGGATTTCCCTGAATATCCAGACAACAAATCGACTGCTGTTATCTAGACCGTATACGTAATTAACAAACTTCTCAATTATTCTAGATCAACATCATTTAGATCACCCATGATCGCCGAACACGCCTGATGTCAAGTTCACAGGAGCAATTGATACGCAATCTGCAACAAAAATGTGAAAAATTCCAGTTCGAGAGCGCAAAATACCAACAAGAGAACAAAATACTGCGCGATATGTGGCATATGGCCGAGAACAAAAGCCTTGGAGGATCCTGTACGACAGGCGGAGGGGCGCCCGTAAAGGGGATACGCGGGCAAGGCCTGATTTTTAAGGCATACATGATACGGGCTTTAATCATGCCGGGCGGGCTTGGGGGCCATGATTATGGCGGCAGGCGCATTCCGGCCTTTTTGGTTTAGAAATTTAAACACCTGCAACTATGAACCCAAACGATCAGTCCGGTTCATGATGGGATACCCAGAGTTTGTGGGCATAATGGAGGAAAACCCGTACTATCCGGTCTTAATAAAGGACTATCCGAAACTGTTTGATTTTGAACCGACCGCGGCGGGTCTTACCTATTTCCAAAGGCTGAGGAAGGAATGGTCAGAGGGCGATCTTTCCGACAGGGAGTGCCTTTACCTTGGAATGCTGCACTTGGCGTACGCCACCTCGATGAAAAGCGCAAGGGAGTGCAAGGAATGGCAGGCATACATGTTTTTGCTCGGGGTGCGGCCGGATCTTGAAGGCCAGGGCATCAAAACGACGCTAAAACAGATGGGATGCATCAGGGACAATCCCGCATATGATCCAAAGTTATACAAGCGCCACATATTGTGGAAAGCCGGGGTTTTTGCCGCGGCAAACAAGGTACAGTCCCAAGATTCAAAGATGCCGCAGAACAAGCCGGCACCGAACCGCCCGTATGGCCGGCAAGTCTGAAACCGATCCATGCCGCGCGCATATGCCGCACGGACTTGGACTTTCAAATGCATTATATGGCATGTGATTCAAGACCAACGCATGACCTGTGAGAAGCTAAAGTGTTCCGGAGGCCATGCCATGGTGGAGATCACGCCGGAGGAGAAGAAAAAGGCGGATCTCGGCGTCGGGGTGCTGTTTCTGGCAAAGCTGGACAAGATCGACCCGTCCAAGTTTGCAAGCTATTACTGCAAGGCATGCGAAAAAGAGTTTGAGGGGCCGCCCGAATACCGGTTCGAGACCATGGATGAAAAGGTGGCAGATGGGATTGTTCTCAGGGAACGCGGCCAGTACGTGTGCAAAAAATGCGACGGCATACTGGGCGAATACAGGCAGTTCGAGCAAAAATAAGGATTTTGCACGGGGGATCCGGGCCGGCGGAATTTCAGGCACGCTGTCAGACCGCCGCGACTAGGCGTGAATTTCGCATCATGTGCGTAGGCGGGACGGGGCCCCGTACAATTTCAGGCCATAAAATATTATATCCTACGGATGCGTGGGTTATTTGCATGTATTCCGGCAAGCTGGTTCGCGATGTAATGAACAAGGCGCTAATCTCCGTGGATCCCAGCACTACTGTCTTTCAGGTGGCAAAAATGATGGAGCAGGGAATCGGCGCCATACTGATAAAAAAAGACGGGATACCCGCCGGGATTGTCACGGACCGGGATTATGCGATAAAAATCGCGGTAAACAACATTGCAATGGATACGCCCATTGAACAGGTGGCCTCGTTTCCATTAATCACGATAGGCGGCGGCGAGACGCTAAGGAATGCGGCAGTACAAATGTCGGAGAAAAAGATCCGAAAGCTGGCCGTGACGGAGAACGGCAGCATTGTGGGAATAATAACGTCGACTGATCTTGTGACCCAGATGGCGGCATAGCGCATCCAAAGGCCCCGTATATTGTGGAGACTGCATTTTGGCAAAGGTGTAAATTGGAACATGCCCCTGCCTGAATAGGGTTGAGCTACAAGCTACTGGATCATGCGACCGATGCCGTAATCGAGGTCACGGCCAAGGATCTTGACGAGGCGTTCACGGTTGCAGGCCAGGCAGCGGCGGATATCATGCTGGATACGAAATCCGTCGCAGAGAAGCAAGAGTGGAACATTGCCGTCGCGGGCGAGGATCTGAGCCGTCTTTTGTATGACTGGCTAGAGTCGGTAATATACCAGATTATCACCGACGGGTTTGCAATAGCCAGAATCGAGGCAAGGGTGGTAAGGGACGCAGGATACGCGATTGAAGCTACGACTTTTGGCGAGCCGATCGACGTAAAGAGGCACGGATTCAAGGTGGAGATAAAGGCGCCCACGTTCCACGAGATGGAGATCATACAGGAGGAAAATGTTAAAATGAAGTTTTTGCTGGACTTGTAGTGGAATGGAAGACGAGGAGATAGAGCGCATAAAGAGAAAAAAGCTGCAAGAGATGATCGACTCCCAAAGGGAGGGGGTGCTGGATCTTGACACGGCAAGCTTTGATGCGGCAGTCTCGAAAAACTGCCTGACTTTGGTGGATTTTTGGGCGGAATGGTGCGGCCCGTGCAGGATGATGCATCCCGTCTTTGAGAGGATGGCCAAAAAGTACCCGCAAATAAAATTTGCGCGGGTAAACGTCGATCAGGTGCAGCCGGTCGCGCAGAGGTATCAGGTGCAGTCAATTCCCACGTTTCTCCTGTTCAAGGAGGGCCGGATTGTCCAAGCTTTCACTCAATGTCAAAAGAGCTCGTTCATATGCGGAGAGGATGTTTGGGGCAATTATACTGGATAATTTGACAAAGAAGGAAGCATCACTGGCCATATCCAAACCGTTAAAGGATTCATCGTATAATTTTTCCAAAGATCTAATTAGTGCGATTGTTATGGATACCGGACAGTATCCATATTTTATCCAGTTTTATTGCCAGGAAATCATTTGCAATGTTCTCAAACAGAATATCGATATTGACGACTATAATTCTGTAAAGCCGATTATTATCAAGAACCTTCAAACAGCCTTTTTTGATCCACGCATTGACAATCTTACCGATCTAGAAAAAAAACTTTTGATCTCGATGGCCAAAATAAATAAAAAAGATCTTCAGTTCAGGACCATTCTCACAAAATCTCGAATCAAAAAAACATCCCTAAATAAATATCTCGATAGCTTGGAAAAGAAAGGCCTGGTGTATAATCACAAACGTGGCGTATATCGATTCTCGCTGCCCATGTTGCAAGACTACATAGTCCAGAAATACATCCAGTCCTAGTATGAAAAAGTCTTCCAAAATAGAAGACAACCGGGTTCGTGCCTAGAGTATGAAAAAGTCTTCCAAAATAGAAGACAACCGGGTTCGTGCCTAGAGTATGAAAAAGTCTTCCAAAATAGAAGACAACCGGGTTCGTGCCTAGAGTATGAAAAAGTCTTCCAAAATAGAAGACAACCGGGTTCGTGCCTAGAGTATGAAAAAGTCTTCCAAAATAGAAGACAACCGGGTTCGTGCCTAGAGTATGAAAAAGTCTTCCAAAATAGAAGACAACCGGGTTCGTGCCTAGAGTATGAAAAAGTCTTCCAAAATAGAAGACAACCGGGTTCGTGCCTAGAGTATGAAAAAGTCTTCCAAAATAGAAGACAACCGGGTTCGTGCCTAGAGTATGAAAAAGTCTTCCAAAATAGAAGACAACCGGGTTCGTGCCTAGAGTATGAAAAAGTCTTCCAAAATAGAAGACAACCGGGTTCGTGCCTAGAGTATGAAAAAGTCTTCCAAAATAGAAGACAACCGGGTTCGTGCCTAGAGTATGAAAAAGTCTTCCAAAATAGAAGACAACCGGGTTCGTGCCTAGAGTATGAAAAAGTCTTCCAAAATAGAAGACAACCGGGTTCGTGCCTAGAGTATGAAAAAGTCTTCCAAAATAGAAGACAACCGGGTTCGTGCCTAGAGTATGAAAAAGTCTTCCAAAATAGAAGACAACCGGGTTCGTGCCTAGAGTATGAAAAAGTCTTCCAAAATAGAAGACAACCGGGTTCGTGCCTAGATTGACGCCTAGGCTCTGCCGGTAACGCCAAAAACCCCGAATTGGAGCCAAAAGTTGGCAAAGTTGGCAAATTAGGGAATGGTGGTGGGCAGGTGCGGGCCCGTCTGTAAAGCCCCGAATCAAAGCCAAAAGTTGACAAATTAAAAGAGAGCGCCCTCGGCGGGAGTCTGCAGCTCAAAGTCAACGCCCTGCATCAGACTACCAGAAAAACCGTCCAAATATCGTAATTTTTGCATGATTATACACGGAATACGTGTCTCATAAGGCTTTCCTTCTTTTTGCAGCTGTAGATCGCAAATTATTTGAGCAGATCTTGACTTTTTGTCAATATACAGATGACAAACACATTAAAACAGATCCTAGGTTATTATATAATAATGAAAAATCCGTTTACCCCAGGTTCCGGGTTGGATCCCCCGTATTTGGCCGGTCGTGATACTGAGATGGAAGAATTCTTGCAAATGCTGTACAATATCAAAAACGGAGATGTTGAAAACCTAATGATGTACGGAATTCGGGGGGTGGGAAAAACTGTTCTTTTGAACAAATTTGCTAAACTCTGTATCAAGGAGAATTTTCTTCCCGTGACACAGTTTCAATACAGTGAACGGTTTGCAAGCTCGAAGGAATTTATTGGGATTTTCAAGCATGATCTGGATCATGCAATTAAGACCTTTTCAAAGGTGGAAAAGACAAAGGGCAAGATTCAATCCACTGCCAAATATCTGAAACCTGCAGATATTGGAATGCCGGGAGTAATATCCTATAAGCCATCATATGATTCGGATGACCAGACTCCGCTGATGCATCAGATCATAAACCATATGGATAAAAAATGGAGTGTCATCAAAAACAGCAACTATGACGGCGTGGTTTTTCTCTTTGATGAGTTTCATACCGTCTATGACATAAAGGAAAAACGGTATACACTTGCGGATTTTATCGGAGCCCTGAACGAGATACAGAGGAAGGGACGCCCATATTCGGCAGTTCTGTGCGGCCTACCCACCCTTCCAATCAATCTCAAAGCGGCACGCTCTTATTCTGAAAGAATGTTCAAAACGATGCAAATATCCAACCTTGATGAGAATGATGCCATAAAGGCGATCACCAAACCACTTGAAAAAACCGATTGGAGTTTTTCTGATGATCTGATATCTGCAATAGTGCAGGATACTGACCGATACCCATATTTCATCCAGTTTTATTCCAAGGAGATCATCAACAGGGTTAGGAAAAAAGACATTGGGTTGGAAGATTATACGGTAGTCAAAGTACATATAATGAAAAAGCTGGGAAAGAGTTTTTTTGATCAGCGTATGGGATCTCTAACTGATCTACAAAAAAAATTATTATACACCATGGCCAAGTTGGAAAAAACTGATATGGCGTTTGGTTTAATCCATGAATCGACAAATATGGGTAAGGGAGTACTTGGAACGAATCTGCGCCGCCTGGAGGACAGGGGTACGGTCTACAAACAGGCACATGGAGTTTACCGGTTCTCCATACCTCTGTTTCGGACGTATCTTTTAGAGCAAATTCGATCTCAAAACCCATTCGAAATAGAATAAAATCCGATCCTCCAAAAGTTGACAAAGTTCACAGAGTTGACAAATTGGGGATGCTAGTGGGCAGGTGTGGTGCAGTCTGTAAAGCCCGAATTGGAGCCAAAAGTTGACAAAGTTCACAGAGTTGACAAAGTTCACAGAGTTGACAAAGTTGACAAATTGGGGATGCTAGTGGGCAGGTGTGGTGCAGTCTGTAAAGCCCGAATTGGAGCCAAAAGTTGACAAAGTTCACAGAGTTGACAAAGTTCACAGAGTTGACAAAGTTGACAAATCGGGGATGCTAGTGGGCAGGTGTGGTGCAGTCTGTAAAGCCCGAATTGGAGCCAAAAGTTGACAAAGTTCACAGAGTTGACAAAGTTCACAGAGTTGACAAAGTTGACAAATCGGGGATGCTAGTGGGCAGGTGTGGTGCAGTCTGTAAAGCCCGAATTGGAGCCAAAAGTTGACAAAGTTCACAGAGTTGACAAAGTTCACAGAGTTGACAAAGTTGACAAATCGGGGATGCTAGTGAGCAGGTGTGGTGCAGTCTGTAAAGCCCGAATTGGAGCCAAAAGTTGACAAAGTTCACAGAGTTGACAAAGTTGACAAATTGGGGATGCCTAGAAAGTTGGCAAATTCAGGAAAAACGCCCAGATGGGGATCTGGGCGCAAAGTAGACAAATCAGGAGAGGCTGCAAGGCCATAGGGTTCAGAAATACATCTGCCTAGTATGAAAAAGTCTTCCAAAACCGACCCAGATTGACGCCTAGGCTCTGCCGGCAATGTCTCCAAAAATTCCTGACCAGTGCCAAAAGTTGGCAAAGTTGGCAAATCGGGAATGGTGCCCAGAAAGTTGGCAGATCAGGAATCTGAGGAGCAAGATATGGCGGTGTTCATAAACCACGAATTGGTCCAAATCATCTTACTGGATTAGCTGTCGTTCGTATGTCTCTACAAGTTTTATTATGTCGTCATAGTAGACCTGGATTTTCTTTTCCAAGTGCTCTGTCAAATCCTTGCTATGTGCAGGAATATTTCTGCACGACGCTAACTCGGACAATTTTACCCTTAATGCATCCTTGTCGTGAAATATGTTCTCAAAGTATTTCTTCCAGTTATTGTCGAATAATATCAACTGAAGATCTGAGAAATAGACCTCGTCTATGAGCTTATAGTCTGGGATTAGAAGAACTTTCTTGTATTTTTCGCCCCTTTGTTTCTCGATTGCTACTTTTTCCTTTACTTTGGGGTGGATCTTGTTGTTCCACCAATCAGGATCATCCCTAGACAATTCCTGAACGATCAATTTGCGCATCTTGATCTCAAGACTTGAGATAAGATCCATGGAAGACATATAGGCCGTTTCTGTTCCTATGTACTTGACACGGCCTGATTGTTCGTCTTCGCATTTTACCTTTATGCCAAGATCATGCTTGGCATCCTTGGTTATAATCTCCTTGACGTAGCATGGAATCATATCCGGATTTTCATCTTCCTTGATCATGACTCGCATGCCGATCCTGATATTGGCTCTGTAGTGTGGATCCTGGGATCCTTTTTGAATCATCCTATTATCACAGGTCGGATTCTGCTCCAATCTGCTTGAGAGTTTCTTTGATCGAATCAATATTGTTCTTGGACATTTTTCCATCGGAAGCCATGACATGTAGCTTGAGGATATGATAATGACTTTCTATCATCAATAGCATTTGGCTTATGTTATTGACCTGTCCTTCGGGAATATTGAATGTAAAATCAAGTTGTTGTTGATCCAATTCTGATGGTGGTTCGGATTTGGCATCGTGTGATCGTTGATGTGTTTCCAAATTTGCTTTGTCACTTGTCTTGTATCCACAATTACTGCACACATATTCCTCCTGTTCTTCCTTACAGAGTGATTCATGAATTAATAATTCTCCGGGCCCAAAGCTTACCAACACTGGTTTTTTGAATGATTTGACAACTAGCACACCATTTCTGTTTTCACCCAGTCCAAATTCCCCATTCAATACGCCATCGGATATGGTCTTTTCAAGAACTGACTTGTTTACGGGTCTAAGCTCCCCTGGAACTGCCAGCATGGACTTGAGGAGATCCGACGTCTCGATGGTTTTTTTGTCTTGAAGATACTT
Organism: Cenarchaeum sp.; assembly: GCA_965212015.1. GTDB lineage: Archaea > Thermoproteota > Nitrososphaeria > Nitrososphaerales > Nitrosopumilaceae > Cenarchaeum. The sequence continues at coordinate 748,110 of OZ243037.1, forward strand.
GGTTTTCAATGTCAGCGCACCGATGACCGGATTTATCGCCTCTTTGTTCAAAAGATGTTCATACATTATGTGATCAATTCCGCTGTCTGTAACCGGAGGAGGCCTTACCTGACTTGGTTCCAACCCATCACTTTCCGGTATGTACAACACGCTATAATAGTCATTTATCAGACTGCCGAGTCGCTCGTCTTCTTTTTTTAGTTCGTGTGAAAGTGTAGCTGATTGTTCCCTATTTAACCGGATATATTGATCTTCCTTGATTTTCTCCCATGCTATCTTGCTCTTGAGTGACTCCATGAATTGCCTCTTCTCGGCATCAGAGGGAACCAGAAAAAACACATTGTTCCTATAAGTACGATCGGATTCACCAACTCTGTCATATATCTGATGGATTAGATCCTGGTCATCTTTCTTCATTATGACCAGCTTGAGCTGCGCCAAATCTTCTATGTCTTTCGAATTAGATGGCCAAAGAATTGTTCGTAATTCTCTAGTTCCGCCTATGCGTTTTTTGATTAGGTTCTTTTCTGCCTCATCTATGTCATTTTGCTTAAGATTGTCCATCACATCTACTTTGATCTTCAGTATGTTGGCCTCCTTGGTAAACATGTATCTGTCATTTGTCACAGTCAAATAGAACAGATTGTTTCTAAACAAATTCAATATGCCGCTTATCTGTGCTGCTGGAATATCACGATCACATGTTGCTCTCTTTATCTCTGCCTCTGTAGCTCCGTTGATCTCCGCCCCACCCGAATGAGTGTACATAAAAATTGCCGCGGCCGCCCGCGTTCCGAGTGTTTTGCCACGAAATTGATCCGGAACCATTTCATTAACCCTGTATGCGCCGGATCCTTTTCCCACCATGTCCTTTGCAATCACGCCATTAAACTCTGGCTCGTTTATGTAACCTACAAGCTCTTGTCGGATCGCATCATTGCTCAAGTCAAAGTCTCCTAGACTGATAAACTGTTTATCGGTTTTGGACAGTGAACCTACAACTAGGGATAACAGACGAAGGACTCCTCTAGTTCTCTGAAAGCGCCCTATTGTACCCCATCGATGATACAATACATTGATCACTTGGGGAAGAAATGGATAGCTGTTGAGGAATTCTTTTCGATATTCTGATACATGTTTTCCTTCAGGGATCAATTTCTCGTTGTCACAATAATCTACAAAATCTTTTACAACTCCTTCTGCCCTTTCACGAATCTCAGCATCTGGAGTAGAAAACAGTCTCTGCCTGATTATTCGCGGAACGTCCTCATCAGATACCGGAGTTATGCTATCTTTGGTTCTTCCCGCCACTTTTACCAGCATTTCGTACAGCTTGGCTGATCGTTCATCATCAAGCTGTTCATTTGCGCTGGACGGTAGTGTGGCCACAACACATACGTTGTCCAAGTTTTTCACTGCTTCGCTGAGCTCATGCACGAATGCAATAGTGAGAATTGCAAGTGTGGTATTGTTTATTTTGACTCCTTCTGCTCTGACAACATACTGTAGTAATTCATCGATCAAGATCAGGATCGGCCTGTCTTGTTCTTCTAGCATCTTTCTAAGCTCTTCACTGCCATGCGAAACCCGTTCTTTGAATCGATTTATTTTACCAGTCAGTTGTTCTTCGATCATTCCCCAAAGTGTTTGTTCATTTGGATTCAATTTGGTGCCTACCAAAACTACCGGTTTGACATTCCATTCAGCACATTTGTGATACAATGCGATGAGTGTGTGTGTCTTACCCCCTCCGAATGGAGTATGTATGGATCGAAAATGTCCTCCACCGCGTCCGTCAAGTCGATCTTTTACAGAATCAAGTATCTTCGTCAGGTTACTTGTCAGATATGTTTTCTCAAAAAATGTCTTGGCATCGACATATTCGTCACGGCCCTTACCTATATGAACATCCCATAGATCTGCTGCATATACCTCGGCCGAATAATTGGCAGAAAGGATGTCTTGATGGGGTACTGCAATCTGATGAAATGCCATAATGTCTTTTGAGAAAGGCCGGGTTAAAATATCTTGGTCTGATCTGGGTCATGTGATACGCCAAGAGAGCCTGTAAACATCCCATCAATCCAGATCTTCTCCTTACTTGCAGAGTCAGATAGTGACTCGGAGATGGCCTGTGCTACCCGTTTTAGAACCTCACTGTGCTTGTATCCTTTGGATGTCAGGAATTTCTCTGATTCTTCTGTCATTTGATTCCTCCACAGTATAAGGGCATGATGCAATATGTCTATCAGCTCACCAGAATCTTTCAAATTCTCGGATTCCCTCTCATCTGGGCCCGCCATATGCACGTATTCCTTGTCTTTTCTGATAAATCCTTTGTCCAACTCTTGTGTTAGATCAATTCCGACACTGTGTGCAAGCTTTAATGCATCATCAAATGGTGCCTTGGCATCACCATGTGCCCATCTCCATAGTATGTAAAACCGAGTTAAAGGCGATATCTTGCCAGCAAACTCGCCTCGTATTACCTTGTCTATTGCATAATTGGTTACCATAGTTCTTGTGTCTTCAAGCAATTTCAAGATGGGTACATCTTTATCCTGGTTGTCTATGACCTTGTCATATTTTCCGTACACTTCTATGGCAGATCCTATAGATGCAATAAAAAAATCAGCGCCCGCGATCTTCTCATTCCATAACTGATCTAGCTTTTTGTCAAGATATTGTTTTAGATCCCGCCTTATGTCTTGATAGAATCCTACTGGTTTCCTTTTCCATTTTCTGCACACCATATATATCGATGATAATAATGCAGCTGATTTGTTGGATCTCAATCTGCTTTTCATTTCCGTATGTATTGGCCATGCGGCTGTAACTACCAAACCAGCTTGAAGCAATGATTCAATTAATGTTTCCCAGCCATCAATGGATTTGTGTGCATATACTATCACTGCTATGCCATTTGGTTTTAGAACTCGATGGATCTCTTGGAATGATTTTGCCAATGTTTCTTGAAAGAATTTTTTACCTGCTTCTATTCCACCAGGCCCGTTAGAGTACGTTACAATCTCATCACTCTTGGGAGTCAAAGGCGTTGAAAACATATCTGAAAATCTACTACCCATTATCCTCTTAAGCCACACGTAAAAGAAATCCGATAGATGAGAGTATGGAATATTGTCGTAATATGGTGGATCCGTAATCACTGCATCAAAGAACTCATTGGAGAACGGCAATGCGGTAGCCGATGTACATTTTACGACTGCCGGTTTGGCGTCTATAATCGACAAATGCTCTAGCACTCCTAGAACCCATTTCTCCATGTTTGGCCAACCTATGCTAGTAAATGGATTAATTTCCGTATAGTCCCATATCATAGGTAATGCCAGACGACTAAAAATCTGTTCTACATTTTCTCTCGCCACATTATATCGAGCTAAATTAACATTCTTTGCTACAAGACGATCAAATATTATTCCCAGATATGGTAGAGTTTGTACATATTTGGGCGAATTTTCCTTCTCTATCATTTTTGCAGCCTCGAGAATTTTTTCTACAAATGTAAGTTGAACGAGTTTTTGTCTATCGTTAAATAAATCTCCCCATGTATTCATATTATATAGTCTAATAGAAAATGCTCGTTCAGCACCACTACCTTTTCCTTCGGGAGTGGATTCATTTGGTATTAGATCAACACCATATTTTTGTTGGATTCTTCTTTGTTTTTTCTTTAATGTCTGCCGAGCTTTTACAAACACATCTAGATGATTTTTGGTTGCAATCTTGTATGTTTTACCGGATCTCTCTTTGTTATTGATTATCACAACATTCATGTTTTCAGTATTTTCATTATTAGTAAATAGTGCCTTAACTCTGTCACCATCCATTCTATGACCGCATATCAAACAACTAGCCTTACCTCTGGATATCGTTCCCCTTTGTGGATCAAAATCTTGGGGAATTTCATCCTTTCCATATTCTGCAATCTTGAATGAGATCTTTTTGTTCTGAACAGAGGGCAGTAATACAATTTTTTTATTCCGAGTTCTAACCAACCAAAATTGCATCATTAGAGGAATAGTTGCACCACATCTAGGATTTTGGCAAGGAATACATCTTGACCACATATATCCTACAGGCTCTCCTTCTTTTTCAGTTGGAAAGAATGCTGCAAGATCTTTTTTTGCTTCTTCCAATACCCATTGACTCCATTTTTTTACACATATGATCAGAGGTGAATCCTCATGTTGTTTATGACCGTGATTTTGCATCCCTCCCAGAAACGGATATTCTATGGCAGCTTTCACGATCAGACTGGCTACAGGGTTATAATCTGATGCATATGTCTCACATCCCAATCGTAGAGCTTCTAGTGGTATACTCCCTCCTCCTGCAAACGGGTCAAGCACTCTAGGTGGTGTCTTGTTGTAATCCATTATGCGTTTTCTTGCTCTGTCTACCAATTCGGAACGTATTGGATTTGACCACCTTGACAGTTCGGCAATCTCTTGCTTTAGGGTTTCCACTTCCTTCTTATTCTTTGGAGCAGGAATTAGTGATGCATATATGGTTGCCCGTGACGCTGCAAGAGGACGCCTTGCCCACCACAAATGCATGGTGGATATGTGTCCATGTCTTACGCTCTTGTCTCTAATTGATTCCTCACTGACCTTCTCAACTGGAAAATGTTCTTCGATGAATCGCCTTTCTGTCATGTAGATTTTTCCCGTATCACTTCAGTGTCAACTATGTAATGTACGTCCTTCTTTGGGTTTATGGTGTGAGCCGGATCTTGGATTACTCTGGGCACCATATCAGTTTCTGGATGATCCTTGGTGTTCCAGACCACGTACAGGTAATAGTCTGTTCCCAGATGCAGTGCCTTGAACCATTCATTGCGGGTGAGGGCTACCCTTCCCTCCTTGTGGCGACCCTTTACTTCGATGTATCGAATCCCCCCATCACCAGTAGATTTTATGTCATATCCTAGACCTATGGTTTTTGATACGTCAGTAGGTTCCCTGCCATGTGCCCTCTCAAATTCCATGGCAGCCCTCATGGCAACCATTTCAGATTCCGTATTTTCTCTCATAGCATCAGGGATTACATCGGATGGTATCACTTTGATTATTCCAAGAAATGTGGGCGTGCTAATTGTCAAATTTTTCTCTCTTTTTATGAGGTCTTCAAGGCGCTGCTTGCTGTCAATATACTGTCTCTGTCTTTCCTCCTTGCGCCTTATTGCAATGTCTACATTCTCCCCTTGTCTACGTCTTTCTCGAAGTGACAACAGATCCGCATCATGATCGTGGATAAGTTTCTGCATAGACCGGATTCCATATTTTTCCTTGATCTGTGCCTGTCTCTCCCTTTCGTCTAGCAGTTCCTTTTGATAGTCCCTGAGTGTGGCTATTACCCCTGTTTGCACTGTAGCTTTCTGGCCCACTAGATCTACTGGTTCTGTATGTCCTCCTATCGAATCATCCAGATCCCACAGGATCGTAGTGGGTATGTGCTCTGCCGTGCCAGTTGCCGCATCCACATAATACGAGAACAGTCGCTTGCCTGCTATGCGTCCCGTACCATCCTGGATGATTCCCTCAAAGAACAACACCGTGCCGTTTAGCTGTCCAGAATGGTCCACAAACGTGGCTCCTCGTTGTAGGTTGGTGGTAAACTCCTTCGAGATCCACTCCAATACGGCCTCAAAGAGTGGATGTCCGAATGTAAGAAATTCAGCATCTTGATCCTTTGCACTGACCTCCTTACCGAAGGTTATCTTTCGGTATCCACTCTGTAATGTTCCAAATGATCTCCTGAAGTGATCCTCTCTTGCAATATTGCGAATCTGGTATGGAATAGAATCTATCGCATACAGTCCTCCCTGTCTAATTCTTATCTTGCCTTCAGCTTTGGCAAATGCTTTGATGAAAAAATCTGATGTATATTCAGGCATTAGTCTATTCTCTCTGGCCACCTCTTTAATGTCTCCAATCTTACGAAAATCTATGTTGCGGGTTGCTAGCGTGTCTGTCAAATTTTCCCTGATCTTTCGAATATAATCGTGATCTACAGTAATCTCCATCTCTTTTAGAACTTCTTCTTCTGTCTTTGCACCCATTGCTGCGTCTGACAATAGCTGCGCAAGATCCCGCCCATGGTATATGTCTCCTATTATATCATACACACGGTCACTACCCATTTTGGATCGTATTTCGGCCAGTTTTTCAAATAATCTCCTAAAGATCCTTCCCTCTATGGTATCTTGGGCCATCAGGTTGTAGACGAATACTTCGTATTTTTGTCCATATCTGTGGATTCTTCCCATCCTTTGTTCCAGTCTGTTTGGATTCCATGGTATGTCATAGTTTATCATTAGGTGGCAAAATTGCAAATTTATACCCTCTCCTGCAGCCTCTGTCGCAATCATTACTCTGCTTTGATTCTTGAATGTCTTCTCTGCCTCTATCCTTTCGGCCAATTTCATGCCACCATGAATAGTGCTTACCATGTGACCCCAACTGATGACTCGTTTCTTGAGATACTCTAATGTATCCCTTGATTCCGTAAAGATGAGAATCTTGTCATTTACATGCTTTCTGTCAAGCTCCTCCATGGTTTGTTTGAGTGCCTTTAATTTTATTTCATGTTCACCATCAATCACGTCCTTGGCAACACCAATTAGCTCCTCTATCGTATGAATCTCTTTTCTGAGTTCATCCCTGTTCTCTGCTATGCTAAGAGTTTCCCATATTTGTTCGTGCTTCCACCTATCTTCCTCGCTCATATCTTCTACTTCTTCAAAGTCGACTACATTGGGCGCAGTCTGTTTAGATCTCTCAAAGTCTTTGAGCAGAACTGATAATCTGTCCCTCCTGCGCTGAAGTGATCTCCAAAGTGCAAAGCTACTGGATGCTAGTCGACGTTGAAGTACTATAACCGCAAACCCTATGTTTCTCTTCTTGTCTGGTGACAAGGCCTTGTTGAATTGGTTCCTGACGTATTCGGTCACACTTCTATACAGATCACGTTCTGGATTAGACAAACTGTAAGCCGGTGTAGAAACATGTCTGGGCAGGAATAAAGGCTTGCCATCAAAATCTTTCATGTCTTCCTTGATCTGTCTTAAGAAAAGCGTATTCTCGTCTTTTTTCAATGACTCCTCTAGCATCTCCGTGGTGGCAAAAAATCCAGGCTCCAGCAAATCTAGGAAAAGTCGAAAATTCTCATTATCTCCTTTATGAGGTGTAGCTGTAAGGAATAACAAATGCTCCGAGTTAGTCGACAGTATCTCACCCAGTCTATATCTACTGGTTTTGGTAACTTTGTCGCCGTACCTGTACGCGGCCATCTTGTGAGCCTCATCTACTATAACTAGATCAAATTGAGCCGTCTGCATAGATGAAGCAACTTCTTCTCTCTTGGCAAAATCTATCGATGTGATGAGCTGATTTTCCTTGTGCCAGACATTCTCTCCGTACAAAGCGTCTGTAGTTCCTCTGTCGGCGATCACGAACGACTCTTCAAATTTATCCTTCAACTCACGTCGCCATTGATCCTTGAGGTGTCCTGGTACGACAATCAATATTCTCCTTGCCAAGTGCCTCAGTTTCAGCTCTTTGATTATGAGGCCAGCCATAATCGTCTTACCCGCTCCCGGATCATGTGCTAATAGGAATCTAATACGCGGTATCTTTAGAACATGCCCGTATACCGCATCGATCTGATGTGGAAGTGGATCTATCTTGGACGAGTTCATGGCTAGTAATGGGTCATATAGGAACGCAAAACGGTATCTGATGGTCTCCAGTGCCAGGAATACCTTCCACGGCTCACTGGAAAAATCACAGTTGATCTTCTTGAGGCTGATATGGGTTAATTCCTCAGCAGCTAGGACAGCATCCACATGTGTGCCAGACTGTGTTAGTGAACCGATTATTCTCACCATACCGTCTAATTGATCTACTTTTTTGATTTCTACTGGTTCTAACCACTTGGGGCCCTCAATCAATACACCGGCTTCAAGATCAGTGACATTCAACATGGTTAATTCATACCCTCAATGAATAAATCTTGCCCCATAGATGTCGATGGTTTTGAATTATTATGATCCGACTCGTACATAACCTCCCGATCATGTGATTTATGGCCGGCCTTGGTGACCTGTACGGGCCTTGGTGACCTGTACGGGCCTTGGTGACCTGTACGGGCCTTGGTGACCTGTACGGGCCTTGGTGACCTGTACGGGCCTTGGTGACCTGTACGGGCCTTGGTGACCTGTACGGGCCTTGGTGACCTGTACGGGCCTTGGTGACCTGTACGGGCCTTGGTGACCTGTACGGGCCTTGGTGACCTGTACGGGCCTTGGTGACCTGTACGGGCTTGTGCGGGCTTTGTGTATGTGATTTGTATCCTGTCCGGGCCGGGACTCCGGCCCGGGATGGTTCTGGGCAAGAGGGCCGGCTCTGCCGGCCCGATGATGTGATGGGATAGGGCTCCCGTCAGGGAGCCCTGGAGGAAAAGACGTTGAGATTACCGAGTCAGAGTTCGTTGTTGGAGACTTGTGAGGTAACTGCGAGCTGGAAAATCTGCCGGCTCAGGCATAACAGCCCGTCCGGGGCACATTCAATCATGCCCTAAATGCATATTATGCATGACCCTCATGCATGTTCTGCACCATACAAGTGCATATTCTGCATGGGAAAAAACGCCCATTATGCCAAATATGCACCGCCCTCATGCATGTTCTGCATACGGAAAACATGTCTCATGCTAAACATGCACCATCCTGGTGCATTTTATGCATTTTTTTGGCCTTTTATGTAAACCGATATTATACAGCATGGAACTTGAAGACATACAGCGAAAGATCCAATTCCGCCAGGGCTCATATATGGTGACCATACCGCTCCAGATAATCCACATGCTGGGAATCCGCAAGGACCATCATGTGAAGTTTGCCGTCTCCAAAAACAAGATTGTCATAAAGCCAATCGAGTCCAACATTACCAAAAAGGATCTGAGCGAGGCCGAAAAAGACTCTGCCATACTGGATGAATCCCACACTCCCGGATACCGGGAGGATCTTGCCATAGCGCTGGGACGAAAGACCAAACCTGAAAAAGATAGTGCAGAGCCCAGCCGCCTTGAAAAGCTCAGGATGAAATGACTACGGTCGATACCTTTTTTCTTTCCTCATCATCAAGGCCGTCGCGGATCTGCCTTATTTTATAGCTCTTGGACCACACGTGGCACTCGGAGAATCCAAGCTTTGGCCACTTTGTCATGTTGTATCTTACGTGCTCCTGGTGGCTCTGCACCTCGCTGAGAGACTCTATCTCTACACTGATTGCGATTTCCTCTGTATAGTTATAGGCTACCAGATCAGTCCGGTCCCTTCCCTTTTTGATGCGCTGGGATGCCATTGCCACAAACAGGCCCTCGTCCAGATACGCCTCGATTGCCTTTTTGGAGACCTCCGGTATGTCAGGTGCCGTGCCAATCTGTGCATAGTCAAACTCAAAGTATGCCTTTTGGGTCTTTTCAGCAAGCCTGTACGGCGAGGTTCGCTCCGCACCGGTCCTCTCTATCCTGCCGTGCTCCTCCATCTCTTTGAGAACGGGCACCACCTCGTCCCTGTTCTGCACCTTGAGGGCATTTACAATCTGGGCCTGCCTCATCTCCTCCCCGGACAGCAGGCGCATTATATCCCACTCCATCTTGGTCGGAAACTCGACTTCAATGTTTTCAATCCACCTGTTTCTCTCCCTGCCGGCCTGCGCTATCGAGTTCTGGCCTATGCTGCCGCCGCCGTACCTTGCCAGCTGTGCCGCAATATACGCGTCATACTCTGCTTCCCCTACCAGAATCTCCGGCGGCGGACTGAGCCAGAACTGCATGGGCGGGGGCTGCTCCTGGCCCGGCGGCGCCTTTTCGCGCACGGTCCAGTGAAAGTACTCCTGGCTGGCAAGCTGCTGTAGGAGCTCCCTTTGGAACTGGGGATCCCATATCTGGGCTATCCGGGATGCGTCCTTGCCGTTGACTTTGCCTATCATCTGCGTGCCAGAGTTTCCTGATATTATTCCAAGCTGCTTGTCGCTTATCTGCTCGGTGGTCTGGTGGGATAACACGAGCCCCAGTCCCAGTGATCTTGCCTGCTCGAGCATCAGCTGTAATACCTGGAGGTCCTTTACTATCTGAAACTCGTCTAACGCCAGAACCACCTGTGTTCGTTCCGACTCGTCCGGAACACGGTTTGCCCTCTCTTGTATGGTAAACCACAGTTTTAGTATGAACGCCTGCATGGCCAGCGGCTGGACGTGCTGCGGCATGTTGAGCGGGGATATCCGGACAATGGTCTGCCGTCCAGGCTTTATTAATTCGCCAAAGTCTACCGTTCCCCTACGTACAGAGAACATGCGCTTTAGCACGGGGTCGGTAGCAAACTGCTCCACGCGGTTGAGCAGGGGCGTAAAGGCATCCCCCTTTAGGGTGGCAATGCTGGTAAGTGCCTGCTTCATCTCGGGATCCGGCGTGCCAAACGTCTGTATGATATGCGGCATGGCGCGCACGCCATTATCCTGTAGTCGCAATATGATATCGTGAATGTCTAGGAACGTGGGGGCATCGTGCCTCATGTAAATATAGAACAGCAAGGCCCGGAATATTCGCTCCATCTGCACATAGCTTGCCGACTGCTGGTACCATTCCTCTATGGTCTTCATGAAATACCCGACATATCGAGACACGACCTCCTCGCGCTCCCACGGGGAATGCGCCGGCAATTCCAGTGGGTTTATCGAGAATTTGGTCTTTTGTGGATCCAAAAAGTGTATGCGCTCGCCTGTCAGGGATTCTGCCTCACACTGCCGGACAAACTTGTGTGAGTCGTCCCCCTTGGGGTCCACGTATATGAACGCGTTTGGAAACTTGCCGTTGTGGTTCCACATTTCCAGATGCTTGGCAAACAGCCTGATCAGCGAGGTCTTGCCGGAGCCCGATGCCCCGACGGCATAGACGTGCGTGGCAAAGTCGGTAGGCGATATGACTGCGGCATTTAGGTCCTTTGACCTATCAATCCCGCCCCACAGAGACTTCCAGTCAAAGCCTTTTTCCGGATTCTTGAAAAACCCGACACATGCCCCCGCCTTTAGCGACGGCTTTGAGGGGATCATTACTCCGCGCGTGGTATCGATGTTTGGCGTGACAGGCTCTGGCAAATGCACCAAAAGAGGAATCTCCTCCAGGTTCAGTATGAGAAACGGAAGCGGCTCGCGCTCGCGGTACCCCAGTATCCCCTTGTCAAAATAGCGCCCGATCGCACCGTCCAGAAACTTGCCGGGGTCCGGAAGCAGCCTGTGCCTGAATATGCCTATTCTGGGCATCTTTTCCCTGCTGTCTGCCACCCGAATCCGCGTCTTTTTGGGCTCATCTGCCAGAAAATTTTGATACTTGTATCGGAATTTTGTAAGGTGCTCGTGGCCGGAATGGATGTTCTCGACTGGCAGGGCCTCTATTTCGTCAAAATTGAGGTCTATATCGCGATCGCTCCTTATCATGCCCCTTATGCTCATGAGCAGCTGGGCAGACTGCATCTTGAGCGTGGCATGCTTTTGAAGGCCGCCGTAATTGTTGGTAAAGTCGTACCCCATCTCAGGGTGCTCGTGGGGCTTTTTGTCCGGATTCATGATAATCTCGGTATTGCTGAGGTATCTGCCGCGCTTGATCTCGCGCACCTTTTCATCCAGCCTGCCCACGTGTTTGCGCAGGAACGGGCCGAACGTGTGGTGCTTGAATACGATCTGTATCCAGGCGTGCCTGGAGAGCTGTACGGTGTTTGCCACCTGCGTGATCAGCTGGTGCGCGCGGGCCCGGTCAAATACGGCCGAATAATGGCCGTGATATGTCCCCACGTCAAATATCTGGCACTCGGACTCGTCAAACCACCCCGGCACCGTGTTTGACATGTCAGAGAATACGGAATTTGGATACATGTTTAGAAATGCCTGCTTGTAGGCGGCAAGGTCGTTTTTTTCCGCTACCAGGACAAACTCCATTTTTTTCTCATCGGCGTCCCACCACACCTCAAAGCTCCGAATACCTGCGCTGGCAAGCCCGCCGGCTGCCAGTACTGCCTTTTTTTCATTCATGTCTATGGGGACGACAATCGAGCAGGCGGCCAGCTCCCCCGGCGTGGCAAGAAAATCCTTGACCTGATCCAGCCTGCCTGATGGTTTTTTCTTGTTGGCAAGGCGCCACCGTTTTGAACCCACACAGACAAAACCCCGGTTGTATTTAAGGCGGTTTTATCGTGCAAAAAAAAAATTACTCTACAAGCTTGTAGAGGCCGGCGGCATTGCTCATCACCGGATTGACGGGGACGCTGATCTTGAACTTTTTGAGCCGCGCCTCGAGCTCGTCGCGCACGCCGGGAATCAACAGTCCCCCGCCGGATAACGCAAGCTCGTACGAGCCATAGTTTGAGGCCACGTCGGTTATCTCCGTTGCCAGGTTTTCTGCAAGCACCTTTGCGTATTTTTTGCACGTCTCCTTGCGCCGTACCAGAAGGTCCCTGTACAGGTGGGCAAACTTGCCCACTTTACGGGTTATGAACTCCGATGCCCACCTCGAGCTCTCACCGTCGATCACCTCATTGTCGTCAATGACCACTATCTCTGTGGTCCCCTGTCCGATGGATACGACCATGCCGGTGCTCTTTCCGAGGTCGATGAGTGTTCCTACTGCCTGGGCGACCACGTCGCACCTTTCCACGTCCGTCGATCTTTTGACGATCTTGGAGATGGATTCGCGGCAGTCAGATGCCTCGTATGGCAGCCCCACGGCTATCCGGGTCTTTTCCTCCTTTTCTGTGCCGCAGAGCCTGTCAATGGCCTCGCGGATCAGCAGCTCTACCTGTTTTTGATATCTGGGATCCGGCCTTCCGCGCACTATGGGCCTGACTATGGAGGTGCCGGTGCTCTCTAGCATCCTTAACGCCCCCTCGCCTACTGCCTCCGATGCCTTGCCGGTCCAGTCGCCGTTTGTCCTCTTGACGTACAGCGACGGAAACGTGACAGAGCCCCGGTTGGATACGCACTTTACAAAGCCGGTTCCGATATCCAGTCCTAACTTTAGCATTACAATACAAATGTGAGATGGATTTAAGGCCAAAAATTTATGGCAGTTTAGTGTACGAGGTCACCTGTCCTGCCTAAAAGACATCTTGTGATGCGAAATTCACGCCTAATTACAGTAAGACGTGACCTCACACAGTTTAGTGTATTTAAAGTATAAATATTATAAATACATATGCAGCCTGATAATTCTAGAGGCTCAGAAAATATACAAAGAATGGAAAAGACAAAATAAGGCGACAAGAATTATTTGATATCATATTGGCATCAGATGAAAGCAATGAAGTTGTTAAGAAGGATGAACTGGACAAAATCATCGATAGTCTAGTTGCTCAAATGTGTTATGCTCTTAATGAAGATAAGAAACGGATGGATAAGATAGAAGATCGAATCAAAAATCTAGAACCCGATGACTAGCTCTTGATTACGTAACAGAACCTCAAATCATCCTCCATGTTTAACGATATTATCGGCATAAAGCCAAAAATTGATCCGGTAGGCTAGATGATTTTACATGCATTATTCCGGATGTTTTTTCAGAGGCCAGTCACATGTCGGATGCCGCATCTGCAAGCTTTGTTTTTTCCTCCTCCTCCTGCCTTATGATCTCGTTGTATTTTTTCATGTCGAGGTGTTTTTTGATGTTGGTTTCAAGTAGTCTTACGAGCTTTTTTGGATCTAGTGCGTCAAGCTCCCATGATTGATCCCCGTATATCTCCCTGTACTGTCCGGATCTGGGATCGGACATCTTTGTGGGGTTTGGGGGCGGCTCGTATTTTTTTATCTGATCCATTGTAAGGGCAATCCTCTGTATGTCGACTGAGCATCTAAAATCGGCCAGCCGCATGTTCATGTCACGCACCATGTCGATTCCGCTCGGATCGTGGTCGCCCAGATATAGAATGTGGCATATCTTGCCGTTCTCTTCGTCCTGTTGGTTTATCCTCTGTGCCAGATCATGCATGGCACTGGCAGACGCGTATCCCTTGTTTGCAAGCAGCGAGACGTGATACTTGTCGGCTACCGGCTCCAGGATTCCGGCCAGTGCCTCCTTTTCAACTATGACCTCCACATAGTGCGGCTGGTCATGCCATCTGTGCCTTCGATATGAATAGGTGGCCGCATTGACGAGGTCGGACAGATTCCAAAACTGGCTGGGCATTATCCGCTTTCTTACCCTGTCCACTATGGTGTCCCAGTCGATCTCGCCGTTCATCCGGCCTATGTTGAGGAGCTTGCTTGTACGCTGATACATATTGTCCACATTTGCCAGTATAAGGCGCGTCACCATCTGATAGTATACCTGCCTGACGGTGAGGAGATAATTCAGAGCCTCGTATTCCTCTATCACGTGGATCATCTTGTCTAAAAGTATCCTACTAGCTTTGTGGATGTTTTTTTCTGCATATTGTATTTTGGCCATGATAAAGTACCATAACATACCGTACTGGGTATATATTATTGTAACGATCAGGGTGGTCGGCAGGCGGATTACGGGTTTGGGTTCGGCTAGAGTCATGATTGGGTAGGACTATATGTTCAGATAAATCACTCTGCCGGTGCAATTCGGGCCGATACGAAATATGACGGCCTTTTAAGCTGCCCGTATTTCACAGATATGGAAGAATTCATTCAGGTTCCAAAAAGCATGCTGCTACAGTTACAGCAATTAATCCTGGAATACAGGACCGAGGTTGAAAGGATGAAAAAGGCATTTACCGGCTAGGTCTGCAGGGATTTCTGCTTTAAAAGCTCGCCAAAGATCAGGTCAAGTTTTTTCTCTACCTTTCTGATGCGCTCAAGGCCCGCGTTCATCTCGTCTATCACGCCCTGCTGCGTCTTTGCATCCTGCGGCAAGAGCGCCCCGTCGAGAATGTATCCGCACTGGGAGCATCTCTGGTTATCCGGGGTGTTTTGTGTGCTGCACCGGGGACACGTATCAAGCCGTATTATCCCGTTGGAATCATCCTTGATTCTTATCCCGTGCATCTCCAGTATCGCCTCGTCAATGTCCTTGCCTGACAGGTGGACGTATTTTTTTGCCATGTTTGAGTTTGGACTCCAGTTGCCATACACGCGAAGCGTCTGGTCTGAGAGCTTTTTGGCAAGAAGCGTCAGCTGCGTGTGCCGCATCAGATACAGCCACACCTTTTTTGTAATACCGGCATCCGTTGCATACTGCCTGAGGTGACAGCGCAGATAGCTGTACGATACCCTGGCCACCCCGCTCCGCGATGTTGTAGAGTGCCACAAAAACGCATCCGGATTGTCCCTTTCGGGGTGTTCCCTGAGCCACTCCAAAAGTGGCTTAAAGGATAGCACGAGTGCCACGCGCTTTGAACCAGTCTTGCCTCCATGTGTGGTAACCAGGACATGGTCGTCCTTGAAATCAATGCCGCCGACCTTGAACTTTAAGAGCTCACCGGTACGAAACGCACCCTCAAAGAGAACCCAGTACATTGCGCGGTCCCGCTTGTTTGATATCTTTCCCAAGAGGGCGACCACCTCGTCTGCAGTCAAAAGATCCTCTGGCCTTACTGTAACCTCGTTTTTGTCAAGGTACCGCGACGGCTTTATCCACGACACCTCTTTTGCGTATCCGTCCTCCCGAGTTCCAATCTCGCCGGTCTTTACAAAATGGATGAATTTCAACAGGGCAAGGGCGTACGCCTTTTTCGTCTCGCCGCTGTATGCCTCGTTTGATATTATCTCAGACAGTATGGACTCGCAGTGATGTTTTTTGACGTTTTTTAGGCGTGTTTTTGCAAATTTCTTACCGTACAGCCGCAGTATGAGGGCCATCCTGTCGCCATAATAGCATATACGGCCGTCCCGGATTCCAGATATCTTTAGGTGCTCCAAAAATCTTACTGCCGCATCCCCCTGCGGTATCGTGCCAAACTGTCGCTTGAGACGCCTTATCTTTCCGGTATAGTTGTAAATATCGTCCTCGGATCTTGCGGTGTTATGTTTGACGTTCATGGCGGCACACTCCAAGTATCGGTTAGTATAAAAGCCCGCTTTTTTCTGCAGGGCGTTGACCAAGAAGTTAGAGCGCCCTCGGCGGGATTTGAACACGCGTCTCAGCCGTGACAGGGCCGAATTCTAGACCGGGCTATACTACAAGGGCGCAACTATACAAGACAAATTTGCCAGTTTAAAGCTTTGCTCAACGGGGTGGTGAACGGTTAAATTCGATGCCTGCGGAATCAAAATCCCTCCTGGAGCCAACCCGTTCTCACAAGGTTCATGGGTGCTTTATATATGGAAAATTTCCCAAAAATCAGACCGTTTGTAAAGTGCCATACTGCAAAACCCGCTTTACAAAGTTTGAGGGCGTTCTGATCGCACAGGCCGTCCATCAAAGTCAGGGGCAAAAAAATCCAGGCCCCCGATAACAGGCCCCGTCATGATGTAGTCCCGATGGTAAATGATCCCGCGTCTTTTTCCACCGTCCGAATGTCCGGTTTATGTATCCCAATCCAAAATTCTAGATCAAAAATCACATATTCCAAACGCGCAACAAAACGGCCGATTGCGGATATTGAAAATACGCGCATGCCGTCACGTTTGCACCAGGACCGGAGCTTGCAAACTTTGGATCATGTCCATACATCCAAGGATTTTCAGACCCGTGTTTTGCCGTCCCGTCGTTTGGCGCGCCTCGCTGACTGCCGTCCCGACAGCGGGCATCAGCCGTCCATTTGGGTTTTATTCGGATCTCAAATATTCCGAATCAAGTTCGCAGGCTTTGGCTCAGATTGACGGAGGGATTGTTCCGGGTCTTTCCAACACCCGAGGTTTACCGTTTTGTCATGCGCGTATCGCATGTTTGTCTCACAGTTTTCAGTCCACTCCGAATTTTTGATCTCAGGCTTTGGATTGAGGCCGTGTTACAAATCACACATGATGGAACAGTATTCCAGACACGATCTCTTTGGATCGAGGGACGGATTCCATTTAAAACGAGTCCGTGCCGGCAGTGTCCGGGAATCAAACGCCGGATCCTGCGGACTGTGTTGCAATCCCGCGTGCAGGGCAGGCCATATCATCATGCCCCGCGCGTAAATGGATAAAATCACGATTCGACACTAGCTTTTAGCATTGGCGGCCGGATTTCAATTGTGGGTTTTTGCCTATTGCGCACGGGATAACAGGTTGGGTTCAAGAGGGATATTTGGATTACATGTATGGGACCTAACCGGTTACCGCACAGGGTCTGCCGGAATTAAATTACACCCGGCGGCTCTGCCGTCGAGGAATTCTAGCGACGCGGGTTTGAAAATTACGCCCATTAAACTGCAATCGGACAGTCCCCGTACTCGTGCAGCCATTCCAAAAGTGCATGGCGCACAAAGCGGACGTCCCGGCAAAACAGGCAATCCCGCGCACACGAAACTATGGCATGATCCGGCCAGTCCCCGGCAAAGGCCGGAATCAGAATTCTCAAACCAGAACAGGGTAAAAGGCGTGCCGTGGCCTCATAACTACATCAGACATGCCGCCGGCCCCACAAACTGCAAGGCCTGCCGGCGTCAGGCGCCGCCGGAATCACGGCCGCAGACAGGCCCCGTATTTGGAAGGCACGCCAGATATTGCAGGCAGGCCGCATGGCCTGTCTGCCGGCCCCCATTCTAGGCGCAACACGCCGGTTTTTGCGGTTTAGGCGCTTTATTGGGCGCCGGCAAAGCTCTAAGTTATTATACTAATGCACAGGTGTAATGTAGAGATGGTTAAAGCTAAAACCAAACCCAAATCAAAATCCAAATCAAAAGCTAAACCCAAGAAAAAGGCATTTGGCGGATATGCAATCAGCTTTGCGGGTCGCAAAGATACCGTAGAGCAGATATTTGGCAAAAAGCCAATCCCCCCAAGTGAAATGACGAAAAGGATTTGGGCTTATGTAAAGGCCAAAAAACTGGCAAACAAATAACCCCGGTATTTTTTTAACCAAGCAACAGGCGGCTTTGGTAAAGCCGATTAATTTCTACAGCCAGCACTTGCATGTCCAGAGTCAAAACGTCTGTTGCATGTCTTTTTTTATCATGTCGATTTTTTTGGCAAACGCCTTTTTCGGCCTGTCGTTTTTCTTGAGGTTCAAAACCTTTCCGCACGACGGGCATTTGAACATGTCCTCGAGGGCGTTTTCAAATGTCACCCGCTGGCAGTCATCATTACCGCAGTGGTAAAACTCTGACGAGTTTTCATAGTCCAGCCTCTGCTGCAGCCTCTCGCCGATCTTCTTTTTTTGATTCTCGATAAAGTTCTCCACCTCCTCGCGCCTTGAGCGCCACCTGTACACAAACCAGCCCTTTCTCTCATCCTTGACGCGTATTCCGGTGATGAGCGACTTGCCAAACAGGTCGTACAGGACCTTTCTTACCATGTTGATTCGAAGGCCCGTCGAGCTTGCAATCTCTTCGTCCGTAGAGTCCTCCGCCTTTAGGAGGGATCGCGCCACTTTGAGATATTCGTCGCCGCCAATCATGGTGGCAATCCTGACAAATGGATCCTCGTACTTGTCAACCAATACGCACCCCTGCCGTCTTGGCAATATTAATCCCTTGTTTCATCCACCAGCACGTTTTTGCCCCGGCGGGCCGGAATGATTGTCCTTTTGGCGTCCTGGTACGTCCTTGAGAACTGGCCCCCCTCCTGTATCCTGTCCAGAAATACCGCAAGCGCGCTAATCTCCGAGTGCGGCTGGCTTCCAACTGAGACGTTATAATCGGACATGTCATATACCTCCCTTGGAACCTTTTCGGCCCCGACTATAACCAGGATGTTCTTCTCACCCCTTATCCTGCCAGATACCTTGTTTATCTCCTCGCCATACATTGTAAGGTGTATGATTTTGGCCGAGTCCTTCTTTTGCTTGAGTAGCCGCCTCCAGCTATCGACAATGTCAACCTGAAAGTCTCCCCCCCACGTCTTGTTAATCTTGGCAATAGTCTGCCTGATGTCGGGGTTTACCTCGTCCATGAATATTTTGCTTGCCCCAAACGCCCTGGACACCAGGGCCACGTGCGTAGTCACCCTGTCGTCGCGCACCAGCCTCTGTCCAATCCTCAGCACCTCAATCCTCATACGGCATCCCTGCCCCCTGGGCTTTTTTGGCCTTTGAATCGTGCGGACCTCCCACCATGTCCTCAACTAGCCGCATTAGCCGCGCCAGGTTGTATCCCGTGACAGCCGACACCGGCACCCATTTCTTGTTCTCTGCCAGGCCAAGCTCTTCTGCCCTGCGCACAATCTCCTGCCTGCTTGCCAGATCCGACTTGTTTAGCGCAAAGATAATCCTGTCGGGCTGCACTCCAATCTCCGTCAGGGTTTTTTTGCAGCTCTGGAATTTCTTTTGCAGATCCGCTGCCGAATCGCTAATGTCGACTATTAACAGCACTGCGTCCGTATGCAGGAGCTCCTCTAGCGTGGATCTGAACGCCTCCACCATGTATGCGGGCAGCTTGCTGATAAAACCCACCGTATCTGAAAGCAGGTACGCCTTTTGGTTGGCAGTTACCCTCCTCGTAGTAGTCGAAAGCGTGGTAAAAAGCTCGTCGCTGCGCTCCTTGTGCTCGCCTGTCAGCCTGTTGAACAGGGTGGTCTTTCCGGCAGACGTGTATCCTGCCAGGGAGATTGTCGTAAAGCCGGTTTTTTTTCTCGCCTGGCGGTGAAGATCCCTCTGCTTTCCGGCCTTGCCAAGCTTTGATTTTACCGTGTTCATCCTGTGCCGGATGTCGTTGGTATAGACGTCTGCCTCGAACTTGCCAATCCCCATGAATCCGGGCTGCTCGCCCATCTTTGCAAGCCTTACCTTTTCCTTTGCGCGCGACATCTCGTACCTCATTTGTGCCAGCTTTACCTGCAGCTTGGACTCGGAGCTAGAGGCCCTGCTCTCAAAGATCTCCAAGATCAGCGCCTCCCTGTCAAGGATGTTTCTGTGGAGTCGGGATGCCAGGTTATAGTTCTGGCTGGGCTTGAGTATCTCGTCGTATACAATGACGTCCGGGTCTGAGGCATCTGCGATCTTTTCAAGGCGGTCAAGCACCTGATCGCCTATGCCGTACTTTGGCCTGTTTAGGAACCGCTGCTCCATGGTATGCACCACGCGATAGCCGGCTGACCGGCATAGATCGCCTGCCTCGCGGATTGCGTCGTCCCTGTTAGACGTTATCAGGATCGCAGTCTTCATCGGCATCTCTCAGTATCCGCCGGATTAAAAATGATCTAGTCTTTCTTTAGCACCTTTTCGATGTTTATATTGAGCACTATCTCGGCTATGTCGCTTGCATATTCTGCTATCCTGCGTATGTTCTCAGTCATCCTCCTAATCCTGTATATTTCCTGGTGATCCCGCAGGTGCCTGGTCGAGTCCAGGACGGTTTTTTCATACCTTACAATCCCGGCTGCGTCATTGATGGTTTTTTCTGCCTGGGCATAGTTTTCCTTGAACAGTGCAAGGCACGCCTCGTCGAGCACGCATATTGCAAACTCGCTCATGTCCCGGATTTTTTCCAGCACCTCCTTTTTGATGCCCTTTTTGAATTCCAGCAGATCGTGCGCGATTAGCGCCGCGTGATCGCCTGTCCTCTCTATGTTTTTGACCACCAGCCGGTATCCCAGACAGTTTCTGGCGTTTGCAAAGCCCATCTCCTTGAGCATGTGCTCGTGCTGGATTGCGATTTTTAGCTGGCGGATTATGTAAAAGCCGAACCTGTCCACCTCGTCGTCCGTGTTTATCACCTCCTGTGCAAGATCAAGGTTCCCCTCCCTTACTGCCAGGATGGCATCAGAGAGCATGGATTTTGCCAGATGAATCATCCGCTTGAATGCCCCGTCCACTGTCAGCTCCAACAGGTTGACTAGGACCTGTATGGTTATCCCCTTGCTGGAATCGGCAATTATTTCAGAGCCCATCAGCATCCGCTTGACTGCCCCCTTTACTGCCGTTCTCTGGCCGGGACTCAGCCTGGTATTTTTGGAATTCACGTGTATCGTCTTGAAGCCGAGAAAATACAGCGAGATTAGCTTTCTTATTATCGACGACGTCTCCTCACTGGTACCGATCTCGATCGTGGCGTCATCTGTCTGTATTATGCTGGTTTGAAATCCGACGGCGTGGATTTGCAGCGCAGACGAGTTTTGGCGGGTCATCCTCACCTGATCGCCCTGTTTTAGCCCCAAATCCATTACCCATCGCTTTGGTAATGAAACTATATAGGAGGATTTTCCGGTAAACTGAATTTTTCGTATTTCGCCATTTTCATCCATAATATATAGAAATCAGGTTTAGTTATATAGTTTAACGGTATCAACATAGGCAATTCGTCGGATTTCACGCCTGTGGATTCGGGCATCCGGATCCGGCACTGGACTAATATTGAGACCAAGGCCCGTGCAGTGCATGGATAATTATCTAAAGCTGCGCCACACGCTAGATGCCCTGTTTGGGGCAAGGACGTCTGCCAATCTGCCAAAAAAGGTAGAGTTTGTCCTCTCAAAAAAAAACGGGCGGATTAAAAACGTCCATTACGGCAAAAAGCTGCTGTGCACCCTCAGGATAGACGGGGGCCTGGCAATCACGCCCTATTTTGCCCAGATGCTGCTGAAAGGCAAAAGTTTCAGGCACAACTGTCTGGAAGTCGACGCCGAATCCAGGCCGTTTGTGGAGGACGGAAGATCGGTCTTTTGCTCCCACGTGCTGTGGTGCGGCAAGAACGTCAGGATAGCATCAGACGTGCCGGTCCTCTTCAAGGACAGGGTGATTGCGGTGGGAAAGGCGGTGCTCCCCTCAGAGATGATAATGCAGATGAGGCGCGGAGTCGCAGTCAAGGTCAGGGATTCCGTAAGGCCATCTGCCCGGATGTGACGCGCCGCATACCGTAATGGAGATTTGCCGGCATCATACAAGTGTTGTATCTAGCGCATCCGTACCACGTCGACGCCGCGCAGCGTCAGCGACTGGATGCTCGATTCCTTGAGGCAGGCCACCCTGTCCCGTATTATCACGGGATTCAGATCGTCTCTGCACTGTATCTTGTCAGGCGACACTCCGTTGGCAATCTGCTGGCGCGAGGACAGCGACGCATCGGCGGTACTGCCTATGTAGAGCACGACTGTCCCGCGCAGCGTCAGCGAATCATGGCTTGTGCCGGCGCTGACTAGCACGGTGTGCTCGCCGGCAGTCTTTGGAATCCACGACAGGGCGGCAGACGCAGTCCTGCCTGGCGGAATGTCCCCAGAGATGGAGCTTTCGCGGGTGTCATTTGAGACTATCAGGTAGACATAGTGCTGTGTGTGGTCCTCCGTGTTGTGAATGTCAGCCGCTATGTGAACGCGCTGGCCCTGCTCTATCTCAGATACGCCCTCGCCGAATGCGTTTACAATCCTTATGTCCGACACGTCCAGCGAGTGGGACTGGACAGTTTCCGTTATGTCTATTTTTTTGGCCGCGCCGTGCTCCAGGCAGAACGTCCTGCCCCTTATGTCCACGGGATTCAGGCCTTGCTCGCAGCGGGGCTCGTCAGGCGGCGCGACATTATCAACGGGTGGCGGTGCGACATTATCAACTGGTGGCGGTGCGACATCATCAGGCCGCGAATCTGCCGCATCCACGTCAAGCACCAATGTTGCGCGCAGCGGCGCCGACTTGTAGTCAGACGCATGCTCCGGGCCGACTCGGATCATCACGGTGTGCTCGCCTGCCGTCTTGGGCACCCATATTATTCCGGCAGTTATCCTCTGGTCCGCCTGAATAGAGCCGGACATATAGTCGCCGTCACCGCCCTCTGGCACCAGGGCATAGACAAACCTCCGCTCGGAGCTGTCGTTGTTTTTTATGTCCGCCATGATGTATAGCCGCTGGTTTTGCTCTATTTCAGATACCGGCCTCTCAGAGGCGTCTAGCACCATTATGTTTGAGACGTGCAGCGGGCCGGACTGGGGTTTTTCCGTTATGCTAGTCGCCCCGCCAGAGTCCTGCTGCGCCTGCGCGTCTGCGCCATACAGGGCAAAAAGTACCGCAATGAAAAACAGCAACACCCTCATTGGAATTCGGGTGTTTTTATCACATATTAGGAATTCGATCCATTTCTCAGTGCCGGGCCCTGCCTCCGGCAACCACGCAGCAAGTCCGGATGCGCATCACCGCACCAAGATAGCTTAAAAAGCCGGGAATGGCTCGGGATTGCGAGTGGATGCAAATGATGCGCGGTGGAAATCGGAACATGCGAAGAATGATGGACAAGATGGGGCTGGACATGCAAGAGGTCGCCGACGTCAACGAGGTCATCATAAAGACCAATACAAAGGAGATCATAATATCAAAGCCGCAGGTAACAGAGATGAAGGCAAAGGACAGCTCCATCTTTACTGTAACGTGCGAGGATTACGAGGAAAAGGAGCTAGAGGTTCCAAAGTTCAAGAGCGGCGACGTGGAGATTGTCTGCATGAAGACCGGCGCAAGCGAGGAGCAGGCAATCAATTCGCTGACTGAGACAGACGGGGATCTGGCACGGGCAATCATGCTGCTGCAGCCTACCAGATGAACGAGTCGCGTCCTATCCGGTAATCGACAGCGGCAGTACTAGACGCCGGCGTCCTTGGCGCTGTGATATGTATTTTGCAGACAGCCTGTCGCGCTTTCCCCTCTGGTTGTGGTTTCTAGTCCTCGGGCTGGTCCTGTACTCGTTGACAAATTCCAGCTCAAAAGACGAGCAGAACCTCAGGTTAAGCGCGGCCCCGATGTTCCTTGCCGCAGCCATGTTACCGCAGCCGATCTTTACAATCTTTTTCTTCGCCCCCAGTCCCGCCAGAACAGTTATCATGTGCGAGACCAGCCCGTCCACTGACGAGTGCGTGGTGCTTTCAATCTCCAGCCCGTAATAGAATATCGACAGGCCGATCCCGCCCCCCGGATCAACGCCGATGACAAGTGCGTCCTGCTCAAGTGCAGGATCCAGCTTTTGCAAGACCAGCCCCCTTATCACGGCGGGATGCATCTCGCAGGTCTCCTCGTACAGCATTGGCATGCGGGATTTTTCTGGTGCCTCTTTTTTTGTGGTAAATATTATGTCCCCGGAATAATCCGGAATGTCCCGCGGCAGCAGCGAGTCGAATCTGGCCCCCAGCCTGTCAAGGGAGCGGACAAACCTAAAGTACGGTTTGCCGTATGCGGTTGCAACACCAATTCGAAGATTGTCCAGCGCGCCTATGTCCAAACGGACATGCCGTACGATATTAGGTTTATGCCTTTAAAACCGTCGAGACGACGTGCTTTACGGCATCCTCAAAGCTGGCGTCAATCTGCGAGCGCAGCTTTTGGAGTTGTTTCTCGCTGTCCTGTACGATTGTGGCAGACTCGGACTCGGCCTTTGCCTTTGCATCTCCGATGATCGTTCCGGCCTCCTTGGTTGCCATCTCGCCGGTCTTGGCCATCAGCGCGTCAATCTCGCCCTGGGCCTTGTCGGCCAGATTTTTTTTCATGTCTGCAATCTTTGTGTTCAGCGAGTCGAGATCATCTTCCAGCCCAGATAGTGCGGCCATGATCCCCGTAACCCTGGATTCTGCCTTGCCCATAATTGCTTGAAATTCAAAATTCCAATAATTAAATCATGCCCAGCCAGTCTCGCGCCGCCGGAATTCTCGGATTCACAAGAGCTATAGATATTTATACAGCTTTTTTCGTTTTTCTTAAGATCTATCTTTTTTAAAGTGCTAATCATTAAAAAAAATATACATATTTGGGGTCAAAATTATAAAAATTATCGATCTACTCTTATATACTTGTGAATTCTACAATAGAATGAGTGATTAAATGACTTGTAAAGGAATTTGCATAAGATACAAGGCACAAAAGCCGGTCGGAACCGGCAGGTATGCCTCCGGACAGAGACGATGTCAGATTTGCGAAATCTTCATCAAGTGGGAGGGACTTTGGTGTCCGTGCTGCGGATACAGGCTGAGAACAAAGCCGCGAAACCTAAAGTACAAGGCAAAGCTCAGAGCAAGGGTGGAGGCCGATTCCAAGGCCGAAGCAATAGCAATAAAAGCATAAAACCCATTCCAAGATTATTGACTAGCAATCCTTTTTGCCAAAAGACAGTCAGCGCAGGCGGCCGCTCATTTACAGTAATGGTCCTAAGGTTTGAGAACGGCAGCTTTGTATCGGTTTCAGAGGGGGCAGCAAGGATAGGGTCCATGGCAGTGTCCCTTGGTTCCGGGCCCGCCCCCGTCACTACTACTGTGATACCCTCAAGGACGGACTCGCTTTTTTTAAGGCTTGCAGCAGAAAGGGTCAGCTCGATTAGCCGGGGCGTCGCCATAGTGTCAAGTAATGTGCAAGGCGAGCTTGATCCGGACTCCATAAAGGCTCTGATGGGCGGCATTATAGAGATGGTGAAAAATGTCTGATCTCAGGGGCTTTCTTGCGCTGCTAAAAAAGGAGGGCGAGCTTGCGACTGTAAAAAAGCCAGTCTCTGCCAGGTACGAGGTTGCCGGAGTCACCGCCAAGATGGACGGATCTCGCGCCGTACTCTTTGAGAATGTCAGGGACTCGGAATTTCGCATAGTGTCAAACCTTGTCGGGACGAAAAAAAGATTCGGGCTCGCAGCGGGGACGGACCGGGACGGGATACACCGCGGGGTCATAAAGTCCATTGCAGAGGCCAAAAGGCCGGGGACCGTGCGGGCCGGGGAATTTCTTGAAAACACGTCAGGTGATCTGTCCTGTTTGCCGGTGGTGACGCACTTTGAAAAAGAGTCCGGGCCGTTTATCACGTCGTCTATAATACACGCAAAAAACCCAGAGTCCGGAATGCAAAACTCGTCCTTTCACAGGCTGATGCCGATAGACGACGGGCGTTTTTCAGTCAGGATGGTGGAGGGCAGGCACCTCCACCGGTGCCACGCAGATGCAAAAAGTCACGGCGAGGATCTCGGCGTGGCAATCACGATAGGGGTCCATCCGGCAGTCTCCATAGCGGGGGCATACCAGGCCGACTGGGGAAAAGACGAGATGGGCATTGCAAACGCCATGCTCGGCGGCAAGCTCGCCCTTGCAAAATGCCCCATCACCGGCCTGCACGTTCCGTCCCATTCCGAGATTGTAATGGAGGGAAAAATCCTGAGAGACGAGACGCACGAGGAATGGATGGTCGAGATGCTCCAGACGTACGACCACAAGAGGCACCAGCCGGTCTTTGAGCTAGAAAGGCTCTATCACAGAAGCGAGCCAATCTTTCATGACGTCCTGGCAGGATACTCCGAACACAGGCTGCTGATGGGAATGCCGATAGAGTCAAAGCTCAGCGGCGAGCTAAAAAAGGCGTTCCCGCAGACGAGGGGCGTCTCGATGACAGACGGCGGGTGCAACTGGCTGCACGCAGTAGTCCAGATCAAAAAGGGCGCCCAGGACGAGCCTGGAAAAATCATCAAAAAGACATTCGAGATACACAGATCGCTAAAGCAGGTGACCATAGTAGACGAGGACATTGATCCCGGATCTGCCAGGCAGGTGGAATACGCCCTTGCCACCAGGTTCCAGGCAGATACGGATCTCGTGGTAATGAGAAACCTGCGCGGATCCAGCCTGGATCCCTCCAGTGATCAGGAAAACCTCAGCACCGCAAAAACCGGACTGGACGCCACAAAGTCTCACTCCAAGCGGCAGGAGGGCTTTGAGATAGCAAGGATACCGGGCATGGGCGAGATATCGCTAGAGGACTATCTCTAGTAGGCCGGTGCCTGCCACAGTCACTCTAGCTCGGAAATTGATTTCAGGTTGTCGTGGCACACCTTGTTGGAGTCAGTCCTGATAGAGTGATCGCCTCCGACTTTGACGAACCTCACCGCATCGCCAATGCTCCAGCTGGCGTTGCCGCCAAAGATGGTACAGTACGACGCCCCTTTTTTCAGGTTTGCACTCAGCGTGTCCCTGTCGACTAGCTGCCCGCCCCCGATGTCCCCGCCCGTATCGGCATGCTGCATTACTTTGACCAGCCTTTTTTTGGAATCATACTTTGCCGCAGAGATCAAATAGTCCGCCCATTTTGCCATGCGCGCAGTAAAGATGTTTGCAAATATAAATTATAATCACGTGGCGCCTGATGCATCCTGGCTTATGTAGAATGTCTGCTCTTTTGCAACACTGACAAAGGTGTCAAATGTCAGCGGTTTGTCGAGCATCCTGTTTGGAAATTCCGCGCCCACTATCTGGATTTGAAAGTGAAACAGGCCGCCCTGGAAGATTATCGGCCCACTTATCACCGGGTTGCTTTGGCCCTGCGCGTACAGCGCCCCGTTTATCGGGTGCGGCGTCCCATAGTATACGGTGCACCTCCACTGCACGGATTCGGGGCATCCGGCGATCGGCCGCACCTCCACGTTAAGCATCCCGTTTTCGGCATAAAAATAATTGTTGGCAAGCAGATCGCCGTGCTTGTAGATTGCCAGCTTGTAAGTCACGTTATCAAAGTTTTTCTGCGTGTCATTGTCAAAGAAATTCACGGTAAACCTTGCGTCATCAAGGGACTCTGCGGTGAGATCGGCCGGGTGAATCATGGTCGATATCGTGACGTTCCGGTCATCAAGGTTCAGCGTCACCTCGTCGTATGGCCCCCCGCCGTGCGCAAAGGCCGGCAATACCGCAAAGGCCAGGAAAAGCACCGCTAGCAGGTATAACATCGCACATCGGTGCCTCACGAGTTATAATAAATGTATTTTGCGTCCCGGGTTACGCCTGACTCTTTCTTTGATCCCGCCACCTGGTGCGCTCGCCCTTTACCCAGAGGAATTTTTTTTGCAGTGCCGACGTGTACAGCTTTTCCCATTCCGCCCCGACCTCGTCGGTCCACGCCTTAAAGACGCGCGGATCTATATAGTTTCGAAGCGACGTTCCGAGGTTAAAGTCCTTGGTCTGTTCAGTCAGGGAGATCTGCAGGCTGAGCTTTTCTTTTCTTGTCTCGTGCCTCTGCTTTTGCATTTCAATCTGCTCGTGCAGCTTTGTGATCCTTTTTTTCTTGTTGTTTTTCTGTACGGGGGTCTTTGGCTTTACGGACTCGGCTTTTTTGAGGCTGTCAAGTGTCTTTTGTGTGGGCGTGGTCTCGCCTTCAAGAATTTTTAGCCTGTCGCGCTTTTTTTGCAGCGACTGCTCAAATGTCTTTGGGATAGTCCTCTTGTGGTTGCACATGGTGGCTGCCTGCAAGTTGGCCATCTTTGCGCGGTAGAGCTTTTTGTGGGGGGCCTCTTTGTGTATCTTGTCGTATTTGGACAAGTATTCTGCGACCGTCGCAGTTGCCAGGTACGTCCTGAATACCTTGGCGGTAAGTCCCTTTACGATTCCCGAATAGTACCGGTTGACGTGCCTTGATGTAATGTCCTCAAATATGTCGTCCTTTGGTTTTTTCTTTTCTACCAGTCTTTTGAGGTTTGTCCGGAACTGCACGTCGTCGTCCTTTATGACCAGCTTCTCCTGCCACCTCACGCTGTCCTTGCCCAAAAAGTCAAACTCGATCGTGTCTTTCTTGATTATAATGTGCTCCTTTCTCAGAGTTGTGGCGCCGACCGTATCTGCCTCATCAGCATCCTTTTCGTCACCCACCCTCATTGCGGTCCTGTTTATCAGATAGCATACGGTGGCAATCCTGCTTGTCGCGGGATTCCTGCTTTTCATGTCGCGCACTATGCTTCTTTTTACCTTGTCAATTCCCTTTGCAAGCTTTACTGCCTTTTCGTACTTTGCCTTGTCCCTGTCCTGCTTTAGTCCCGCAGAGTCTGCAAGCCAGACGTATTTTCTTTTTCGTGTGAGATAGTCAACCCAGCTTGCAAGCCACGTCGATTCCCCGTCGTGTATGATCTTTGCCCAGTTCCCCCCGGGCACCTTGGCATCAGAGCCGAGATTCAGCGTAATGTCCCTTTGTGTGACGCGCGGCTTCCACCTGCCCCTGAGCGGGTGCTTCCCGCGTCCGATGAATATCCCCGGGGGTTCGGCCATATAGTTTCCGACATCCACGTCCTTTCCGTCCATTACCGCGACGCCGTACTGCGCCTTTAGCTTTTCGCGCATCTCCTTTCTGTCCCTTGCCTGCTTTTTTCTTGCCTCCTTTGACATCATATCCCTTTTGTCTTTTTCCTTGTCGACTAGTTTGTAGGCGACGGAAAAATCAATGTCATTGTATGACAGGTTTTTGAATTTCGGGCCAAACGTCTTTGCAAAGTCGGCCGTAAAGTTTTTTTGAAACACCCCGTCCTTGGCGTACGGCGTGTCCTTTTTTTTCGCCCACTGATAGACCATCTCCTCCTGGCCCAGATCGAGGGCAACAGGCCTGCCTTTGATCCTTATCTTTATCCCCTTGGTTTCAAACGCGGCGGGAATCAGTATTCCCCTGTGTTGCAGTGTCTTCCATTGTATCTTTTTCATCTCAAAACAGCAGACTCTGACAAAAACCGCGTTTTACGCGTATATCAATTTAACGTGTGACGGCCCGTGCGGGGCCTGCCCGGTCACGCCTGACAGCCGCAACAGAGCTCACGCCTACGGGGTGATCGGGGCCGCATTTGCCAGAATGCAGAGTCGCGCGCCCGGCGCAAGTCACGGATCGAGCCGCAGCAAGACAGTCGGATCACACCGATGCCGTGCAGGACTTGCACAAGGAATTAGTCTGATTTTGACGCGATAGCCTATTTATCCAGCATTCCGATTGCTTTACCATTAGCAGTACAAATCTCAAAGATTTGTTTTAATGAATGGCCACCTAGCCGCTTTTCCGTTTTTTTCTGACTTGCTTCCATACCGAATAGTCGGCCGCCAATTCCATCCAACTTTGCATTAACCACACTTATTTTTTTATGTGTTTTATCCAACTTTGAGCAGTTTATCTTGACTTGATTTCGTAGTTCTTTTACCTCGGTTTTTACGCCTTTAAAATCCGATTGTAAATTCTTTACCCATTTTGGTTTAACCTCACTCATATCCGATTACTATGGGTTATTACTTATAATTTTACAACAATTGGCTTGCCTCGACGGCAAGTTGCCGAGACCCAAAACCAGTCAAAATCCCCCATACTCCTCAAAATGTGGAAAACCTCAGAATGCGATCGCGGTGAACGGGGTTGAAAATCCGCCATGCCAAAAGACGCCGGCAGGCCATGCGCGGGATTGGTTTTTTTTTTATTTCCCGCCGCGTACCGTGCTACAGGCTTGCGCGTATCAGCTCGGAAACAGCTCGGCACCCATGTATTTTTCAAATTCCAGATCCGTTTTCATCTTTTTTGCCTCCATGAACATTGCCGCGTCCGTTCCTACAATGTATCTTGGCTGCATCTCTTTGTCGTGAATCGCCTTTATTATTACCCTGGCCACCTCGGAGGGCTCTGTCCCCATCTGTACCATCATCTTTAGGCCCGCGTGGATGCGGTCAGTTATCTCTTTGTATTTTGGATCTGCCTGCGAGTCCGGAAGCCTCATCGAGTCGAAAAATCCCGTCTTTATCACGCCCGGCTCGATGAGAGTCGTCCTTATCCCGAACATTCCCAGCTCATACCGCAGGCATTCGCCCAGTCCCTCCAGCGCGAATTTTGAGCTGATATAGGCAGGCGAGCCGGGCAGCCCCATCCGTCCGCCCACAGAGCTAATGTTGACTATAATCCCAGAGCCCTGCCTTCGCATGACGGGGGCGACTTGCTGTATTATTCCCACAATGCTAAAAAAGTTGGTCTCAAACTGCGCCCTGAACTGATCCACGGTGACGTCCTCGGTGCACCCAAACTGCCCGTATCCGGCATTATTCACCAGCACGTCTATCGTCCCGCCGTCGGATATTTTTTTGACTGCAGAGGCGACGGATTCTGCCCTGTCTACGTCCATGTACGTGATCTCCACGGGGAGGCCCTCCCGCTGTACGGTTTTTTCCAGCTCGGATGATTTTGCAGTGTCGCGCATGCCGGCAAACGTGTGATAGCCGTCCCTCGCAAGCGCCAGGACGGTCTCTAGGCCGATTCCCGACGAGCTTCCCGTGACCAGAGCCCTGCCGTTCATTGCATATTTCAGGGTACTTGCCGTATTTATCACATTTGCATCCCGAAAAAGGCTGTGCCGGCCGAAGGATGTGTGCCGGGGGTGGGTTTCGAACCCACGACCTCCAGATTATGAGTATTGCCTTTGTGGAAGCTGGCACTCTAGGCCAGGCTGAGCTACCCCGGCATGAACTAGTGCAAAATCCCAAACAAATTAAACCATTCTAAACGCCGGTTTTGGGAATCCCGGTGCGATGGCCGCGCGCAGGCATAAAAAAAAGGGTCAGGGGCAGCCTTCCATCTTTTGGATAAAGTACCCGTCCTTCTCTATTGCCTGTGCCACCGGTTCGGGGGCCGACTGCGAGTGGCAGAACTGGCATTCGTTTTGCGTCATTGTCGACTCGCCCTCGCCAATAGTCTGCAGCCACTGTTTTCCATACTCGATTGCCTTTTCGTGGTCCTTGTTGCCCGTAATGACATCAAAGTGCATGGTGTGGCCGTCCTTGGCCTTGACGTACGTGTCGTATACGTGGATTTCCATGACGTATAATCAATACAGGCCATATTTAATTCAAAACCTTCGGATGCGCTTTCAGATGATCGCAATCTCGACTGTCCTTTGATCAGAGACGTACGCCCGGAAATCCCCGTTCAGGCCGGAATAAATCACCCACGCCACGGGGTTGACTAGCATGAATCTTTCGTCGGTCTTTGACGGGACTGCCGGCGAGTCCGGGTGGGAGTGGAATATTCCCACCATCTGCATGTTTTTTTGCTCCGCCCTGCCGTAGCATTCAATGACGTCCTTGTGCGAAATCGCAAAGCTGGTGCGTGATTTTTGCGCGTTTGCGGCAAATATAATCTCCCCTACCGTTGCCATATTCCCCCTGCTTGTCCCAAGCAGCATGGCGCACGATTCCTCTGGGGCAAGCAGTTCTGCGTGCCTTTTTAGCCGGTCCCTCTGGCTTTCGTCGATTGCTATGCCGTTCAATGCTACTCCGGAACGGTTTCTGGCCCGGAGCTGGTCACCGTGATGGAGGAGACCATCCACGGATGGACGCTGCAAAAGTACTCATAGTCGCCTGCCTCCAGATCCGCAGTATCTACTGTAAAGACGTCGTCTGCTATCATGAGCCCGGAATAAAACGCATCGCCTGCGTCAAGTGAGCTAGTCACGGTGTGCACCACGCTGTCCTCGTTTGTCCACCGCACGACTGTCCCCTGTTCTACGGATGCAGCATCGGGATCATAGTCTGGCGCGCCCTGCACCACGGATCCCTCCAGTATGGCAATGTCGTAAAACTCTGCATCAGGCGCAATGACTTTTTCCTCCTCTACCTCCTCGGGCTCGTCGATAAGGTACGTGTCGGGCCCCACAAGGCCAAAGGCGACAAACGCGCCGACGCCGGCTATCGCCGCCAGAGCAAAGATTCCCCCTATCGGCCTCGTATACTGCGGCATTTTTGCCGCCACATACGCAATCACGATTGCCGGCGTTGCAAGAATCATCATTACTGCCGCAAACGTCGGCACCGTGCTAATGGTGCTAAATGCCAGCGCCGTCATGCCAAACGAGAGCGCGATGGATATCACCACCAGCGTGGTGGCCTTTGCGCGGTTGCTGGTGGAAACCCCGCCCTCCAGGATTCCCGCAGACAG
Organism: Cenarchaeum sp.; assembly: GCA_965212015.1. Classification (GTDB taxonomy): domain Archaea; phylum Thermoproteota; class Nitrososphaeria; order Nitrososphaerales; family Nitrosopumilaceae; genus Cenarchaeum. The sequence continues at coordinate 780,877 of OZ243037.1, forward strand.
GAATATCAGGCCCACAAACATGGTAAGGCCGGTAAGGGCGTGCATTCCGTCTATGAACGTGTGCGCAATTCCGGAATACGATATTATGACTCCGGCCAGGCCTATCGATGTGAGACCCATCCCGGGCATCATTAAATCCCAATTGCTCATCTTCTGCCAGCTCGTCTGGTGCGAGATTACTTAATCGTTTTGAAAAGATCCCCTAGTCGAATACATTAAATCCCCACAGGCGATCCCCAAAGCAATTGGTATTAAGAGAAATAATCGAGGTCTCAAAACCCCGAATCATCGTACTGCTGGTAATTACGGCAGTCACCTCGCTGTATGCGGCCGACGAGCTCTCCGGCGCGCATGCCGGATACTGGGCGTACATACACCTGATAGTGGCCGGATCGCTTGCCTCTGCGGGCTCTAGCGCGCTTAACCACTATTATGACAGGGACATCGATCCAAAGATGAAGAGGACCAGCACAAGGCCCATACCGTCCGGCAGGATCCGGGCGCGCTCCGTGCTGGCCTACGGCATGGCGGCAAGTGCGGCGTCTGTGGCATACGGGTATTTCGCGCTAAACGAGCTTGCCGCGTTTTTTATCGCCCTCGGGATATTCTCGTACGTCATAATCTATACCGTATGGCTCAAGCGCCTCAACACGTCGAACATAGTAATCGGGGGCATAGCCGGAAGCGCGGCATCGTGGGCAGGGTGGGCGTCTGCTACGGGATCGCTGGATCTTTTGGGGTTCATGGTCGGGCTGCTGGTCTTTGCGTGGACCCCGTCGCATTTCTGGTGCCTTGCAATGAAGATCAAAAGCGAATACGAGGAGGCAAATGTCCCGATGCTGCCAGTCGTAATCGGGATGCAAAAGACCTCAAGGTACATCCTGGCCAACACCATAATCCTGGTCCCGTACTCCCTTTTGCTTTACGCCGCCGGCATGGGGCTGGTTTATGCCGCAATTGCCGCGGCAGCCGGCGGGCTGATGCTGGTATACCACTACAAGCTCACAAAGACGCCCACCCCGGACTTTGCATGGAAGGCCTACAAGGTCACCGCGCCGTACCTTACGATAATTTTCGTGGCAGTGGCGCTGGATGCGGCGTTTAATTTCAGGATTTAAAAAGGCACGGCGGGGATTTGCGGCGGTTTTTGCGCTAGAATCCCAGCTTGCTCATCTGTCTCAGTCCGCGCCTGCCCAGCCGCACAAAGACTGCCGGCTTTTTGTATTTTTTTATGGTTATCGGCTCGCCGAATCCGACTGACTTTACGACCTGCGCATCCATCACCACGCTGCAGTCGTGCGAGCAGATTACCTGGACTTTCTCGTCGGGCACGACGATTGATGCCAGCCTGTATACGGGCGCCATCGGGGTTATTATCAGCACGTCAAGGCTCTCGTGCAGGATTGGGCCGCCCAGCGAGAAGGAATGCCCGGTAGATCCGCTAGGAGTCGACACTATCACCCCGTCCATTTTCTGCCTTACCGTGTCGTCCTGGAATTTTATCTCAATCTCTGCGGTCTTTGTGAGGTTCTTTCTCTGAATCAGTATCTCGTTTAGCGCCGGCGGAAACTCTTCTTTTCCGCAGGACGCAGTCACCCGGGTGCGCCTCTCCAGGATTATCTTTCCGGAGCGGATCTGCCTGAGGGCCAGGTCCAGCTCGTCTAGCGTTATCTCAGACAGGATTCCCCTGTTTCCCCCCACGTTGATTGTAAGTACGGGAGTCTCGTTTTCCATGTTTCTAAACGCCCTGAGCGTGGTGCCGTCCCCCCCGAGTGTCACTACCAGGTCCAGCTTTATCTTTTTCAGGTCGGCTATTGACTCTATTCTGTTTACCCTGTCCACCGGAATCTCCGATGTCGCATATACGGCGCATTTTATCGCAAGGAGCTTTTTTGCCACCTTTTTTGCCGCGTCATCTGCCGGTTTGGAGCCGAATTTGCCCACTATTGCCACTTTGCGTAGTTTCAAGCAGAGACTGTTGTTCTGATTTGCTTAATAATCATAGCTAAAAACGGCGCCATAAGGGCAGATGCCGGCCAAAAACACCACGAATTTGGGAGCAGGGCAATCTCAAAAATCAGGATGAATTGGTGCCCAATCCGCGGCGCAAGTTTTCCAGACTACAGTTGTGGCAGTCAGCGGCACGCGTGCTCTGGTGCATTAGCGCCGGATTTCACTGCGGTGTTGCATACGCCGGATTTCAGACTTTGATGATTTTACGCCCAAATCTAGAGTTTGATCGCATATGGCAAGCCACTCACAGACATGATTTCCTCCGGTTAGAAGTTTGGTTGAAAAAAACCGCCCGGAAAGACGGGCAGGTCGGTGGAATTATTCGCCTTTTACCAGGACCCAGCAACCGTCGTTCTTTCCAAACGATGTCCACGCAAAGTCGTGCCTCTTTAGCACATCATCAATCATGTGCCACATGTCCCCCCTCATCCAGGTCTTTGGGACGACCCTGCAGGAATCCTCACTGTTGAACACATTGACGTATTTTATTTTTCCACCAAGCTCCAGAATGAACTGTGGCTTTTTCATGTCATCTCGACGGTCGAGCAGGCTGGCAATCTTGTCCTCGCCCAGGTCCCCACAAATTCCGGCTGCCTCTGCCGGGGTCTTTCCGCCAAGCCCCATGTGTGGCCTTATAAAATTGTGGTAAATCTGCAGCATCTCCACAAAGCCCTGGGCGGACTCGTCGTTTCCAAGCCCGCGCCGTGTCTTCAAGTTCTCGCGAATCTCATTGTGATATCGCTCAACCGGCCTGTTCGTAAAGCCGTCCCGGATGGCCTTTGTCTCGATGTGGGCAACCCTGTCATTGAACTCCTTTTGTATGGCAGACTTGTATGACTGGAGCGAGTCGCTGATCACATAGTTTGGAATAGGACACCCTGTCTCCTTTGCCTTGCCTATTATTTTTCGTGCATCCACGATCTCCCGTTTTTTTGAGACCTGGGTTGCAATCATGAAACGTGTGTGCGGATCAATTATGTTCCACAGCCACACATGGAACCCCTTTGCCAGTTTTTCGGTTTTCTTGACCTTCACGACTGCCTCGTCAATCGACCACACGTCGGAGGTTTCGGGCATCAGGGTATCGGTGTATTCTTTGATCATCCGGGTATAGTTCCTTACCCATCGTATTATTGTGGTGTGGGCCACCTTGACGGAATGCGTCTTTTCAATCTGTCTTGCAATGTTCCTTGATGAGACACCCCTCATAAGCAGATACATGGCATCCATGATTGTCTCCGGATCTGCCCTGTGGCCGGCAAACCCCTTTGGCAGCAGGACAGACTCTGCATTGCATTTCTTGCATACGTATCGCTGCCTCTTCACTCCCGTTTCCAGGCCCCTTGTCCCGTTTTTGTTGAATATGGTAGACTTGCAGCCGATACAGAAATAATCCACCTCTCGCCTTTCAATCCCCCTTTCCGCGTATAACTTTTCACGGTGCAGTATGCACGCCTCTATGTGGTAGCAGAGTCTCTCGCGCCCCTCACTACGGGTAATGTTGTAGTGAAAATGCTTGCAGTCACAGTACCAGATGTGGCTTTTTGGCACGCGCTGTATCGTGTATGATTTTGCCGGGTCTGACTGTGAATCGACCCCAAAACGGTCCTTTGTGATCTGCCTTACAGAATATGATTTTACCTGTTCGTCTCCATTCATACGGCATCACCCGGAATAGTCGAACCTCTATGGTTTGTGTTTTCCTTTTTGTTTGTCTTTATTGTTTTCATGCCTTACTATACGTCTAAAGTGTATATATACCTATTCATACTATTAGCAATACGTATATATACTATTTTGCCATAATACTGGCGTGAGCCTGAAAGTGCGGGGGGATTACTGGGAACATGAGTGCAACAGGTGCAACTATGTGTGGTACAGCACAAAGGAGGAACCCAGGGTGTGCACCAACTGCAAGTCGCCGTACTGGAACAAGGAACGTATCCGTAATTTATAGAGGCGATAAATCCGCATGATCAAATTCGGAATAAAGCAACAAGCTTTGTAATGAACGTTTAGATCGATACACTGAGGCAAAAAAACTGGTTTAGTTATCTAGAAAGTTTAACAAAAATTCAGATATGTGGGTAGAAATAACAAGATGAATGGTTTGGGAACATGAGCGTCGTTCTGGAATAATTATTGGCATGCCATTAGCGTTAGCAATATTCATTACAGAAATTGTGTTATTGGGAGCGATTAAAATCACGGAGTTTTGGCAACAAGCTGCAATCAGCTTGGGAATTCCAGCCTTAATTACTTTAAGTGTCGTCTTAGGAACTATGTGGCGGAGTAAAAATGATCAAAAGGCAATCATGGATGCCCTGACAGATCCTCCCAGAGAGGGCGAAACCAAAAGGACTAACAAGCTGGACCGACTGGGAAATATCTTGAATGAGCATACGGCTATTTTGACTGAGATTCGGGACTTGTTGCGCCAGAATCGCGGCCAAAACACCTCCTGAAACCCGGATAATTGCCTTATCCTGACCGATCTAGGCCATAAGATCATGCCCAAAAACCCTCAAATCCGGCGTATGCAACACCGCAGTGAAATCCGGCGCTAATGCACCAGAGCAGGCACGCGGGTACTGTTAAGTTAATGAATGGTAGGCGCGGACCTCCCGATTCAAAATCGAGCAAAGTCCGAAAATCCTGAAAATCTGTCAGGGCGAACTTGAAGGATCAAGGGTGAATCTTGTGTAGGACGGCGTTCTAGATGAGAGTAATCCGCTTGTTCTGACCCTCGATCTCTATCAGGGCAACCTCTGCCGGCGTCTTGTCATCTAGGGCGGAATGTTTCTTTATCATGTTGAAATACGCGATAAAGCCGTGGATTAAAGGAGAATCTGGATTCTTGAGTACTCTAAATGATTGCTCCCAGTCCCGGAATTTCACTGTTTGATTATTCCAGGGAACTAATCGTGTCTGTCAACTAATTAAGGAGCCCTCCGGATTTGTGGGATCAATCCCTCATATCGGCAGTCCCCCATATGGACGGCGGACTGCCGGTGCAGTTCCGTGCCGGCGGCCGGACGTGCATGCCGCGCGCGAATCCGCCAATCCGGACTGTCATTGCATGTGGGCAGAAAATTATGGCGTTTGTCTTTGCCATACGGCCATACCTTTGGCAGATGTTTTTTATCTGTGGGCATCATTGGGCTTGTTAGACCAAACTTTAATTTCCCCAAATTTGTTTTTGCCGTCTAATACAAGCGTCCATAAATTAATCAGATCCCTACCCACAAGCACATCGTCCCTGTTTAATGCCACAACTTCCATAAGATCAAACTTTATCTCCCCTATTTTTATATGCACAAGATACATATTTTCCTGTGTTATTGATCCATTTCCCATTTGGGAATGCCTTTTCGTCGTGTTTTTGTAAATTTGACTTGTTGATCAAATATTTTGGAATTGCGGTCTTGTCTGCACCGGTGTCTGATTTTCCCTTTTCGGGGAATGATTTTTCGAGATAACTCATCACTTGCAGATCAATGTATGGTGCATTTGGAACTATTGTGGTATTGTATTTGAATTTCAACTCAAGCTAGTTCCGGAGTATCCATGACAAATATTGTTTTTTGTGAACGGATTTTCCAGGTTTTCAACACATGCGTCCTTTTTAATATCGAACCAAAGTGACGTATCATGCGGACAGGTTACCGTTTTGTCCAGATCCCACTGTTCAATGTCAGTACTTTCCTGTTCAAACGGTGTTTTTTCCTCCAGTACTTGCCAGATGTCTTCAATCAATTATATTATCACCGAATTTACTGCGAATGTCCTGTATTTCAGTCTTTAATGAGTCATAACCGTCGTTTAATTCATCGATTAGTTTTTTAACATCACTTATCTTTAATTGAAAATCAACCATTTTGTCATCATCAAACTCGTGGATCTTTATACTGACAATCAAGGATAGGATGATTTTTGTAATTCCATTTTTTCCATCTGAAATCGGCCTGAACTCGGTAACAGTGTTGAAATCGCGAATATGCGGGTGTCCAAATATTTGAAGAAAATTGGCAGTCATGCCGGCCGATACATTATCCAAATCGGTTTTATTGTGAATTATTTGAACTGTTTTTTTTTAACACCTTTTTTTTCTCTTCATCTAACTTTGATGTATCGATGATTTTAAAAATTTTATCGGGATTGCGCTTGCCTATAAAAAAATTGTAAAATACGTGTATCAGTTTTGCAGTTGCATCCAGTCCAAAACCATCGCCTAAAACCCGCTCTATTTCGGATGGATTGGGGCGCGTGTGTAAAATACGCTCATCAAGCAGATTGCCAAGTTCGGTGATTTTTTTTTTTGGTATTTTCTCAAAAACATCCAGTTCAGACTGCGGATCCAACATGTATTAAGACCACGAATAACGCCTTAATAGTTTGTTATTTTTGGCGCTATACTTTTTGAACCCGCTTTCTGATACTCGCATTCCATCATGTCGGCAGTCCCCAATATGGACGGCGGACTGCCGGCGCAGTTCCGTGCCGGCGGCCGGACGTGCATGCCGCGCGCGAATCCGGATTTTCGGCAAAGTGCGGCCCTGTTCGGACACCAAGCCGGCAGGAGGTCGCAGGCCGGATTTCCCGGCAGGCGCGGCACCGGCAGTTTAAATAGAATCACCTGCCCGCAGGAAAAACAATTAATTATGCAGTCAGGCCAGCATGGTTATTCAAGATGAGCTATGCACACCCCGAAGTACTAGTGGACACCGACTGGGTCGCAGACAATCCGCCCAATGAAAAAAGGAGGCTCGTCGAGGTGGACTATGATCCGGAAAACGGATACCGCAAGGGCCACATTAGTGAGGCGACGCTTATCTGGTGGAAGCGCGACATAAACGATCCCCTGACGCGCGATATTATAAACAAAAAACAGTTCGAGGAGCTGATGTCAAAAAACGGCATCACTTCTGATACCGAGGTAATCCTGTATGGCGACTTTAACAACTGGTTTGCGGCGTTCGTATTCTGGGTATTCAAGTATTACGGACACGAAAGCATAAGGATCATGAACGGCGGCAGGAAAAAATGGGAGCTAGAAGACAGGCCGTACACGACTGACGAGCCGCAGATGCGGCCTACTTCCTACGCGTCTGCTCCGCCCGATGAGGGCCTGCGCGCGTACCTGTTTGACGTAAAAAGGGCGCTGGACAGAGGCGATACCGTAATGGTGGACGTCCGCTCCCCAAAAGAGTTTACCGGCGAGATTACCGCGCCGCCAGAATACCCAATGGAGCACGCGCAGAGGGGCGGGCACATTCCCGGCGCAAACAACATTCCGTGGGCCACTGCGGTAAACGATGCGGACGGCACGTTCAAGACGGCCGACGAGCTAAGGCAGAACTATGAACCCAAAGGCGTCACCTCGGACAAGGACGTGATATGCTACTGCAGGATAGGCGAGAGATCATCGCACTCGTGGTTCGTCCTAAAGTACCTTTTGGGATATTCCAGGGTGAGAAACTATGACGGCTCGTGGACCGAATGGGGAAACATGATCGGAAATCCCGTTGAAAAATGAGCCAGGACACGCTAGAAAAGGGGAGCTTTTACACCATCAAGGACGGCGGGGATTTTCTCGTAATGGAGGACATGACCAAGCGTGGCCTGACTGTCAGGGACAAGTCAGTCGACGACAAGCTCAAAGTCAGCGCAGACAAGGGGATGATTCACGACATGGACGGGATAGGACACCAGGTTCCAATACGATGGTTTTTTCCAAAAAAAGAGTACGACTTGAAAAAGGTGCTAGTCTATGCCCGCGCAATGGAGAAAAAATACGCGCAGCTGCGCGAGCTTACGTGTCCTGACGACTAGATTGTTCGGATATGATGCCGGCAATGTTCTCGTCGATTGCGACTTTGACAATGTCCCCCGAGTACGAACCGGATCACAGTAGGGTTTTTGTCAGACTCGCCGATTCCCGACATGAACGATTTTTCGCCGTCTATCACATTTTTTGCCTCGTCGGCGGCCCTTTCGGCGAGGCCAAGTCCCTTTTTATCAGCGCCTCAACTGAGCGGCCGAACACGGACGGCGAGCCCTCCGATATCGCGAGGATTTTTTTCATGAGTTTTGGCTCGATGCGGCCGTCAAGAAACTTTACCCTTTTTGCAATCAGTCCGGCGTGATCCGCAATGCGCTCGATTCTGCCCGCCACCTCCCTGTATCCGAGGCAGTCAGACGGCCTTTGCAGCCCCATGTCAAGCAGGGCATCGGTGTTGCCGACTGCAGTCACCAGGTTGCGCCTCATGTACAGGCCGAACCTGTCCGCTTTGTCGTCCATCCGGATCACCTCTTCTGAGTGGCCCGCATCGCAGGCGGAGAGCGATTCGAAGGCCTCGCGGTGCATGTTGGAGGCCATCAGGTGCATCCTTTTGAGCGCAGTCTCAAAGGAGAGCTCCGGCAGCATGGTCAGAATCTGAATCAGCATGGACTCTGAGCTTGATTCCACTATCTCGGTTCCGATCATAGACGATCTGACCATATCCCGTATCGCCCTCGTATGCGCCGGCTGCATTCTCATCCCGCCGGACTTTATCCGGATCGTCTTGTATTCCCCGAGATACGCCGCGATTATCCTTCTGCGTATGGATTCGGCCGAATCATTCTGGCCAGATACGATTACTGCGCCAGTCATTTTTGGCTATAGGCCGGATTCGGGGAACAGTAAAGGGATCTGTCAGAGTTTTTAATCATGACGATATTGTCGCCCGCGCCTGCCCCGAGATCCGCAATCCAGTCCTTGGGGAGAGATGTGATAAAAGTCGAGCCGCCGCTGAGCTGCGGCCTTGTCTGCCTTCCCCGTCTGTCCAATTACACATGGGTGCGCGCAGGCCGGCATTATGTTATAGCCGGTGATCTATATAGCACTATAAAAAAGCCATAAAGTCTTAGGACATGTCTGATAAGCGGTTTTTCCAGAGTTCCAGCATGGTGCGCAGGCGCAGTCTTGGATCTGACAGGATCTTCAAGATGTGCGCCGCCATGGCAGGCGCCTTTGTCCTGGTAGTGATCGCCCTCATGGTGTACGAGCTTGCAGTGGAATCCTATCCGGTGTGGGAGAAGGACGGGATTTCGTTCATTACAAAGACGGACTGGAACGCAGTCGAGGGCAGGGAGTCATTCGGCGCGCTGCCCTACATCTTTGGGACGCTGACTACTGCGGCAATCGCAATGGCAATAGGCGTCCCGCTCAGCCTGGGCATTGCAATGTTCATCTCCGATGCGCCCTCAAAGATTGGAAAGCCGCTGGGCTTTATAGTGGAGCTATTGGCCGCCGTGCCGAGCGTGATTTACGGGCTGTGGGGTCTGTTTGTATTCAGGCAGTATTTCAGCGACTGGGTGGAAAGGCCGCTTCACGACATGTTAGGCGAGAGCGTCTGGCTTTTTTCGGGGACGCCCTTCGGGCTGGACATACTGACTGCAAGCGTGATTCTTGCCATAATGATCATTCCCACCGTGTCCTCTGTGGCCCGCGAGGTCATGAAGGCCGTGCCGCAGCAGCAAAAGGAGGCAGCATACATGCTGGGGGCCACAAAGTGGGAGATGTTCAAGCTTGCCGTGTTTCCCTATTCCAAGACGGGGCTAATCGGCGCGTCAATTCTGGGGCTGGGCCGCGCAGTAGGCGAGACCATGGCAGTCACCATGCTGATTGGAAACGCCACCGGGCTTGGCGCAATCCCGTCGTCGCTGTTCAAGCCCAGCCAGACAATGTCAAGCATTATAGCAAACGAGTTCGTCGAGGCCTCGCCTGCCTCGCTGCACCTGCCGGCCCTCATCGGGGTTGGCCTGGTCCTGCTGCTGATCGCCATCTGCATCAATATAGTGGCGCACATGCTGGTAACAAGAATGCTCAAGGTAAAGGAAGGTGCCATCAACAACTAATGTCCATACAAGACAAGAGAAAACAGTACAGGTCCATGTTCAAGCACAACGTGGAAAAAAGGCTGATGATTGACAGGATGGTCAGGATTGCGATTTTTGCCTGCGTGATAATTGCAATCATACCGCTGGGCAGCATACTAGTCGAGGTCTTTCGGAACGGAATCTCGGCTATCAGCATAGAGTTTCTGACAGAGACGCCCGGCTCCATAGGTTCCGGGGAGGGGGGAATCGGCCCCGCAATCCAGGGCACGCTGATAATCATCGGCCTTGCAAGCATGATCGGGGTCCCAATCGGGGTCATGTCCGGTATTTTTTTGGCAGAGTTTAGCGGCAACCTGCTGGTAAAGCCTGTCAGGTTTTTTACGGACGTCTTTATGGAGTTTCCCTCGATAGTGCTGGGAATATTCGCATTCCTGGTGATAGTCCTGGTACTGGGCCATTTTTCGGTGTGGGCCGGCGCGTTTGCGCTGGCACTGATAATGTTTCCGATAATCACAAGGACCACAGAGGAGTCGCTAAAGCTCGTCCCCATGACGTACCGCGAGGCAGGCACCGCCCTGGGGCTCAAAAAATGGGTCATTACGTTCCGGATAGTGCTTGCCGCCGCAAAAAGCGGCCTCATAACCGGCGTGCTGCTGTCCGTATCAAGGATAGGCGGCGAGACTGCGCCGCTGATCATGACCATTCTGGGAAGCAGCCAGTTCTTTGGGGGATTCGACGTGCCAATAGACGCGCTTCCGCTGAGGATCTGGAGGCTGTCACTATTGCCCTATGACAGCGCGCAGATGCAGGGGTGGGGCTCGGCGCTGGTCCTGATTATGATAATTCTTGCAGTAAATCTTGGCGTGCGGTATTTTTTTATGAACAGGGGTACTGGAATACTGGGCAGGTTAATTAACCAAGGAGCTCAAAGTCAGAGATGACCCTATTGACTGAGCATGCCACAACAGAGTCCCCATCCCCTGCCGCCCCGCAGGACGGAAAAAAATACAAGGTCATAGCAGAGGACGTTACTGTGGCATACGGCGGCACACTGGCAGTCAGGAACATAACCATGAAGTTTCAGGAGAAATCCGTCACCGCCCTGATCGGCCCGTCCGGATGCGGCAAGACCACGTTTCTGCGGTGCCTGAACCGCATGCACGACATGACTGACAGCGCAAGGGTGACCGGAAGGGTGATGATCGACGGCACTGACCTGTACTCGGGCGACGTGGATCCCATATACCACAGGCGCAAGGTCGGAATGGTGTTCCAAAAGCCAAACCCGTTTCCCACAATGTCCATATACGACAATGTCACCGCCGGACTGAGGCTCAACGGGATGCGCAACAGGAGAATACTCGGCGAGATAGTCGAGGACTCGCTAAAAATGGCATACCTCTGGGACGAGGTAAAAGACAACCTCAAAAAGCCGGCAATCGAGCTCTCCGGGGGGCAGCAGCAGCGGCTGTGCATCGCACGGGCGCTTGCCATCCAGCCCGAGGTGCTGCTCATGGACGAGCCGGCATCGGCCCTGGATCCCATCGCCACCCAAAAGATAGAGGAGACAATCACCGAGCTCAAAAAGGACTATACCATAATCATCGTAACGCACAACATGCAGCAGGCAGTAAGGGTGTCGGACTATACGGGCTTTATGTACCTGGGGGACCTCATCGAGTTCAGGGAGACCAAAAAGCTGTTCACGGATCCAAAGCACGAGCTGACTGCCAAATACGTAGAGGGGCGGTTTGGTTGACCCGCCTGATAGACCCGTACCTCGAAAAGCTCTCCAGGATAATGTCGGAGATGGGCGACATGGTAATAGAGTCCATCTCGCTTGCAATCAGCTCCTACATCGAGGGCGAGAACACCGTCACGCAGGTGCACTCGCTTTCCAACACAATACGCGAGAAATACTACGAGGTGGAGGATCTCACCTTTGATATGCTATTAAAGTTCCAGCCGGTGGCCGACGACTTTAGGTTTGTGCGCTCCTCGACTGAGATCTCTTATGCGTTTTCAAGGTTCGGAAGGTACGCCTACGACATAACGCTGGTGCGCAACGAGTTCGGCGACATATCAGAGTGCATCAATGCGTCGCTCATCGAGTCCTCCAAAAAGGTCAGACACATGATAAAGGAGGCGGTGTTCTCCTTTGCCGAGCTGGACGTAAGAAAGGCAGTAAAGATAAGAGAAGACGAGGCGTTCATTGACAGGATATACAAGGAGCGCCTGCCAAAGCTCATCAATTCAAAGAACACAAAGTGCGCCCTGGTGGAGGCACTCGTGCTGCGCTATCTCGAGAGAATCGGGGATCACGCAGTCTTTATGAGCGACGCGATAAACTATATCGTCACAGGCAAGCACAGGCCGAGCGAAAAGCGGATAAAGTCGCGCACAAGGCCAAAGAAATAGCCGGCAGCATTGTTTGCCGCATAGGACGGGAATCTGTTTGCTCGGATAGTGTCCGTTGCGAGCTTTTCTGGCCCGGGCGTTGGCAATGGCATACACCACCATTTGGCCCTCGCCGCGTTGCCGCCGGCCTTTGGAGTAGAGGTGACTGCAAGCATGATGGTGATGATACTAAATGGCGTACACCAGGCCATAGGTCGTAAAAAAGACCACCGGTACCGCTAACAGTATTTCTTATCTATTCAGACCATACTAGTATCAGATGAGCACGCAGGTGAACAAAACAATTATCTCTAAACAAGATCTTTGATGGCCGATTCTGTGTTTTGTCGATTCTAGATCCAAAACATCGATCTGATCTCTTACTTGTCAATAACCACTCAGGGTTTTTTTTTGCAAATGTTTGCAAAGATGAATCATCACAAGAAACATTATATGTTAAATTACATTATATGATAGAAAACCACATGATCAAAATAATCAACCGATAGTTTCTTAAATACGTTAATGTTATTATATTTATGACAAAATCACCCACAATCACGATATTTGCAGGGATAAGCGGAATCGACAAGGCAAAATTCATCCAAAAACTACTCAAAAAATCTAAAATGACGAAAAGTGTCCTAGTCATCGATTTTGACAAAGAGTTAAGAAATAAAAATAGAGAACCAACAGAGGCACCGCCAGATATGGCAACATATCTTGATAGTCCAGATCCAACGATAAAATTTAGAATTTTCGAGGATACTTTTTCATGGATTAGCGGTATGATAAAAGAGAGAAAAAACAAATACGAACATATATTCCTATTGACGCATTTGAGCTATTTTAAGAACAGTGAGTTTTATCCCCCATTTATTCCGATTCTCTACAATCAGTTATTTACAAACATTTCCTCATCAAAAATAAGAATAATCACACTGATTGATGATGTTTTTTCGATCTGGAAAAAATTTCCAAGAGAGAAAAAGAAGAGGGGTATCACAATACAAAATTGAGCCTCAGGGAAATTCTTGCATGGCGTTCTCTAGAATCCCTGCGCGCCGAAGCCTTAAAAAAACATGTGGAATATGAAAGGGAGGGAAGTGGAAAAATACCCCATTATGTTATTTCAATAAGGCATCCGCACCATACATTCCACAACCTGATCTTCAAAAAGGATGCGAGCAGAATTTACCTATCATATCCCATTTCTCAGACTAGAAAGACGGACATAGGAATCGGGGATGTCAACGGATTCAGAAAGGAAATGCATGCTCTGGGCAAAAAATTCGGATGGGTGATTTTTGATCCAGTAGCCATCGATGAGTTATGCGTTAAATTCGCACTAGACAACTTGCTGAAAAAAACACCAAAATCAAAACATAGTAAGATCACTTCGGTCACGGTTACAAGCAAGGACAGGTGGCCAATCGATCTTTCGGATATGATTGATGAGCACATCTTGCTTCCAGTCGACCTGCCACGCCGCGAGATAGAAGAGGTCGTAAGAGATATTGAAAATCAGATCGCCTCTAGGGATTATACGCTAGTCGACACAGCATCATATCTGGCCGTATATCGTCCCTTCTACAACAAGATTCCATCAGAGGGGGTAGGAAAAGAGATTGATCGGGCCAATAACCATATGATAAGGGTTTTAGTCCATCACCCCATAGAGGATCATATAGAGGAGATAGCGACAACCCACCCATTTGGCTCCAAAACCAAGACTTTTGACGTTAAAAAAGACTTGTTTGATAGCTTACAAAAGCTTAGCGATAAAGAAAAGAAAAGGGATAAATGAGTTTGTATGGGTAAGACTGCGATGATAGAATCCGAAAACGATCAGGTTTTGCGCATATTGCGTAATTTGGGGCCCATAAAATTGGACGAATTTGATGATAGGCTAAGACTGCAAAAACAGGCATATCTCATCCAGGAAATTGGAGCCACTACCAAGTATACCTATTCATGGTATGTTCACGGGCCGTATTCGTCCTCGCTGACATCCGCACTATTTCTAGGCGATAAGATAGGCAAATTCGATTCCAAGGATAAACTGAGAGATGGGGAGTCTAGGATCGTTTCCAGACTAAAGGAACTGCTAGGGAGGAGAATCTCCGATCCCAGACAGCTGGAATTGTTTGCGTCTGTATGGTACCTGCTGCCCACTTCCAGAAGGGTTTCAAAGGATGACAGGGAAGGCATCATGACGGTCATGAACAGGGAAAAACCACAGTTTACAAGTACACGGGTACGGTCTGCGCTAGATACGATATTGGGTTTTAAAAAGACTCAGAAGGCGTGAAACCCGCGCCCGGCCAGAACGGCAGGCAGGACCCGCCCACAGGCACGAGGCTGGGTCGATCGGGATATTACGAATAATAATCCCGACTTTTAGCAGTGTGTGTTGTCAAAGTCGAGAATCGCGTACACTAGGGCAAAAAGGACAATCCCGTCTGGCGTGAACAGCCCCGTCAGGTACTTTGAGCCGCACCCGTTCTTTGTGAAAAGATCCGACAAGAGCCATGTTTGGGACGCAGACGGCAAAAGATACACCGACTTTTGCAACGGGTACGGCGCGCTGCTCTTGGGCCACAACAGAAAGGAAATAGTAAATGCGGTATCAAGACAGCTAAAAAGAGGCGCCCTGTTTTGCGCCCCCACAGAACAAGAGACGGAGCTATCCGAGCTGATAGCCGAATGCTACAAGTCGATCTCCAAGGTGCGCCTGGTCAACACCGGCGGCGAGGCTACAATGACGGCAGTAAGGCTGGCGCGCGGCTTTACCGGCGGCAAAAAGATCATAAAGTTCGATGGCGGCTATCACGGGGCGCACGACTCTATGCTGGTGGGCGCCGGATCCGGCGCGGCGCACGGCAGGATTACTATATCCGGCGGAGTAACCGGCGAGGTCGCAAGAAACACGCTTGTCATACCGTACAACGACTCTGCACGGCTGGAAAGGACAATCCAGAAAAACAGGGACGCAGCCGGGGTAATCATCGAGCCCGTTCTGGGAAACATGGGCGTCATACCGCCAAAAGATAATTTTCTAGGGGACGTCAGGCGCATTACAAAGCAAAACGACGTCACACTGATATTCGACGAGGTAATCACGGGGTTTCGCGCATCGCCTGGCGGCATGCAGGGGATTCTCGGCATCACACCGGACATTACGACCCTGGGCAAGGCGCTGGGCGGGGGGTTTGCCATTGCGGCAGTCGGCGGCAAAGGCGAGATCATGGACAAGCTCGCGCCGGGAGGCGTCGTATACCAGGCAAGCACGTTTGCAGGAAACCCGGTATCTGTCAGCGCGGGAATTGCGTCAATTAACACCATAAACAGAATCAAAAACAAAATGTATCCCAGGCTGGAAAGATACTGCGCGCGGCTGGCCGCAGCCATTGACGACATTGCAACTGACATGAAAATACCGCACCGGATCAACTTTGCCGCATCCATGTTCCAGCTGTTTTTTACCGGCACCCCGGTTACCGACGCGAGGACCGCCAGAATGGCGGATGCAAAAAAATTCAACATTCTGTTCAGATCACTGCTAAAGGACGGAATATTCGTAGCACCCTCGCAGTTCGAGGCAGTAATGCTGTCTGCGGCGCACACCGATTCTGATATCAGCGCGGCGCTAGAGGCGTACCGGAGGGCGCTTGCGGCGGTAAAGAGTTGAACTATACGGTGGGAACGCGCAAAAGCGCGCTGGCACTTGCGCAGACAGGCCAGATAGTAGAGGAGCTCAAAAGGGCAAACCCCGGTTCGGGCTATGAGGTTATGGGAATGCAGACAAGGGGTGACACGGACTCAAAGCCGCTGTTTGCAATCAACCAGAGGGGAATATTTGAAAAAGAGATAGACCTGGCGGTGGCAGACGGGAGGATGGACTTTGCCGTGCACAGCCTCAAGGACGTCCCGACTGATCTTCCAGAGAGCCTCTGCATTGCGTGCGTTCCAAGGCGCGAGGCGGCAAACGACGTGATAATATCCGGCGACGGGGCCGACATTTACTCCATAGCGCCGCACGGAATAGTCGGCACCAGCAGTCTGAGGCGCGCAGTACAGATAATGCGAAAAAGGCCGGATCTCCAGACAAGGCCGGTCCGAGGAAACATCGAGACGCGCATCAAAAAAATCTCAGACGGCTATGACGCAATAGTGCTTGCGCAGGCCGGAATCTCCAGGCTGGGGCTGAATGTCCGGTACTCTAGGCTGCCTGTGAGTGATTTTACGCCGTCGCCGGGGCAGGGGGCCCTTGCCGTGGTGGCTCGCGCAGACGACGCAGAAACAATCGGCATGCTGGAGGGAATCGAGGATGCACAGGCGCGCGCAGAGACCACGGCGGAGCGCGCGCTTTCGAGTTACGTCGAGTCCGGGTGCAGGTTTCCCGTGGGGGCGCACGCAAGGACGTCGGCAGGCGAAATGACGCTCAGAGTCGAGGCCTTTTCGGTGGACGCAAAAAAATCACTGGCAGTGGAGAGGACGGGTCCGGCAAAAGACCCCGAGGGATTAGGCGAGGCCGCAGGCAGGCAGCTGCAGGAAATGGGCATAGATGAGCTTTCATTAAATTGGAGAGAAAGGATGGAAGAGTGGAACAGATGACAGGCAAGGTATACCTGGTGGGCGCAGGCCCTGGCGATGCCAGGCTGATCACGCTTCGCGCAGCGGAGCTGCTCAGAAAGGCAGACGTGGTATTATACGACAGGCTGGTCGGCAGGAAAATCCTTGCAATGATTCCAAAGGACGCGCAAAAAATCTATGTGGGCCGCGCAGTGGGTGACGACACAGGCCACCAGAATTCCACAAACGCACTCATGGAAAAGCACGCAAGGGACAAAAAGACAGTCGTCCGCCTAAAGGGCGGTGATCCCACGATGTTCGGCAGGGGCGGCGAGGAGGCAGAATTCCTCAAACGGCACAAGATAAGATGCGAGATAGTACCTGGAATCACGTCGGGGATTGGTTCTGCAACGTACGCCGGAATACCGCTCACGCACAGAAAGTTTGCGTCGTCTGTGGCGTTTGTCACCGGCCACGAGGATTTTGAAAAAAAATCCCCCGCCGTAAACTGGAAAAAGCTTGCAAAATCAGTAGACACCATCGTTATAATGATGGGCCTCGCCGGCATTGACAGAATATGCAAACAGCTAGTGCAGGGCGGAATGGACGCAGACACGCCGGCTGCCGTGATTCAAAACGGCACCACCCCGAGACAAAAGACCGTCACCGGAAACATATCGAACATTGGCAGGCTCGCAAGGCAAAACAGGATCAGCCCGCCGGGCGTAATAATAATAGGAAGGGTAGTCGGCCTGGCAGGGGAGGAAAAATGCTAGACGGAAAGACCATAGCAATCACCAGATCAGAGCAGGACGCCGCAGAGTTTATGGAGCTGATGGCCGGGGGCAACGCAAGGCCCGTGCCGCTGCCCACGATAGAGCTGGTAAGCAGGGGCGAAAAGATTGCCGACGAGTTCCTAGAGTCCGCAGGGCGCTACGATCCGGACTATGCCGTCTTTATGAGCTCAAAGGCAGTAAGGCTGCTCTTTGATGCCGCAAAGGCATCCTCCAGCTTTGAGCGCCTCAGGCTTGCGGTGGCAAACACAACCGTAATCGCAGTCGGGCCCAAGACAAGGGACGCCCTCGCAGAGTACGGAATCAGGGTATCGCACATGCCGGAGCTGTTCTCGTCAGTCGGCATAGGCGAGGTGTTTACAAGGCTCAACCCGGCGGGAAAAAAGGTGATCGTTCCGCGAAGCGGCGCATCGACTCCGTTTCTCGCAGAGCTGCTCTCCAAGATCGGCCTTGACGTCCTAGAGGTGCACCTGTACGACGTCTGCGCATTCCGGGACACCGCCCAGTGGAACGAATTCCGGAAAATGTTCTCCGGGGACGGAATAGACGGGATTATCTTTACTAGTGCGTCCTCTGTAAGGGCGTGGTTTGAGATAATGTCGGCAGATCACGATTCTGACGCGCTTTTGGGGCGCCTGCAAAAAAGCAACATAGTCGCAATCGGCCCGTTTACCGCCGGCGAGCTAGAAAAGTTCGGCGTGCAAAACACCGTATCGCAGGTTCACACGGTGCGCGGCGCAGTCGAGACGATCAGCAGTGTTCTAGGCGGGGGCCAAAAACGCCGTCCCTAGGCGCGGTTATTTAGCTATACCTCATTTTCCTTATCTATTTATAATATAACAGGGTTATTTTCCGCATGACGACTGAAAATCTGGACATGGATTATTCAAAGTATGATTTCAAGGATTCGACTGAATTGTACGTGCATTTGAGCAAAAAGGGGCTCTCAAAGGAGACGGTAAAAAGCATCAGCAAGATGAAAGACGAGCCGCAGTGGATGCTCGACTTTAGGCTGCGCTCGTACGAGATATTCATGAAAAAGCCAATGCCGACGTGGGGCGCCGATCTCAGCTCCATTGACTTTCAAAACATATTCTATTATGCAAAGGCATCCGAAAAGACCGAAAAGAACTGGGACGACGTGCCAGAGGACGTCAAAAACACGTTTGACAAGCTCGGCATTCCAGAGGCCGAAAAAAAGTTTCTGGCCGGCGTCGGCGCGCAGTACGAGTCAGAGGTGGTATACCACAGCCTCCGCGAGGACCTGCAAAAGCAGGGGGTGCTGTTTCTCGATACCGACTCTGCGCTAAAGGAGCAGCCCGAGATTTTCAAAAAGTACTTTGGCAAGATAATCCCGCCCGAAGACAACAAGTTTGCCGCACTGAACAGCGCCGTGTGGAGCGGCGGCTCGTTTATCTATGTCCCGCCCGGCGTCAAAGTCGACATGCCGCTGCAGGCGTACTTTAGAATCAACGCAGAAAACATCGGACAGTTTGAGAGGACGCTCATAATTGTGGACGAGGGCGCAGAGGTCCACTATATCGAGGGATGCACCGCGCCGGTATACTCCTCAGAGTCGCTCCATTCGGCAGTAGTGGAGCTAGTAGCGCACAAGGACGCAAAGCTGAGATACACCACCATCCAGAACTGGAGCAACGACGTCTATAACCTGGTGACAAAGCGCGCCTATGCGTACGAAGGCGCAGCCGTCGAGTGGATTGACGGAAACATCGGAAGCAAGATTACAATGAAGTATCCGGGGGTCTATCTGCTCGGCCCGAGGGCCTACGGCGAGACGCTCTCGATTGCGTTTGCAGGAAAGGGGCAGCACCAGGACACGGGGGCCAAGATGGTGCACCTGGCGCCGGACACCACCTCAAAGATAACCTCAAAGTCAGTAAGCAGGCTGGACGGCCGCTCCACGTACAGGGGGCTCTTGAACGTGGCAAAGGGGGCGACTGGCGTAAAGTCGACTGTAAGATGCGACGCGCTGCTGCTAGACGACACCTCAAAGACTGACACGTACCCGTACATGGAGATAAACCAAGAGGACGCAACGATTACGCACGAGGCAACGGTGGGCAAGATTGGCGACGAGCAGATATTCTACCTCATGACGCGCGGATTCAGCGAGGAGGATGCCCTGGGCCTGATTGTAAACGGGTTCATGGAGCCGTTTACCAAGGAGCTTCCAATGGAGTACGCAGTAGAGCTAAACAGGCTCATAAAGCTAGAGATGGACGACTCTGTCGGCTAGGCATCGCATGATGTACAATGTCACAACTAGCGTTATCCACCATCAACTCGGGCCACATAGACGACATATCATCCTCAAAAAACGAGCCCGGCTGGCTAAAACAGCACAGGAGGGACTCGCTTTCCATATACGAGCAGCTGCCGCTGGAGATCTCGCCGCTGTACGGCAAGTACACCGACGCAAAAAAAATGGATCCGCAGCAGGTCCTTCTCTCGACTAGCTCAGATGCGACGGTTCCGGAATTCCTAAACAGGAGGCTTGACGAGCTCAAAGACGAGATCTGCATAATACAGGTCGGCTCCAACATACACAGGATACGCCTTCCAGAGGGGCAAAAGTCGCGCGGCCTGGTAATGTCGTCAATCGACGAGGCGCTAGCGGAGAATCCGGACCTGGTAAAAAGGGCGCTAGAGGCCTCAAGCCCGAGGGAAGACAAGTTTACGGCCCTCAACAATGCGGCGTTTAATTCCGGGATATTCGTGCACCTGCCAAGGAACCTTGTGTTAGACGGGCCCATACACGTCCTGTCGTGCCTTTCGGTGGACCAGGCATCGACCATATCGCGCAACGTAGTCTTTGCAGACGAGGGCAGCAGGGCCGCCATAGTGCAGGAGCTCTATTCGCCGGCATCGCAAAAGCAGCAGGCATACATGGAGCTGCTCAACGTCGGCGTGGCCGCCGGCGCGCACCTGGACATTACCACGCTGCAGATGATGGATCAAAGCTCGATTAACTTTTCGACGCGGCGGACAGACGTTGCGCAGGACGGCAAGATAAACTGCTATCTCGGGCTGTTTGGCACAATGCTCTCAAGGTACAGGATAGACTATCACCTGAACGGCCCTGGCGCGCAGGCAAACGACTCGGAGGTGGCATTTGGAAACGGCGAGCAGTCATTTGACATACAGTCAAACGTAAACCACGCCAGCCCCTCCACTGAGGCACGGATAATCGAAAAGTCAATCCTCAGGGAGAAATCAAAGTCCCTCTTTAAGGGGATGATCAGGATAAAAGAGAACGCCGCAAAGTCCAACTCGTACCTCTCTGGCCGCTCCATCCTGCTTGACAAGGGCGCAAAGTCAGACGCAATCCCGGGACTGGAGATTTTCACCAACGACGTAAAGGCGACGCACTCGGCGTCAGTGGCACAGATTGACGAGGAGCAGATCTTTTACCTGCAGTCAAGGTGCCTTGACAAAAAGCAGGCAGAAAGGACCATAGTCGAGGGGTTCCTAGAGCCGCTGTCGCGAAAAATGTCCTACCAGGTGAGGGCGTGGATATCATATCTTATCGAGTCAAAGTGGGAGGGACGCGAGCTTTCAATCAACACCGACGAGGAGCTGCGCAAGTTCGTCGAAGTCGAGGAGACAAGATACAACGAGGACGAGGAGATAGAGCAGCACTACAAATACAGGTGACGGCGTTGGGCGAGTGGACAAGGGTGTGCAGCACAGACGAGATTGCCAAGGGACAGACGCTCAGCTTTGAGCGCGGCGAAAAAAAAATCCTGCTGGCAAACCTGGATGGCAGGGTCTTTGCGACGGATCTTGCCTGCACCCATGCAGATGCGGATCTCTCAGGCGGCTTTCTCACAGACGAGGGGATTCGCTGCCCGCTGCACCTGTCAGTCTTTGAGCTGGAATGCGGCAGGCCGCAAAACCCGCCAGCAGAAAAAGCCCTGAGGACGTACGGCGTCAAAATAAGCTCAGGCGAGGTATACGTGGAGCTGTAATGATGCAAGGCCAGCTCGGCGACACAAGAAGGGACTTTCCCATACTAGGCAGGAGGATGCGCGGCGACAGTCCCCTGGTATACCTGGATAACGCATCGACTACGCAAAAGCCAAACCAGGTGATAGACGCAATCAGCGGCTATTACAAAAACCACAATGCAAACATACACAGGGCCGTATACGAGCTGGCCGAAGAGGCCACGGCGGCGTACGAGTCGACCAGGGACAAGGTTGCAAAATTCCTGAACATAAAAAACCGCGAGGAGATTGTCTTTGTGAGGGGCACCACTGAGGGCATAAACCTGGTGGCGTATTCCTGGGGAAGGGCCAACATCAAAAAGGGCGACATTATCGTCACCACGGAATACGAGCACCACAGCAACATAGTCCCCTGGCAGCAGCTGGTGCGAGAAAAGGGCGCAGAGCTGGCATACATTGACATCGACGGGGACGGCGAGCTGGTCCTGGACGGGCTTGATGCGCACCTGGCAACCGGGAGGGTCAGGCTTGTGGCATTCAGCCTAATGTCCAACGTGCTTGGGACAATCACAGACGCCGAGTCGATAATTGCAAAATGCAAAAGGGCCGGCGCCCTGACGCTCATTGACGGGGCGCAGGCAGTCCCGCACATGCCAGTCGACATGCAAAAGCTGGGCTGCGACTTTTTCGCATTCTCCGGCCACAAGATGCTGGGACCGACCGGAATCGGGGTGCTGTGGGTGCGCAGGGACATACTTGAGGCGATGGAGCCGTTTCAGGGGGGCGGCGACATGATCCGCGAGGTGCACAAGTTTGAGACCACGTGGAACGACCTTCCCTACAAGTTCGAGGCAGGCACGCCGAGCATCGCAGACACCGTGGGCCTGGGCGCCGCAGTGGACTATCTTTCCGGAATCGGGATGGATGCGGTGCGCCGGCACGAAGTCGAGCTTACCGCGTACGCGCTGGAGAAAATCTCGCGCATCAGGGGGATTACCGTGTATGGCACAAGGGACCTCAAGAGGCGCGGCGGCGTCATTTCGTTCAACTTTGCAGACGTGCACCCGCACGACGTGGCGCAGATAGTCGACGGGGACGGAGTCGCCATACGCTCCGGCCACCACTGTGCGCAGGTGCTCATGGAAAAGCTCGACGTTGCGGCGACAAACAGGGCGAGCTTTTACATATACAACACGAGGCAGGACGTCGATGCGCTTGTGGATTCACTCAAAAAGGTAGCGAGGTTGTTCAAGCTTGAGCAGTAACGCCGACATTTACCACGAGATGATCATAGACTATTCCCGAAACCCGCTTAATTTCGGCAGGATTGAGAATCCGGACGCGACATACCACGATTCAAACCCGCTGTGCGGCGACAGCATAGACATGGACCTAAAGTTCGATGGCAAAAAAATCGCAGATATCAAGTTTCACGGAAAGGGGTGCGCCATCTGCATGGCGTGCTCGTCGGTCCTCACCGAGATTGCAAAGGGAAAGGAGATCGACGCAGTAAGGGCCATAGAAAAAAACGACGTCCTCGGCGAGCTGGGCCTTGAGGGCCTGCAGGCGGTGCGTATAAAGTGCGCGCTCTTATCCCTCAAGGTTTTAAAGTACGCGCTGTACTCGCACCTGATCAAGGACGTTTCTGGCGCCGAGACTGACAAGCTAAAGGACGATGCTGCGAGCCTCTACTAGTATGGACGGCGCAAAGACCCCGCCGGGGCTTCAGATAAGGAGGATAATCTTTGAGAGGTTCAACGATATCGAGGCCCGGTTCAACAATGACGAGATTCTCGACATACTAAGGCAGGACGGGGATGCGGACAGTACGATAGACGAGCTAGAGCCGTACTTTGAGGAGATTTGCAGGCAGGGCCTGGTCAGGAACATTGCGCAAAACCTCACCACAATGTGGTTCAAGCTCTTCGAGCCGATGAGGAAAATTCACTGCAATGCGTGCGGTCTGGACGTGCATCTGGGAGGCGGCGAGGTGGTGTGCCCGAATCCCGGCTGCAAAAAGGCGATGCGCGCAGATCAGGGATAGTTTTGTGTCGCAAACAGATGGAATGATCTTATGGGCGTTTTAGCAGTGATTTTTTTAGCTTTGTCCATTTTTCGTATGCACTACATATTCTATCGGAGCCATAGTTTGCCTTTATCTCGCACACCTTTTCAAGCAATTGGGCACGATACAAGCGAGGGTTGTTTTTATGTACAAAGTCTATGGTTGCCGCAAGCTCCAACTCTTCTTTGCTCCAATCAGATAAATGTGCCACAAGCTTGCGCGTTTTTGCCGTTTTTTCGGAATCACAGATGGTTTTTTCAAATTTTTTGACCAATGTCCTTCCATCCTCGGTAAGATTAAATGTGTATGGGCTGCCTTTGCTTTGTTCAATCCATTTTGCACCCTCTGCCGTCTTTACAGTGTTTGCAAATGTAAATGAAAATGGCCCGTAATAGTGAAGTCTGTAATCTCGGATGTCCCAGTCCAAATACTGGCAAAAGTATATCATTTTTTGAAGCTTGGTTCTTCCAACAATTTTCTTGTCCTTGCTACCGTCTATGGCCATACAAAGCAACCCCACGTCATTGATCAAGGTCATACGCTATAATCATCTGCTGTTCTATTTAATTTAGCAGGTCTAATATCCGTTCACCCTTGGTTAACACTTCTTGAGGGTAAAAGATCCTAGTAGATCGCTTTTCTTCGCTTATGGCTTTGACTAATGAAGAGACTTGCGTTATCTCTTTAAGATCGCCGTTATCCATGGATACCAATATGTGACTTATTGCGGTTTGTCCGTCATCTGGCTCAACATAGGTATAGGGTTCATATCCGGATTCTGGCACACTATTTGGAATAAAATAATAGTCAAAATCAAATTGTTTGTTGTGGAATCTTTGCTTGATTTTTGATGATTTTAGTAGCAACATAACATTATTTGTAGGATCGATCAATTCTGCTTTGAGTAATTTTCTGTCAATCAAACGTGTGGATAGATCCCGCAATATTTGATCAGAAGATTTTGTCCAATCTAGGATTGCCGAATAACACGTGTGATCATCCAAGGTCAGGATCATTTCAGGGGTGACTTTTTTTCTAATATCAGCTATTTTGGTACGCTCTTTGGGCAAAGCTGATGCACGTTTGAATGTGTTAATTAAAATATTTTCCATGCATTGGCTAGCTTTATGATGATAGACGCCTTTATACATGTGATATCTGCCTATAAGATAATTTTCTACTGCTTCAATTCCTTTTTGAGATACCGTGGTTGTTCCTTTTAGTGATTTTTTGGGCGTATTTTTATTCCATATTGACAGCGTATTTGCAATTCTATAAATATCGATTTTCCCATATGTGACTCCAGTAAATAACGCATCCCTCATCAGATAATCCAATCTATCTGCATCTAACTGGCTGCTTATTAGTTGGGATACAAATAACAAATCACCTGTTATTTCATGATTTAATATATTACAAATAAGATGAGGAGATATGTTGTTTTTTTTCAATATCTTTTTAATCTCAGTGTTTAGAATTATATCTCGTGTCAGATGCTCGTGATTGAAATTTCCTCCGTTTAGAAATTTTTCTGAAGCATGGGAAAACGGCCCATGCCCAATATCATGCAATAATGCGGCAACTGCACCAACAGGCCTAAGCCGTGCAATTCTAGGTTTTGTTATAGTGGATCTTTTCACGACTGAATCAAACAGTATAAGAAAAACGTGCATTACCCCAATACTGTGAGCAAATCTCGAATGGGTTGCATTTGGATAAACAATCGATGTAAGACCAAGCTGATGCAATCGTCTCAATCTTTGAAAATGAGGCGTATCAATTAATCGCTGAATTACCGGATATTCCGATATGTCGATAAAATTATGAACCGGATCCATAATTTTGATGGGTTTCTCATCTCGTTTTCTACATGGCACGTCTTTTAGCACATGTTTAGTTGTTTTACTCACACGTTATTTGCCACATGCTTGTAGTTAAAATTTATCATTGTGCAAAATCGACACGTAAATATGTTTAAAGATTGAGAGTAAAAAACATGCCCGATCCCCGGCAATATCCGCACGTCAGCCGGCGCCCCTGTGCCTTGCGGCGGCGTGCTCCAGCGACTGGATCATCGGGAGTTTTTGGCCGGTAAGGTACAGTACCAGTGCGCCGCCTGCCGTACTGGTGTGGTTTATCCTGCCGATCAGATTGTACTTTTTGAGCGCCGACGTGAGGTGTCCCCCGCTCACTATCGTAGTCGCCATAGAGTTTGCCACCCCGTCAAGAAGGCTCTTTGTGCCATAGCTGAACTTTTCGTTCTCAAACAATCCGGGCGGGCCGCTGATAAACACGGTTCCGGCACCGGATATCAGCCTGCTGTAATGCTCCACAGTCTTGGGCCCGATATCCAGAATCGAGTCGCCCTTGTTGATGTCGCGAACATCCAGCTCCAGTCTCTGCCCGTCCTTGTCCACTGCCACGTCCACCGGGGTCGAAAAGACGTCCGGATACTCCCCAATCAGGGCGTGCGCCTTTGCGACTACCTCGTCTTCGTGCTTTATTCCCAGCGGCGACTTTATGCGCGCCTGCGCCCTCATGAAGACGTTTCCAATCAGCCCGGTCAGCAGGATGTGATCGGCCCTCTTGTTTTGAATCAGCATCTTTATTGCCTCCAGGCGGTCTGCCACCTTGGAGCCGCCCAGCACTATTACGTGCGGCGCCTTTGCGACAGTTATTATCTCGTCGAGCTCGCGGATCTCCCGTTCCACTATCCTTCCCGCGCACGCCGGAAGCACGTGTGAAAAACCTACGATCGACGGGTGTGATCTGTGCGCGCTTGGAAACGAGTCCAAAACGCACAAGTCAAACAGCTTTCGCAGCCTCTGCACCATTATCGTGTCGGCCGCCTCGTCTGGCGCAAACTCATAGTTTTCCTCGGCGCAGAGCCTCAGGTTGTCTAGCATCAGTATCTCCCCGCTCTTGAGGCCGGCAATCTCGGCCTGCGCCGCCTCGCCGATCACGTCCTCCACGTACTTTATGTCGCGCTTTAGCATCCTTTGCAGCACCCTTGTGTGCGCCCTCATGCCGGTGTATTCCCTGTTTCCCACCCTTCCCTGGTGTGACGCAACGACGAGCTTTGCCTCCTTTAGCGAGTCGATAGTCTCGATTGCCTCCTCTATGCGCTTTGGGCCGGAGATCTCCATCGTTGCAGGATCAATGGGGCAGTTCATGTCCACCCTCAAAAACACGGTCTTGTCCTTTAGCGCAAAATCATCAAGGGTTAAAAGCCTCACGCCATCTTGTTTTTTTCTCTTGGTTAAAATCTTTGAGTCGATCGGATGCGGACGGCGGGATGCGGCCACTTAGTCCAAATATGGCGTCATACAACCAGAGTCCGGGTGAAACTGGCTGCAAAACTGGATCTTTGAGATCAGATCGCGATCCTTTGTCTTTATGACTGCCGCCTTTGTCGCCGTATCGCTGCTGGTCCTCTCCGGGGTCACAGACGGCCCCGACCGCGCCGTATCAGGCTATTTTGATTCCGTCTCTGGAAACGCGTGGGTGGACCTGTTCATGGAGTCAGTCACGGAGATCGGCCACGTGTTTTACATGCTGGTCTTTGCCGTGATACTGGCCGTCATAAGGAGGACGCGGAGGATCGGAATCGCCCTTTTAATTCTGCTGGTCCTAAGCACGCTGATTACCGGATATGTGAAATGCGGCATAGACCGGGATCGCCCGGATTTGGAGTTTTCTGGAAACCCGTTTGTCATCGAGTCCGGCTCGGACACGTTTTCGCTGTTCTGCGAGGGGGGGCCGAATGCGTCCTATCCGTCGGGACACGCCGCAAGGGCGGCAATATTTGGCGTAATCCTGGGATTCGTCCTCTCAGAGAGGTTTCCCAGGGGGTGCTACCTGCTGCTTGCCTATCCCGTACTGATGTCAGTCAGCAGGATGTATCTTTTGGAGCACTATCCGATGGACATCATTGGCGGAAGCATCCTGGGGGTGCTTCTTGCCGGCGCGGTGGGCCAAAAGACCAAGCTCTTTGGCATGTTCTCAAAGGTCTAGCTTTTCAAGGGCGGCCGCGCCGATGAGGACGATCGCATAGTGCGCCTCGTCCTCGTGGTACGTCCAGTAGCGGATGTTTTTGTCCTGCTTTGTCTCTTTTAGGCCATAGTTTACTGCGGTAACCACGGTGAATCCGATTCTTTTGGCCAGTTTTTTTTCCTTTGGCATTATTACCTTGAATCCGTCCTGCCTTTCGAATTTCATACCGACCATCTCTTTTGCCGCCTGTTCTGCTGATTTTTCGTCCGGCACGTCAAAGACCTTTGCAATCGGAATCTGCGAGGGATGAAAATCCATTTGCTGTTATGGTATAGCGCGGCCTAAATATTCTTTGATCGCGCGACACGCCGGCTTTTCATGTAAAATTTCTCGACAGATAGGTCAAAACACGGCAATACCAACCACTTAACCGAATCTTGTATTTCAGTTAGTCTGTTGGGATCACTAGTGCGTCTAGCAGAAAAGATGGAGAGAAAAAGACAAGAGGCATCTAGGATCAGAAAAAAGACCCAGAGGGATTTGGAAAAGGCAGAGTCGCTTTACCGCAAGTCATTCTCCGGCCTGAAATCCGCCGAGCGCAAGATAGATGCGGCCAAGGCTCAGCTGACAGACGTCTCAGACGTGCTGACCCAAAAGCTCGCCCAGCAGGAGAGCGTATCGAGGCTCATCAGTGACGCAAAGGCAAGACTCGAGCGCGAAAACGACGCCAGGGAGCAGGCAGGACAGGACGTGGACTTTGCCTCAACGGCGGAGGAAAAGACAAGCGCAGAGTATCAGTTGCGATCAATTACCGACAGAATCTCCGAGATCACATCTGAGATCAAACAGAGGACAAGGACGGCAGGAAAAATCGCCGCCACAGTCAGGGAATACTCGTCGTCAAAATCAAGGATTGCAGGCAGGATTCAAAGGCAGGTGCGCAGCAGGCCGGCCCTCAGAAAACTGGCCCAGGCCGGCAAAAAAGAGGGTGCAAAGCTCTCAAAGCGCGCGGCTTCTGCCCTCAGGCAGGAGGATTCGGCAAAATCAAGCCTGCAGAGGATCAAGTCGAGGATTGGAACCAAAAGAACCGGCAAAAAAACGGTAAAAAAGGCCGGCAAAAAAACAGTGCAAAAAAAGGCCGGCAAAAAGAGAGCGGCCGTATCTGCAAAGGCAGGCAGGAAAAGAAAGGCCAGACGCAGGTGATTCTGCGCAAAAGTTTCCTTGGTTTTTATTGACATTCCCCCAAGTCCCGCGCATGGCCGGCAAAAAGCAGGACGGGGGTTTTTCTTCCGCCGAGATGTTTCTCAAGGGAACCGCAGTTGCGCTACTAGTCACGATCCCCTCGCTTGCCGCGTTTGGCGCAAGCTGGGGGCTTTTAGACGACCTGATTCAGGCTGCGGTGATCGGGGGCGTCGTCCACCTAATCGCCATGATCCTTTCGTTTAAAATCGCAAAAAAATTGTTTTTCAGGCGGGCCGGGTGAAAAAAACTGTTTTAAGCAAAACCTCCCCCACATAATCCAGTGATTCCAGACAAGATCAGAGACGGCCTGATGGAGCAGGTAATGCTGTCATCGCTGCAGGCAGAGGTCTTTATGTTCATAACCACAAGCGGAAGGCAGACCGTACAAAAGTTATCATCAAGGTTCGGCATCCCAGAGTCCGAGGCACTCGGGGTCGCATGCTCGCTAGTCGACGCAGGAGCACTGATAGACATGTCGGATGTAGAGTTCGAGGCGATGCACCCGCGGTTTGCCATAGTCAACATGTACAGAAGGATGTGCGAGCGAGAAAAGATAGAGTTCAAGCGCAACAGGGCAGTCGACGAGATGGGCGCGGCGCTGGAAAAATCCTACGACAATGCAAGGACTAAATAGAACCGGATTGAGCTTAATCACGTTGGAGAAGGATCAGGAATCATGCGGCCACCAGCCGGTGTATTTTGGCGTAATAAACATAAACATAGATGAAAAGACCATAGGTTCAGTCGACGTCTGGCGCTGCGGCGCGTGCAAAAAGCAGTTCTGCGAGGAAAAGCAGCTGGGCATAGAGTCGATTGCCGATATCGTGGGAATGCCCAAGATAGGCCCGGACGAGAGATGGGCAGTCACCGTGTGCAAGCTGCAAAAGGGAAAGGACAGGTGGAGGCTTGTCAGGATGAAAAGGGACCGGCCCGCAAGGCACGAGTGCATCGGCGAGAGGATGATGGAGCTGCCCGTCTCAGACTACAAGATCAACGACGACGCGCACTGGAGCTTTCTGGTAGACGAGAACGTAAATCAGGCAGTGGAAATCTAGGCGTTGAAACTCGAGGTACGCGTCAACAGCATGCACGGAAGCCAGATGGCAGCAAAGGTCTCCGGCACGTTTGGCATCGACGGGCACACCTTCCGGTTCAGCGCCATAGCGTTCGGGCGCATCGGGGGCCAGAACATCGGGGCCAAGATCTCAAGGGAGACAGAAAAAAAGCTCAAGGCCCTGGGGCACGACGCAGACGAGGTCGTCATGACCCTGCAAAGAAACCTGCTCCAGGGGGATCTTACCATACCTGAGGACATTACAAAGGAGAGCTTTGTAGACGACTAAAACTCTGCCTCTGCCAGGGCCTTTTCACAGGAGCATCCCCTGTCTTGCGGAATCTCGCCTATCAGCGCGGCGAGCAGTTTTTTTGTACGCTCCACGTTCTGAGAGAGCGTCTCTAGCACCTGTTTTGCGGTGACTGGCTTTTCTGCCCACACGTCATAGTCAGTTACAGTAGAGACCGACGCATAGCACATCTGCGCCTCCCTTGCAAGCTGGCATTCCGGAACGAGCGTCATTCCGATAACGTCCGCCCCGATGGTGCGAAAAAACTTGGACTCGGCTTTGGTTGAAAACCTCGGGCCCTCTATGCACGCATACGTACAGTCCCTGTGAAAGTCGACCCCGCCAGAATCCGCTGCGCGCAGGACAGAGTCCCGAAGCTCGGGGCAGAACGGCTCTGCGACAGAGATGTGAATCACCTTGTCCTCCCCGGTAAACGATCCCGCGCGGGATTTTGTAAAATCCAGAAACTGCGAGGGCAGCACGAAATGGCCCGGCTCTATCTCCTCCCTGAGGCTTCCGACTGCCGACGGCGCGATGATTCTCCTGATTCCAAGCTCCCG
The DNA here is from genome assembly GCA_965212015.1 of Cenarchaeum sp. Lineage (GTDB taxonomy): Archaea > Thermoproteota > Nitrososphaeria > Nitrososphaerales > Nitrosopumilaceae > Cenarchaeum. Next base: position 811,711 of record OZ243037.1, read on the forward strand.
AAACGCCCAGATGTTGGCCCTAAAGTTTATCATGTGCGGGGCGATGCCGTGTTTTTTTCCGTGCCTCGGCATAAACGCGAGCCTCCTTCCCCCAAAGGTGCCTACCGTAATAGAGTCCGACGTCTTGCCGTACGGCGTCTGAATGTCGATGCTTTGGCTGTCCTGTAATAGTCCGGAATCGTAAATGCCGGTGCCGCCAAAAATTCCAATCTCTGCTTCCAACTAGTATTTCACCAGGGACTTGGAGTCGTACTTTGCAATCCTTTTGATTCCGCCCAACTCTGTAAGCTCGATTAAAAACGCAAAGCCTGCCACCTTGGCGCCGATCTTTTCAATCAGTCTTGCAGACGCGCCGGCGGTCCCCCCCGTCGCAAGCAGATCATCGCACACCAAAACCCTCTGCTTTTTTGCAACGGCGCCGCTCTGAATCTCCAGCGTGTCTTTTCCGTACTCGATGGTATACGACAGCTTTGCGGTCTTTCCTGGCAGTTTTCCTGCCTTGCGAATCATCACCATGCCCTTGCCGTACCTTACGGCCATCGCGCCTGCCAAAAGAAACCCCCTTGATTCTATTCCGGCAATGACGTCAAAGCCGTTTGGGTGAAAGTGCCTGTAAAACTCGTCTAGCACGAGCGAGATCGCCTGCGGATCCCTGAGAATCGGGCCAAAGTCCCTGAACAGTATTCCTTTTTTGGGAAAATTCTCATAGCTGTCAATTCTGTCCTTCAGGTTCATGGCTGCGCTTCAAAAACGGCAAATAAAAATGATGGTGAAAACTGCGCGGCTCGGAACGCAAAAAACCCCGGGGTTTGGGATTCAGAGGCAGGGTACGGATATTTGCAGGATTTGCCGGCTTGTGGCTTTTGCATCCGGTCTGATTTTCCGCGCGCCCGGAATCAGCCGTGTGTTAGTTTTTCCAGGCTCTCCTTGGAGCCAATGTCGCGCCGGTACTCCAGCGCGCCTCGGACATGCGCGTCAATTGCCCGGTCTACCAGAGACGATGCCCCCTCGATGGTCCCCGAGGTGGCATTGAATGCCACCACGCGGGATTTTTTCAGGGTCTCGTACCTGTGTTTACCCGTCCTTATGCAGGCAGAAAAGAACGTCCCGACGCCAAGGTCGCTTACGGCCCTTTCGTCGATGGTAAAGGCAACAGCATCGCTGCTTGCGCCGGGGTATTCCTTTGCCACCAGATACTTTGTAACGTTTGCCTTTTTGGCAAAAGATACGGCGTCGTCTGAAAGCGTCCCGTCCCATATGCGCGCAAGCAGTCCGGAGAAGGATCCCTCAAGTATGCAGAGTATGTTTATTCCCTCGGGATCCCCAAAGCGGGAGTTGAATTCCATGAATTTTATGCCGTCTTGCGTCTTGAAAAACCCGCCGTTGAGAACGCCGTTGAAAAACAGTCCGTTTTGCCTCATCTCGTCGATGATTCTCTGCATTATAATCCTACAGTCATCCATGTCCCCGTCGCTCATAAACGGGAGTTTTTTCCCCGGGCCGGTAAAGCACCCCATGCCCCCGGTTCCCGGCCCCCTGTCGCCCTCGTGCCGGAACGGATAGTCATAGCTGGCAGGCGACATTACCAGGTTCCTGCCGTCGGTGATTCCCATGACGGTAAACTCTATACCGTGCAGCTTTTCTACCAGCAGCACCATTTGGCCGTCGTTTCTTTCAAGAAGCGATGCGGCATAGTCCATGCAGTCCCGGTAGGTCTGCAGGTGCTCTGGCATTACCCTTACCCCCTTGCCGCCCGTAAGGCCCTGCGGCTTTACTGCCACGTCAAGGCCCCTTGACTCAAACTCGGAGAGCGCGTCTTTTAGCTCGCATGCTTTTGAGACTATTCTGTAAAATGGCGTAAACTCTGGGCACGTCTTTTGCATCATTTCGATGGAATAGATTTTGTCCCACTCTATGCGCGCAGCGTCGCGCGTTCCTCCGACGGCCCTGAAGCCGTGTTCAAGCAGAATGTCAACTACGCCGTTGGCCAGCGGCTGATCGGCGCTCACAAAGGCATAGTCGACTTTGTGCTCTTGTGCGAACTTTAATACGGTGCCAGGATCATCGGCATCGCCTATCACGTACGCGCCGCCTGACTGCCTGACGCAGTCTGTGATGAGCGGATTTTCGTGGTGCAGCACTGCAAACAGCCGCGTATCCTCTGCGAGCCGCACGGCAAAGGCGCCCTCGCGGCCCCCGCTGCCGACAATGAGGAATTTTTTGTCCATAACGGGCGTTTTTTGGTGTCCATAAAAATATTATGCGAAAACGGCCTTTTCCGGACGCCGCCGTGATTCAGGCGGATCTGCGCTCAAAAACAGGATCGGGTGGATTTCGAAAAGGCGCACGAATCGGCCGATCAGGGCGATTGTCAATGGCGGGGTTCTGCAAGGACGTCTTTGCGGCGTTTCCCGCGATATCTATTGTGGTTTATCTTGCGACGTCTGACGTATTGGCGGCAATCTCGATCGGGATTGCCATACCGTGCCTGAAACTCATGGCGAGTAGCCTGCTCGATAACTAGGCAGTCCGGGTTCGATTCCCGGCAGATCGTTGCCTGCATTTCACGCAAGACGCGGATTTGTTCGGCGTATGTTCAACTAGGGATCCTGCATGCCGTGAAGAACCAAAAAGGCCTCGCGTGAGTCGCCGTCGGCATTATGGATGCTGACTGTCTTTTCCAGGTCGTCAAAGGCCGGAACGGTATAGATGCCGCCGTAATAGAAATCCCGCAGCGCCTCCATCTGCCTAATATGCGCGTCGCGCTTTTCGGCAAAGGCATCACACGCACGATTGTCCTCGTCGGTACACGCACTCGACATGTCGACTGGCGGCGCATCCACGTACGACCACGTGCCAAACGCGTTTTTGGTCCACTGGTGTCCCAGCTGGTCGGTCCACACGTCTGCAAGCTTGTCGGTCCGAGTCAGATGCAGCTTTACTGCGTCGCCCTGGTTTGAGTGCCTCTCGCTGAGCTCGTGCGTTGGGGGCGCGTTTAGCGAGTCGCCATACACCAGCAGTCCCTCGTTCATATAGTGTGTGGTGCCGCGCCTCTTTGAGTCCAGCGCGTTTATTGCAAACGGCTCGTCGTACAGCGTCTCGCGGAACAGTACGCCATATATGCTCAGCCGCACGCACAGCTCGTTGTTGTCTGCGGGCAGGCACTGTACGCGCGATACCTCAAATATGGCGTCCTCGCCTATCACGCGATTCTCGTTTGAATATTCCACAGAGTCTATCATGTACGTGGAGTCCAGGGAATAGTCCCGTATCAGGTTTACGTTAATCTGCGCCTCTGCAGCATTCAGGGGCGAGCCTATTCCGGGCAGGCCAAAGCCGATGTTAAACGAGCGCAGGCCGTTTTGTGCGTACGCCGTTAGCGCAAAGTTGTGAAACGAGTCAGTCTCTATGGTATTGCGTTTGTAATCGACGTGATAGTCAGTTACGTCGCGGCATATATTGTCCATGGAATAGCCGCAGTCCACTATTTTTTGGCCAGTCGTGTACGACTTGCCAAACGTCGGCTTTGTCTTCCACTGCGTGTCGTCATCGCCGCCTCCGGAATCAGAAGGCGCACTCGCAAGGGCCACCATAGGGACAAAGGCTAGCCGGTAATCCTGAAACAGGCGCATGGCACGATATTCAGGAGTATTAGTACTGCCGCCCTCGTTGACGAATTGGGTAGTGCCTGCAAGGAATATGTCAAAGGTTATGACTTCGGGTGCAAAATTCGTACCCGGAGCTATCTCAAAGATGTTGTTATCAAAGGTGGCGTTAATCTTGGAAGTGTCAGCGGCGCCGTCAGAGAGCTCCGGCAGATCAACGTTGAGGATTTCAATGTCGTCGATGAAGGTATTGTCGGCAGGGTCGGTGCCATCCCGCGTATCGTTAACAAACAGCTCTGCAAGGTTTATCTCAAATTGCGCAAATTGCGGAGGTAGGAGGTATGTGGTTACAGGGCGTTGTGGAAAGCCCGCCGGTGCCGCCTCGTCCGTGTTTACGCGGAACCTGAATGTCAGGTCGGAAGTTCTTACGGTATTTGTCCCGTCATCCAGGGCAAAGGTGACGGAGCTGCCAGCGTTTCTACTGTCTGATCTTGGCGTTACGCGAAGTATGTCGTCTATTATGACGGCATTTAACGCCCCGGGGTTGGCAATGTTCGTTATGGTGACATCCAGGCCGCCTGGTCGGCTGTTGTCAGGATCTTCAAACAGGTCGTCGATCGGAATGGAATAGATGTCAGTGGTGTGACGCGGCGGAAGATCATTTCTCCCCACAAGAGCATTCGGCGCGGCATCAACGAAACGAAGCACGTAATTGACGGTGATATCATCATGAAGCAGCGGAACAGTATCTACAGAAATCAAAATCTCCTCTTCCGAAGTGATCCTGCTGTCTTGGACCAGATCGTGCAGGACGGCAGTAAACGTTACGGATTCGCTCTCGTCATCTTCGGCAGATTCCGGATTGTAGGATATTTCCCCAGAGCTGTTAGTTAGAATTCTAGCGCTGTTGATCAGATTTCCTGTCCTGTTGATTTGAATCTCACCCGTTGCAGCCGCATTGTCGGCAGTTATGATGAGGCGCTCAAATTGTATCGCCGGGTCTATGGCAAGATCAGATGCGTCCAGAGTTACCGACTGGGCCGTATTACTATAGTATACCGTGACTGAGGATTCCAGGAATATATCAGACCGGGTCGTGGCATCCCGCACTGCGACCAAAAAGCTTTCACAATAGACGGCGTTTGTTATGCCCGGGGCCACGCTTTCGGCGCACAGCCTGATGTTCGTAGTGCCCGATGATACCGGGTCTATTGACAGCATACCTGCTACAAGGGTCACATTTGCGATTCCGGGATTCGGGTTTGTCACATTGTATAGGATGTTATCACCCTCGGGATCCGTAAAATGCTCTGCCAGATTTATCACCATGGTATCGTCCGTGGGATTAAGCACATAGGATGTCGGCAGGGTAGAGACGGGGGCATCATCTGTCCTGTTTACGACTAAATCAAAGATTCCGGCAAACGTGTCTCCATTCTCCAGGACATACGTATAGGATATCGTGGCGGGCGGCGACTGTGCAAGGCCCGCGTCCACGAAATCGTCAGGTATCGTGTGTGTTATTGTATAGGGGTCTATCTGCTCATCAGATGGCACCCCGTCAAGTATTTGCTGATCTGCCTTATCTATCCGCGCATCCAGCCGCGGGTCATTATTCCCTAGTTCTTCAATGCTCGATATCAGAAACGCCCTTTGGAGATCATCAGGGCTTAGTGATCCGCCGCCCGGTGACGTGCCATTAAGATCCGGATCTCCCGGCAATAGTTCAGGAAGCGGCTCCTGCGATATTGGTATGGAACTGTTCTTTGCAAATATAGGCACGATATCGCCTTCTATTGATATTTGTGTGACGTTAAAGAGCGGGGAGGCGGTATCGGAAGTAATATTCAAATTCAGGGAATCCAGCGTCTGCCCCTCGTTTATCGTCTGGTCGGGAATTATCTCGAGCGGGGCGGGCGTAATAGTACTCACCGCCAGTTCCGAGAAAACCGAGCCGTCGCAGACCATATACCTGATGATGGCCTCGCCCACCGCGTTCAGCGACGTAAAGGTCGCCACGCCGGTATTACGATCAATCCGGATCGAATCCCCATCAAAGACGGTGTTATCATTCGCAGTTATGTCAAAATACGTCAGGGTGTCACCGTCAGAGTCAGTGGAATACACGGAGAGATCCAGCTGTTCGGCACCCAAGAAAAGCTGAATGCCTTCGCCGTCAACGACTGCAGGAGAAGAATTGTTGATCCTCGCGGTGTTAGTTATTGTAATGGTATAGACGCGCGAGACATCATCCGTATCATCGGTATCAAAGCCGTCATCAGATACCGTAACTGTAAACGTTACAGAGCCGTCAAGGTCGCATCTTGCCGGCGTGTCCGTGTTTCTGAAATTAGGCGAGTTGTCCTGCGGTACCAGACCAGACAGCTGTCCCGTGTTGCCATCGATGCTCAGCCAGCCCGGATTTCCCGAGATGCGGTATGCCAGTGTGTCACCGTCGGGATCGGATCCCGGAATCGGCGACAGGGTGTTGACATTGCTGCTCTCGGCGATGCTCAGTGTAGCAGGCCCAAGGACGGGTTCCGAGTTTAGCGTGAATTCGCTCACAGCGTTATCGGCAAAAAATCCTACAACGTGCAGGGTTTCAAAGTCAGACGAGAACGCCATCCCCCTTGCCGGATTGTCTGTCAGCTGCTGCGAGGCCTCTAGGGACAGGGTACTCACGTCATATGCCACACCGAACGTATACGCATAGAGGTGTGTGGCAGCAAGGACGTACATTATCGTGCCGTCATCGTTGATTGCAAGTGACCTCTGAAGGCGTTGAAGTGCAGGGGACGTGACAAATTCGTCCGCATTACCGGACGCCAAGTCAAAGCCCGTGCCGAGCGAAAAGCCATATATGCGGCCGCCGTCGCCGCCGCTGTCTATCACGTACATGTGGGTGCCGTCGCGCGAGAATTCCAGTCCCTGCGCGCCGGTAGTGGCAGCAGAGAGGGGGAATGTGAAGGAAAGGTCGAGAGGAGGCGTAAGAATAAAGGGTGACATCAGAGTGAGCTCGTATACACTGTCGGTGGTAGTGCCTAGCATAAACATCCTTCTGGCGGTATCTGAGAACTCTATTGCCCTAGGTGCAGTGTCACGGGTAATATCATACGTCTGATCGGCGCTATCTGGCGCTTCCGATATGTCAAAGAGGTTGTCCGAACCAAGCGTATACCGGTGTATCCTATCAAGGTCGCCGCCATTTAATATAAACATCCTATTGCCGGTATGTGTGAAATCTATATCTTCAGAGACACCAATCGTTCTTGGTTCAAGTTCGGCCAGCACATAGTCGAACACAAGATTCAGCTCTAGATCAAAGGAATGGTCATTTGACGCCGAGTTGGTTCTCGCCCCGGCCATGACTGCACCTGCCTGAATCGACACCGTTATGGTGGCATCAGTGGCCCCGCGCAGCACGTCAAATGTATACGTATTGCCGGAGACTTGAACAAGGTTTGACGGCACGTGGGTGCCCATATCGCTATCCACTATAATGTCATCCAGTCCAAATCCCGTCACTGCATCGCCAAACAGGACGGTAAACGTCGCCTTGCCGTTGGCGTCAGCCGGGGTAGTATCGGTGAGGAACGCCGAGATTGGCTGGCCGGTGTTAAATATGACGTTATAGACGTTGGAGGCCTCGTTGATAAAGTCGTCAGTATGAACTATGCTATCTTCGGGAATGCTCACCATTATTGTGCCGTCGACATTGTTGCGCAACACGTCAAAGGTGTACGTATCGCCAGAGCCGGCAAGAACGGTTGCCCTATGGGTGCCGGGGGGCGCGGTGCTGTCCACGATAATGTCGTCTATTTCAAACGTATCCGGACGTATGGGAGTGCGGAATGTGGCAGTAAACGTTACGGTATCCATAGTCGTAATGTCATTATCACCTACATTAGCCGTAATCACCACGGGCCGGACGCCAAAGCTGACCTGATGGGCGGTGGATGCAGTATTGTCGTTTCCTGCAAAGTCCGTGACCGCACCTGCCGGAATCGACACCGTTATGGTACCTTCTGCATCGTTGCGCGGGACATCAAAGGTGTAGGTGGTGCGGTCTGTGCCGGAGGCCACTGGTGCGGATACCGTGTGGGTGCCGGCAGGCGCGGTGCTAGACAGGACAATGTCTTCTTGTGTAAACAGGCCTTCCGGTATGACCTCGCTGAATGTTGCGGTAAATCTTACACGATCAGCAATCGTGCCTGTGTTGTTTGCCACATCGGCGCTAAGCAGCACGGTGGGCGGCTCGTTATCCTGCGGGCCAAAAGTGGCGATATAAACATTGGATGCGACATTGCCGACTTTGTTCAAATCAATAACCCTGTTTGCCGGCATCTGCACCCTTATTGTACCGTCCACCAGGCCGCTTTCTACACGAAAATTAAATGAGGTGCCGGAGGTACCAGACGAAAAGCCCGATGCCCTGTGGGTGCCGGCAGGCGCAGTACTGGTCACAGAAATATCGTTGTCTTTAAGGTCAGATATATGCTCGCTGAATCTGACGTTAAGCTGTATGATATCTGCATCGGTGGCACCACGATGATCCACAGTAGTACTGGAGATTGTAGGTACGGGCGCGGGGGAAAAGGAAATGGTGTACGCGGTGGCATTTACTATGCGGGGGTTTCCAGCCAGATCAAAGACATTGGCACGGTCGAGCCGCGCAGACACCTGGTCGCTTTGACCCTGATTCACTATTATCGGAAATGTGTATACGGCACCAGAGCCGGTAAGAGGCTGGAATTGACTATTTCCAAGGACGGAAGCGCGCTGGATGTCAGCGGCTGTAAATCCCGTCACGGACTCGCTGAACGTAAAGGTAATAATGGCCATGTTGGCATCGACACCGCTATTGGTCCGTACATTGATCGTCTCACCGTCGATTATCGCCACGCCGGTAATCTCTGCCGTGATCGTGGGGGCCTGGCCATGGGCCAAGACTGGGATCATGGCCAACAATGGCAATAGTAATGCTGCGACTAGCAGAGTCTTTTGCATATACCGTCCCCCCCCCCCGATTGCTTATAAAAGTATACAGCAATAATTTTCAGTAACCGGTTAGGTTCTCTGCCTGCGGATCCAAACATACCTCTTGGACCTAACCTGTTACCAAGGCAGGTGATCGGTCAGGTCGGATATGCCGGAATATCCTGATCGTCGGCATGCGGATTCTGAGCAGAATCATGGTACGGGGTGGTCTGAACAGGACGATCCCGCATATGGCCCGATCCGCATCCGTTCCCCGAACGGCCGCGTTTTTGCATCATGGCCGTTGGGCGCAGATATAACTGCGTGTCAGGCCCGGAATTTTTTCTGGCGAAAGTGCCTGTTTGTATGTGTGCCATCCCGAAATCTGTTAGCCCTTTACCGGACATTCTTTTGGCTGGCCGTCATCAACTGTTGTCTCTAGGTATGAGGTCACGTCCTACTGTAATTAGGCGTGAATTTCGTATCACAAGATGTCTTTTAGGCAGGACAAGTGGCCTCGTACGTCTCTAGGGCACCTTGCACTTAAATTCCCGGACAGGCATCTCCGGTGCAGCACGTAATTGGACATGGACGGTCGGATGCCATTCCACCTGCAGACTAGCTCGTGTATGTCCCTGTCTGTTTTTGCTTTTGCCGGAATTACCGGAGCATTTCCAGATTGCCTACAGGTTTGGTTTTCAGGCAGCCGGTGACTCTAGCGTTATTTCACCAGAGGATGCGTCATAGGCGCCGTAAAGCATCCACTGCCCGTCGTAAACCGCATACATTTCATAGTCTCCGGCGGCCAGATCACCGTATTCGTTGAGCACTATTTGGCCGAGGGCACCGTCATGGCTTGCGGCAATATCCGGAAGCGTGTCTGCTATTGCGGCCGCATCCGTGGACTGGGTGGAAAGAATCGCCAGGCCCAAAAGCCAGAGCGCGTCATAGGAGGAATAGACAAAGTTGTTCGGGACGGATCCCGTAGCATCCAGCAGATGATCATGCACGTACCGGTACTTTTCATTTTTGGCCGCCGCAAACTGCGTGGCGGTAAACTGTACGTCGGATGCAAACTGCGAGGATATTCTGTCAGACGTTATCGTGCCGTCGTTGGATGAGGCATCAGAGCCAAACCACCTCACGTCGCGCAACACCTCGTACGAGGCAGCCGAGTTGAAAAGATGCACCACCTCTGCAAAGCCTATCGCCAGCACGGCAATCTCTTCGGTGGGATACTCTGATGCGTACCGGGCCACCCTGTCAGAGAGCAGCGACGACTCTGTCGAAAAGACGGCTGTGTCAGGCAGGTATCGGATGCCCTCGTCCATCGTGCCAAATTCGGCAAAAGAGTCATTGACGGATTCGTACAGTCCGTCGCCCCATACATCGCCCCTATACACCGGAATTACGACGCCGATGCCCTGCTGCGCCAGCAGTTCCGCAATCACCCTGCCCTGGTTCGTGTCATCGGGTATCAGCCGGAATATGTTGTCTGCCACCGAAAGCTTGGGCGACACGGATGACGGGCTTATCAGCAGCATTCCGTTAGAGTCCGCATACGGCTTTATGTGGTGCAGCTCGGCGCTTGTCTCTGCGCCCACAACAAGCTTTATCCCCTTTGAGTTCAGGGACTGTATTTTTTCTAGCGCCACGACGGGATCTGTCTGCGTGTCCTCCACTACCAGATCCATCCTCCACGGGGCGCCAATTGACTCGAGGTGATCATTAAAGTCGCCTAGCGCAAGCCGTGTGGCAATGACGTTATCTGACCCGTGACTTGACCAGTCGCCGGTGGCAGGAAGCATCGCGCCAATCTCCACCACATCGGGAAGCAGGCGCGCCTGCGGGTCTTGCGGCACTGCCCCGTACTGCAAAACAAGCCCTGTTGCGACTGCGGCAATGATTCCGCCTGCCACAAGGGCGATGCTGCGCCTCTCCAACAGAAAAGGCCGTAGCTCGTCGCTATTTAATTATTGGGCACGTCTGTCCGTAATAGGTTAGGTAGTCCCTGGCAATTCCCGCAGCTTTTCTGCCCTGTTCAGGCCCTGCCTGCGCCAGCTCAGAAAGCACGCCAACAGTACGCCAAACATCCCCTGTCTGCCGTTGCGATCCTCATCCGAGTATTCCGGTGAATCACCGCCCTGCGCACCATCCTTTCGGATTCGTTGTTTGTCTGCCCCATCCCGGGGTGTCCTTTCCGCACTCACTGCAGCTTAATCGAGGTGGTGGCCAGATTGTCGTGCGAGTCAGTGGCATTGACGTAATACGTGCCGGGCCCCATCACGTTGGGTATAATCCACACGAACACAAACTCGCCTTTCTGGGTGCTGCGCACGTTTTGCTCCTCCAATACCTCGCCTTCGATGTACACCACGATATTGACGTTGGCACCCGCCGTCGCACCGGAGCCAGAAATCCTGACAGAGTCGCCGCCGGATAGCGGCTTTGTAGTCGGTATGTGGATTTCAATGCCCTCGTTTTCCTGCGTCGTCACTGTAATCGGGACGCTGCTGGGCTTTCCCCCGCTCTTTGCGATGACCTCCCACTGGCCGATGGCCGCATCATTTGGAATCCTAAAGGACGTGTCAGATATGATCCCCTTTGTGTCCGTGAACGTCTCTTTGGACTTTGACGTTTTCCCGTCGGGATCCACCAGCGACAGGGTAAGCAGGGTGTTTTTTTTCGAGTTGCCCAGTATCAGGATGGAATCGCCGGGCATATAGCTAGTCTTTGTGGTCTGAAAGCTGATCGAATCCTTGGTCGTGCTGAGGCCCACAGTGAAGACCTTTTGCACCTGCATGTTGCCCTTTGTGACTACGGCGGTGTATATCCCCGACTTGTAGCCGTTCAGGCCAAGCTCGTATGCGGCCTGCCCCCCCGTTCCCAGCGAGAGCGGTATCAAAAAGTTCTTTCCGGATGCGTCCAGCGAGATTACGGCCTCGGATTTTGTGAGCGGGATCTGCGTGTCCTCGCCCTTTACTAGCGTCAGCGACAGCATGGAAGAAGACGGGCCCATGATCGTCAGGTGCACCGTGTCGCTTGTCTTGTAGTTTTTCTTGTCCGTCTGCACTATTAGCTGCGTCTGTGGAAACTCGCCCAGGCCCACAAGGAACGTGACTGTGCTGTCCTGCTGCGTGGCAAACAGTATGTATGTGCCCTCCGGATCCGAGGGCTGCGTGGAGAACTCGATCTCTACTATTCCAGACGGACCCACCTCTAGGACGTCTGAGTACACCTCGATCTGCCGGGGGTTTTCGACTACAATGTCCAGCGTCTCATCCGGGATGGCAGTCCCGTTAAACCGGATCGTCTCTCCTGCCTCAAACTTTAGTTTTGCCGGCTCGAACTGGATCCTGTGGGATGACTCTATCATCCATGTCCTCGACTCTGTGCCGTACCCGTCAGTTATCTCTGCCGTATACTCTCCAAACAGCGCATTTTGCGGTATCGTGGCCTTGTGAGACCACATGCCGTCCTGATCAATCTGTGCCAGATCCGTCGTTATTATCTCCCCGTTTGGGGCAGTGATGGTAGCAGTGATGAATCCGCCCGGTGTCCCCGTGCCGTCAAGCGAGATGGTGCTGCCAATGTACACCGTGTCTGGAAAGCCGCGTATCTCCAGCTTGCCTGCCGCCACTTTTTCTGTTTTTTCTGGCACGTCCCTTAGCGTGAGTCCGTATGTTTTTTCATTGTCCCGCATGTCGCGTATGGCAAACTCAATTTTGCCGGCCTTTTTGTCGTCGGGTATTTTTGAGGTAAATATGAAAGAGCCAGAGCCGTCGGACTCGAACGAGTCTGACTTTGCGCCGTCCACATAGAAATCAAACTCTTGATCTGCCCGGAACTGCTCGCCGACTATCCTCACAGTGGAGCCGGCGTTGATTTTTTCTGGGACCAGCCTGAACGTGGAGCCGGACAGGACGCCGTCCTGTACTTTTGGTTCGGGCTCGTCACTGTCCGTAGGCTTTGCGTCTGGCAGCACCTTGCCTGTCTGAATTACGGCCCCCTGCCCGTCGACGGCCTCCCAGTTTATGCCGGGCTTTTCCACGTCGGTCTTTACGCCAAAGCTGACAGTCTCGCCGGGCCTTAGCGGCTGTACGGTGGTAAATGTCAAGAGCCCTTGCGGGGACTTTTCGCCCCGCCATACTTTTTCTGTCTTGAATGACTGGAACAAGTCGTCGCCGCCGAGCCACAGCCGGATGATCTCTACGTTCTGGCTCCCAGAGTTTTCAAACTGTATGACGGTGGTCTTGTCAAACACCGTGCTGCTTACCACGATCGACTCGGCCCCCGCGCCCCCCATGCCAAGCAGGAGCACGGACGATATCAGTGCAGCCGAGATTGCCGCCGCCTTTCTGTCAAGCATGTCCATACCCGCTTAGCTGCTTTGCTATTTTATCATTCGGGGGGTTTTGTGAGTAATACACTTTAACTACCCACATTAGACTTTGGCCTTTGGCATCCTGTCGCCGTCGGCCTTTGCGTTCTGGTACTGCCTGATGCGCTCGGCGACTAGCCGGTATAGCGACCTAAACCTGTCCTTTGACCTGTCAGTAAGAAAATCCGTCTCGCCCAGGGTTATCTTTTCGCAGATGTACCGGGTAATCTCCTCGTTCTCAAACCTCCCCCAGGCGTCCCTGTGATCCGCCCATATCGCATCAAGGTTATCTAGCACCCCGGCGTGGCCCTTGGCTGCCACGTCATCGCCGGTAAGGCTCGTGTATCCCTCCCGCCTTAGCTTGATCTCGTATGTCTGGTTTACTGCGTGCAGATAGTCCTCTAGCACCATATAGTCCTCGATTGACTGCATGGGCTTGCCCTCCCTTTCAAAGAATATCGTCTGGGCCTTGGAGAACTCGTTGGCCACCAGCTGGCCGGAGATCCTTTTTGACTCCTCGCTGTTGTCTAGCAGCACGAACGTCCTGTATCCGTGGTTGCGGTAGAATATGGCCAGCGGCAGCACAGAGTTCTTGCTGAACGCCGCCACCACGTTGAGCGGGTTCATCGATATGTTCGGATCCTGGAGAAACTTGTCAAAGGCATTGAGGTACATGCTGTCTGACATTGTCTCGACAATTATTATCGGCCTCGAGTTTGTCCCAATCTCCCTGTCCACTATGGACTGTACCAGTCCCTTTGAGAGGCCGTACAGTATGGGCGTGAGCGTCTTGTCGTCTGCGTTCCAATAGTCGTAAAATATCCTGCTGAGGTGCTTCTTTTTGTCCAGCTCCACCACTAGCAGGTTCCCCGGGGTATAGTCGAATATCATGAATGGCGAGTGCGTCGCATAAAGCACCTGGTTTAATCCGGCGAGATTCTTTAGCAGATCAGAGATTCCCTCCTGCTGCGTCGGATGCAGGTTGCGCGCAGGCTCGTCTAGCAGCAGTATGGCCTCCTTTAGCTCCGCTCGCTGCGTCTCTGCGGCAAAGTTTACGATAAACGAGAACGTCCACTTGAATCCCTCTGCCCTTCTGTTTAGCAGGCCGTTGTTAGTCATCGTCCCGTCCCGGTGTATGTCCGATATCACGACGCTCATGATGTTTCCCGGCTGGTATCTCAGGTCGACGTGTATCGGATCCCCCTTCCACGCAGGATTAAGCCTGCTGGTAAGCTTGTTGCTGGCAGTACTGAGAAACTTTATCAGCTTTGACGGGCTGTCGTGGAGGTTTTCCATCTCGCCGATGTCAAGCTCTGCAAGATAAAACAGGTTCCTTACGGTCTCTGCACGGTCAAACTCCTCGACGTACTCTATGCTGTCTGCCGCCCTTTTCGTTTTGGTATACTCGTTAAGGTTGATGTTGCCATAGATTTTCTTGTAATCCGAAAAATAGACAAACCTCGGGTGCAGGTTGTCCTCGATAAAGTTTCCCAGCGCCACCCTGTCGGTGGTGCCAGAGAGCAGCCTTGAGAACTGGCTTTCCGGCCTGGCATAGATTTTTTCCCATTCGGCGACCACGCCGGGCTCCTCGCCGGCCTGCACGTGAATCTGGTTGCTAAAGCCGGCCATTCCGGCGTCAAAATCCCTCTGGTTTTTGGGCGGCGCGGATTCAAAAAAGCCGGCGTCTAGCTGTATTCTGATGTGGTTTGGAATGGAGTCCAGAAATCCCAGTATGCCGTCCCTGAAATTCTCCCACGAGTTTATGGTCTTGTTTTCCTCCTCGCTTATCTGCAGCTCCCCGAAATCGTACTGGGTGCTTGGCGTCTTGTTGCTCCGGAATATCCGCATTTTCTTGATCTCCGGAACGCCGGGGAACTTTTCCCTTATCATCTGCGTTTCAAGCTGGTTTAGCTCAAACTCGCCCTCTATGATTCGCACCTCGTTTTTTAGCTCCTCGAACATTTCATCGCAGAGATCCAGCTCCGAGACGTATTCGTCCTTGTTTAGCAGCGTCAGCGCCTGCAGGATGGTAGTCTTGCCGCTCTCGTTTCGCCCGACAAACGCGGCCAGGTCGCCGACTGATATCTCGCCTGAGTCGTGGATGCAGCGGTATGCCCTGACCCGGAACTTTCGTAGCCTCATGTATTGTCTGATTTTAATCGCCAAGATTTAACTTATACGACAGTATCATAAACAATCAAGCCGTTGCTAAAATTGATCAACGAAACGCGGCGCGATCAGTCCGGCCCCAGTTGCGCACAGGTGCCGCCATCTGGGCAGTTTATTAGTGCGGGACTGCACGGCATGAATCATGTACGGATGCAGGCCGCAGGCCTCAGAACCGCGCACCGCCAGGAGACATGTCAGTCCAGGGATTCGTCCTGATTAGCTGCACTGCGCTGATTGTGGGCCTGAGCATCGCCCTTGCCGTTCTTTCATGACCATGCTATTCCAGGTCGTGTTTTTTTATGATCATGTGTATTCCCGGCTCCCCCACTGCGCCTATCATCTTGTCGGCCATCCTGCCACCCTTGAACAGGATAAAAGTCGGAATGGACTGCACCTGAAACCTCTGGGCTATTGGCTGCGACAGGTCCACGTTCAGCCTGGCAAAGCGGATTCGGCCGTATTTTTTGGCCATCCTCTCAAATACCGGGTGCATCATCTTGCACGGGCCGCACCATTCGGCCCAGAAATCCACCAGCACCGCGTCGTTGCCGCCAATTATTCCATCAAAGCTGTCCGTGTCAGCTTCTAGTACGCCCCGCTGCTGCGCCCTGTGGGCATCCATCATCCCCCGGAGTTTCTTTTCCTTTATCTTCCGGAGTGCGTCATCATCCATGTACAGTGCAGCGCGCCGGATTATTTAACTTGAGGGATAAATCTTGCAATGCCGGTACGGGACCGGGCCGCGCACTCTCGCGCCTGCTACAAATCCAGCAGAAACCTGAGCCTTACCCCGTCGGACTCGTCGACTTGCATCTCGTGAAACGTGGGCGCCTTTATCTCGACTTTAAAGCCGTGCCTTTTTAGATCGATCGGCTCGCCGTATGCAGTCGCCTCCACGCAATACGCAGAGTCCCTTTCCACCCTGGCGCTCATGCGCGCTATCGCAAAGCCTTCTGTGATCATACAGTATATCACCGCCTCAAGCCAGTCAAAGAGCAGGTGGCTGAGATCCTCGGCGGACGCCGTTATCTTGCGGCTCTGTACGTCTAGCACAGAGCCCGAATCAAGCGTAATGTCTGCCACTGCCTGTCCTGCAACGGAGAATGCCTCATCAAGACTTGCGGCCCTGACTTCGACTATGGCGTCAGTCGCATGATCCAGTATTCGGTAGCTCACATGCGGGAATCGCCATACAGGCTATTAATGGATAGCGTGGTCTGGCCCTACAGCTGCGACTTTATGCTGCCGGCAAGCCGGGGGCCTATCTTGTCGATGGCGGCCAGCTTTTTGAGCGGTGCCGCCGACAGGGCATCCAGGTTTTTTATGCCGTTTTTGTGCAGCACCCTGGCGCGTATCCGCCCGATTCCCTTGATTCGCACCAGTCCCAGGAGCTCCTCTTTTATGCCGTATGAGATCCTGCCGCGCAGCGCGTCTAGCTCGGCGAGCAGATCGGCGCGCTCTGAGTGCTTTGCAATCTGCCTCAGGCAGTAGAGCAGCCAGTTGGCATTTTCCGTCATCCGGTGTATGTCGCCGGACTCGATCTTGAGGTTTTCTGAAAGCGACACCTCGGTGGACTCGCCAATCCAGGAGTCAAGCGCAAGCAGGCTCCGGTTGCAGTCGTCTTCTGAGACGGGCTCTATCAGCTCCGCTGCGCGCCTCTCAAGGAGCAGGCCTGCAAGCTCATAGTCGCCCTGCCGCAGGCCGAACTTTGGGAAAAACTCCTCGCACGTGGTGATCAGGTGCAGGAATCCCAGGGTGTGCCTGCGCCTTTTTGACGTGCTTTGTATGGCGTCTCGGAAATTCGTGGCAGTAATTGGATCAATGTACAGCATCGAGGTCTGCTTTCCAAACTCCGTGGCCGCATACCTGTCGCTTTTTTGCACCAGCAGGCCCTCTTTTAGCAGGAATCTCAGGGCGGTGCGGACCCCGAACTTTATGACGGCCTTTCCGGACTGCACGCCCCCCAGGGTACCCAGAAAAAAATCCACCAGCTCGTCTCTTTTGATTCCGGGGCTGGTGGAGACCAGGCTAAGTGTGTGTATGCGCAGCGCCCTCTCGTCGGTAATCCTCGACTCGATGGGCTCAGGCTCGCCGTTTATGTAATAGTCCATGAGATCGTCGGTGTTGGATTTTCCCACGATTATCGCCTCGCCGAACTTGTCGTACTGCGGCCTGCCGGCCCTCCCGCAGAGCTGCTTGTATTCCAGAATGCTGATCGGCATGCTGGCCCCCATCCTTACGTTATAGCGGTTCACGCTGGATATCACGACGCGCCTTGCCGGAAGGTTGACGCCTGCCGCAAGCGTGGGCGTGGAGCACAAAAGCCTTATCGTGCCCTTGCGGAACTCGGACTCGATGGTGGCCCTGCAGTTCTGGTTCAGCCCTGCATGGTGGAACGCCACGCCCTTTTTTACCAGCTCTGCGAGCGTCTTTACCACCTTTGTGTGCTCGTTTGAGCCCAGTATTTTTTTTGACACCTTTTCTAGATCCTTTAGCTGCGAGTCCTCGAGCATCTTTGATATTACACCGGACGCCTTTGTCGCCATCGACGAGGCGCGGATGCGCGTCTCGGCAAACAGGAGCGACTGGCCCCCGTTTTTGACTGATTCCGCCCCGAGATCCACGGGCGGGCCGCGCAGTGTAGGGTCAATCTCGTAGTGCCTTCCGTTGCTCATCGTGACTGTCCCGTAATCATACACGCCCTCAGACAGCGGAACGGGCCTCCAGTCGCTTTTGACCAGCTCGGAGCCCAGCCATCCTGAAATCTCGCCTGCGTTGGTAACTGTGGCGCTAAGCCCGACTATTTGCGGCCTCGGCTCAAGCCGCTTTATCTTTGCCAGTATCATCTCCAGGGTGGGTCCCCTGTCCTGATCCCCGATCAAATGAACCTCGTCGGCGATTACCAGCCCGATGTCATCAAGCCATTCCAGCCCGTGGCGAATAAGCGAGTCCATCTTTTCGTTTGTAAGGATTATGATATTGTTTTTTCCAAGGTTCTTTTCTGCGCCCTCAGAGTCGCCAGTCGACATACCGACTCTGATTTTCCCGCCAACCGGGACGCGTTCCAGCTTTTTGAACTCGGCATACTTTTCAGACGCCAGTGCGCGCAGCGGGCTGAGATACACCGCCTTGCCCGGTTTTCCGGACAGATAGCTCAGCATTGCAATCGTGGCAATCAGCGTCTTTCCGCTTGCAGTCGGCGCCGATACCAGGACGCTTTTTCCGCCGACTAGCCCCGCCTTTACGGCTTGCGCCTGCGGCGGATACAGCTTGGTAAAGCCCTCCCCTGTCAGAAAGTCGATTGCAGGACTCGGAAGATCAAGCTGTGAGATTTTCATACCCGGTTATAGTGACCGGGTTTTGATTCATAAATAGATGCTTCGCGCAGCATTCTCCGGACATAGTTTCTGGCCTCCTCCTCGGAGAATTTCTCGGACTTTACCAGCTCGCCTATAAACTGCTTTTCCTCGACTGCGGTCTTGTTGTCGCCTTCGAGCGACTTTAGTATGTCCATGAAGAGCTGCATTTTGGAGACCTCGCTGCGCGGCTTGCCCTGAAGCACGCCCAGATCCACCTTGCCCGTATTGACGTCGACTCCTGCGTCCTGAAGCATGCTCTGCATGAGATCGATTGCCCGCTGTGCGTCCTCGTCGTCGACCTGATCCTTCATCAGCAGCCTCGCCCTTGCGGTGGCCAGCCTTATGAGGCCCTCCAGCTGGCGCGGGGTGACTGTAATCATTTCGTCAGAGTCGACGTTTCTCATCTTCATGTAATAGTCGATAATCTTGGTCTGTGCGTCCTTTGTCAGGACGGGGTTGAACTTTTTGGCGTATGCCAGGTACTTTGTGAGAGTGTCCACGTCGATCAGGGAGCGGTGCTCGATTCCAGACGGGGTGTGAAGATCTATTATGTGCCGGGCTATGTTCCTGTCGCGCTCCTTTGACGGGGTGTCCCTTACGACAAATATAAGATCAAAGCGGGTCAAAAGCGGCACCGGCAGGTTTACGTTCTCGGTAATGTTTTTGAACGGATCATACTTGCCGTACATTGGGTTTGCCGCCGCAAGTATCGACGTTCTTGCGTTAAGGGTGGCCACGATTCCGCCCTTTGCAATGCTGGCAGACTGCTGCTCCATTACCTCGTGGAGCGCGCTCCGATCCTCGGGCTTCATCTTGTCGAACTCGTCTATGCAGACGAGTCCCTGGTCGCCTAGCACCACTGCGCCTGCCTCCAGCATCATTATTCCGGTCTTGTCGCGCACTACTGCTGCCGTAAGGCCGGCGGCAGTGGAGCCCCTGCCGGAGGTGTACAGCCCCCTGGGCGCTATCCTTGCGCAAAACTTTAGCATCTCGCTTTTTGCAGTGCCGGGATCACCTACCAAAAACACATTGACGTCCCCCCGTATCTTGCTGCCGTCACGCAGCTGCCTCTGCGTGGAGCCCACTATTAGCAGCAAAATCGCCTCCTTGATTATCTCCTGGCCCCGTATGTGCGGCGCAAACGAGCTGACCAGTTTCTCATAAATGTCGTCATCACCCCCCAGCGCCTTTATCGTCTTTTCTTCTTCGGGCGAGATTTCTTCTCTCTCGCTTCTTCGCGAGGTCTTTGAGCTGCGGCCCCCGAGAAACTCTACATTGTTTCCGTCTATCCTCAGCCGGTACAGGGCGCTGTTTACGCGGCTTATTCCGGATATGGGCTCCTGCTCGATTCTCACTATTCCCGACAGTATTATCCTGTCGCCGGGGCGCGCATTGTCCACCAGATCCTGCTTTATGGCCACGTCGATATAGTGGGGAAGCTGCCCCGGCGGAAGATCCTCGGGAAGCTCCTGCAGGCGAAGTATCTGAAAGTCGATAAACTTGCTTGTGTCGGGCTTTACCTCCAGCTCCCGGTGCGTGCATTTTGGGGACGAGCATTTCGATGGCACATTGACGCTCATTCCCTTTTGAAGGAGTATCTGCGTATAGTGCCCGTCGGGGCACACGTACATGAGCTCCCTTGCCAGCGGCTTTACCTCTGAGGCGCGCACCACCATGCCAGAGACGCTAGTCATCTTGTTGATTATCTCGGCGTTGATCTGCCGGAGGCTGCGCTGGACGGGATAGTTTACAATGCGCGCCCGCACGTCGTCCTTGATTTTTTCGGCGTACTTTGAGAACCTTTCCCCGAGTATCTCCCTTATCGCGCGCGAAAACGCCATCAGGACGTCGTCGGGGTTTTCGTTGAACTTTGAGTCAATCTCCGGGAACGACACGAGATCGTTATAGTCTATCACGATGAACTTTGAATTCCTGGACATCATTTGATCGATTTGATCCACGTACTGATAGTGTCCCGCCTTGTCCTTGTGCTGGACTAGAAACGACTTTATCATGTCAGACAGCGCCGAGTCTGTGAGCTGCCGGGCCTCGACGGCAGTCACTTGCCGTCACCGATGATTTGCGCGGTAAAGGCCGCGCTTGTGTCGTGCAAATTGTTGTAAAACTCTCGCTCCTCGACTGTCATTTTTCCGGACAGCTCTGCTGTAAGCTTGGAGGAGTCTGCAAGGTGGATTATCTTGCCGTGCCTCTTTCTCAAAAGCGTGTTGAGCATGCTTTCGACCTTGTCGCGATCAGAGTCGGGCAGCTTTTTCATGTATGCCTTTAGCTTTATGTAAAAATGCTCCTCGAGTGTTGCCAGCTCAAACTCGCCCTGGACGTTCTCCTTTACTATGGCCTGCTTTAGCTCCACTACCATGTCGACTTCTTGTATCTGCCCGTGCTTTTCGTCCTCCAGGACGGCCGCCACGTACCGCGGTATGTTCATGATTTCGCCCTCCTTGGCCTCTATCTTGATTCCGGCCACGCTGATTTTGACGTCGTGGACAAAGGCGAACTTTACGTCCTGGAGCTCAAAGCCAGTCGCGTGCGCCCGGTCCAAATCCTTTGTCTGTGGCATTGGGATCAGCTATTCCCCCGCCTGTGCTCATACAGCGTAGCGATCATTTTTATTAACAACATGGTAAGATCAATTGATCCTGCTCACTACTGTGATTTATTTAGTGGGTTATAACAGTATAATTCGCATGTCATCTAGGAGCATGTGGGTGGAGAAATACCGCCCATCGAGGCTGTCCCAGATAGTGGGCCAGAAGGAGGTTATAAGGAGCATCGGGGCGCTGCTAAAAAAGCCCCCAGAGATGCCACATTTGATGTTCTCGGGATCCGCCGGCGTGGGCAAGACCACGACTGCCCTGTGCATTGCGCGGCAGGTGCTAGGGGACCACATAAAGGGCAACCTGCTTGAGCTCAACGCGTCTGACGAGCGCGGAATAAACATGGTGCGCGAAAAGGTGAAAAGGTTCTCAAACTATGCTGCCTTTGATGACATTCCCTTCAAGATAATCATTCTGGATGAGGCCGACGAAATGACGGCAGATGCGCAGACTGCGCTGCGCAGGATAATAGAGGACGCAGCCAGGATATGCAGGTTTATCCTGATTGCAAACAATATATCAAAAATAATAAGCCCCATCCAGAGCAGGTGCGCAATCTTCAAGTTTACTGCGATTCCCCAAAAGGACATAGTAGCCCACCTCAAAAAAATAGCGTCAGAGGAAAAGGTGACAGCCGACCAAAAGGGACTAGACATGATACACGAGTATTCAGAAGGTGACCTGAGGCACTCGATAAACATGCTGCAGGCAGCCGCCAGCCTTGGCGGCATAACAGAGGAGAACGTCAGGGCGTCGGCCGGACTGACAAAGACCGGCGACGTAGGCAAGATACTGGCCCTTGCAACCGGCGGAAAGATTACGCAGGCAAGAGAGCAGATGATAGAGCTCATCAAGGTTTACGGAATGTCAGAGTCGGACTTTTTAAAGTACCTCAACTCTGCGGTCTTTAAGACAAAGACGGAGAACACTGGTGGAATCCTCGAGGTGATTGCAAAGTACGATTACAGGATTCTAGTCGGGGCAAACCCCGAGATTCAGCTCTCCGCAATGCTTGCAGAGCTCGGGGACATAAAGTAGATCAGCCGCACGCAGGTTTTAATCCCGCAGCGCGGCGTTATTCATCTTCAAAGAGCTCCTCGTAAAACTCGCGTTCTTCTTTTGGCATCTCTTTTACGGCCTTTTCGACCTCTTTGGCATGCTTTATCATCCAGCCTTTTGGCAGTTCGTCCATGTGTTGAAAGCATGGCATATTCGATATAAGGGTTATTTGTCAAAATCCAGTCTTTGTTTGGCCATGACCTGGATTAGTTTATTGGATGCAAACTTTTCTTTATTACGGTATAATGCCGACGCGCGGTATCTTGGAACTGCATTATTTGGATCCCAGTCAAGCCGTTTTCCACGATGATCCTTTCTTGGCAGCATCTCGAACAGATCCACGTATCTCCAGGATTCCACGGTTTGATCCCGCCTATTGCCTTGTGCGCCTTGCCCATTTTTCCAGCGAGTTTGCAGAGTCCATCATGTGCGGCGCGTTTCTCCTTACAAACTCTGCCTCTTCCGATGCGCTCCCCGGCCTGTTTTCCCGATAGTCATCGTACGCCTTTTTGCCGTCATAGTCGACAAACGCTATGCGGGCGCCGTAATCGGCAGGCTCTAGCATGTTTGCATCCCCGGTGACAGTCGCAAGATGGTACGGGCACCTGATCAGAGAGTCCCCGAGCCGGTTAGAGTTTGCCACCCCGTGCCGCCTGAGATCTTTTGACATGCCGTTGAAATCAGCATAGAAATAAAACGCGCCCTCCGGCATCGTACATTCCACCCCGTCAACGCCGTTCCACAGCTCGCTTAGCTGCGTGCCCATCATCCTGTGTATCTGACGCGTAATCCCAAAATACTCCTCGATTCCGGGATCCGGCTCGTAGGCCTTTATTGCGGCAAACTGCGTCGGCGTAGAGACGTTGGTGTATATGGTGGCTGCCACCTTTTTAAAGTCGGCCAGCAGCTTTTTAGAGTCAGTGTCTGGCAGTACGCACGAGCCCAGCCTGTATCCTCCGGCAGACCTGTCCTTGGAGAGCCCGTTTGTGACAAAGGCGCCCTCCGGATAGATCTTTGCAAGGCTGGTAAATTTTTCAACGTCATAGGTCGACAGCGCGTAAATTTCGTCGGCCAGAATCAAAATCCCGCGCCTTCTGCACACCCCGACAATCCCCTCAAGCTCGGCCTCCGTGTATAATGCGCCGGTCGGATTGTGCGGGTTGTTGATTACCAGCGTGTGCTGCTTTTCCTCAAGCGAGCCGGCAAACTCGTCGAGCTGTTCGGGGGTTATCTTGTAGCCGTTCTCCTTTTTCAGGTGCAGCGTGTGAAAGTGCTTGTTTAGCAGGTACATCTGCGGCCTGTACCCTATCCACGAGGGGGACGGAAGAATCACCCCGCCGTCCAGGATTAAAAAGAGCGTATTGATCAAATCCTTGGTTCCGGGCCCGATTATTATCCTGTCCGCATCCAGGCTCAGGCCGAAATGCCTGTTGTTAAAGTCGGCTATTGCCTGCCGCAGCGGCAGTATCCCTTCTGCATCCGAATAGTGCCCCTGTCCGGCGTTCTCTGCCAGTCCCCGCCGCAGCGTCTCAGGCACGTGAAACGGCGACTGTCCAAATCCCAGGCCGTAATAGTGAAACGAACAGCTTCCCGCACGGCACTGCTCCTTTTGCTTTGCCACCATCAGTCCCACCTTTAGGTTGTCCGGCGTGACAATCCTGTCCACGTTGGAATCAATCATGATTTCGCGCATCACCATACACACCGTACAATCGATATTATCTTTTTCCCAAATTCGCCGTCCCGTGCGACCGCAGACACACATTGGGGGACGCACGCAGGTAGGAGGGCCAAACAGTGTGATTTCCGCACGCGACTGATTGCGCCCAAAACCCTACGTGCCGGCAGCGTCGGACATCTGCCGGAATGGAGGCCTTGACGGCCAGATCCCAGTCAGAATCGTCCCGAGGCCGAACAGTCCCCGGCAGGTGCCGGTACGATGTAGGGCCGATTCTGCAACTCGAGGCGGAAATTCCCAGTTGGTCCCGTGTCCATTACGGAGAAATGTTCGCGCCCGCCTGCTGAGAACTATAAAGCGCAAACCCCACACACAAATATATAAAATGATAGGTACAACTAGGATGAATTGCCTGGCATAGAATGCGTGATTAGCTAGTTGGGACTGCGGGATATCTCACTAAAAGAAGAGTACCGGTCGGATCGGGACGACATTGTCACAGAGTTTTTCATCCCGTGCCTTGGCAACTGCATAGAGTACGACAGGTGTATAGAGTACATCTCGCTGAAAAGCCTGACCACGCTTGCGCTGGGCCTTGACAACTTTACAAAAAACAAGGCCAGGATAAGGATAATCTGCGGCCACCGGTTTGACGCCTCTGATCTGGAGTTCATCACAAAGCTGTTCATAGACAACCGCGGCTTTCCGCTAAAGACCGGGCTTATCAGGGATTCAAAGATCAAGATGCTCTATGACCTGGTAGAAAACCGCCAAATCGAGATCAAGATTGCGATTCCAAACTCAGAAGAGGTCGTAGGCTCGTTTAGCGACAGGGTCGGCATCTTTGTCGACGAACGCGACGACGTAGTGGCCTTTACGGGCACGTCCAACCAGACATTCAACGCGCAAAACAGGAACTTTGAATCAGTGGACGTCTTTACGTCGTGGAACGACAAGAGCAGGGTAGAGATCAAGACCAAGGATTTCGGGGACCTGTGGGAGAACAAGACCAGGCACGTCGAGGTCTATGACTTTGAGCACGCCCAGAAGAGAAACATGCTGAAATATTCCTCCAGGTGGGCAATCGACGTCTAGTCAGAGCTCGATCCTGTCCTGCACGCCGGCCTTGTTTTGCAAAAAGCCGATTTTGGACAGCCTGTAATAGATTATCTCGCCCCTTCTTTCGATTACCGCCACGATGGGCTCCTTTCCCATCTGCGTAATCTGCTCCACCTTTTCTTGCAGGTCTCCTATCCTTTCCTGCGTGCCCTCGTTTAGCCCAAAGATCACGTATTTGGCGCCCTTTGTGCCAAAGTGCCCCCGCTCGTACACGCGAAAATCCGAGCCGAATCCAAACCCGTCCTTTACGGCGTACCCCCTGCTGCGCAGATCCCGGTAGATCAGAAACTTGGTCAGAATCGTCTTGTCGTACTTTTTGCATATCTGCATCAGCGCGTTAAAGTCCAGGGTTTTTTTGGCCCTGATGAGCTGCAGCTTGTCGCAGTAAAGCAGGTACAGGGACTCGAAGGGCTTTAGGAAAAACTTGTCGCGTATGGTCTCGCCGTATCCCTTGCACTCTAGCTCGCGCCGCACGTCTGCGTCAGAAACCAGCGTGAGATCCTTGACCAGCCGGCCCTGGACTTGCGGTTCGGATGGCTGCTCCATTGTACGGGAGTGGCCCGTTTTTTCAATATAAGCCACACTAGGCCGGAATCCCCAGGACCGGAGGGCGCTTTTACGACTCTTAAAATAAGGGCTCAGAGGCGTAAGGCCAACGGGTCATATCATGCACGGTGCAAACTATAGAAAGGGAAACGGCCAGCCATACACGAGAAAAAAATACATCAAGGGCAAGCCGCAGATAAAAATCACGAAATTTCAGACCGGAACGCCGGGCGGATACGACTATTGCGTGCAGCTATTAATCAACGAAAAGATACAGATCCGGCACATGGCCATAGAATCCACAAGGCTTGCGGCAAACAAGACCATCGAAAAGGCCACCGGCGAGAGCGGATACTATTCCAGGCTCAGGGTGTACCCCCACGTCCTGCTAAGGGAGAACAAAATGATCGCAACTGCCGGCGCAGACAGGCTTCAGGAGGGCATGAGGCGCGCCTTTGGAAAGGCAGTCAGCCTCGGCGCCAGAGTCAAGCAGGGACAGGTAATCTATGAGGCGCACGTCAAAAAGGAGCACCTAGAGCACGCAAAAAAGGCCATAAAGCACGCATGTGTAAAGCTTCCCGGAACCCCGACGATCAAAGTCATTGAGCTAAAAAACTAGGTCCCGTCCTGTTTCAGGGCGCCAAGAATCTCGCGCTCCCGCGCCACTAAAATTCCGACAAACTCGGTAAACTCGTCGTCAGTCGGATCACGCGAAAGGATTCTCCTGCACTGATAGTGAAACGAGTTGTACAGCCTGCCAATTACGATTCCGCACGCAAACGCGTTATCATCAGACGACATTTTGCCAAGCGACCCTGCCACGGTTTTAATCCAGGCGGTATTCTCAAAGACCTCGCCGATTTTTTGGTTTACCACCTTGAGCAGTCTCTCATCCATGCGTTATACATGTCGGCGGTGATTAAAAATTGTGTCGCATCGATCAGTAGGCTTTAATATAGAAAATACGGCTGTTGTTTGGGCAGTCGTAGTATAGTTTGGTTATTATTCCAGCTTGCCAAGTTGGTGACCCGGGTTCAAATCCCGGCGACTGCACTCACCTGCCGAGGCCGCCTCTGATCATCTCTAGCGCATCGTGCGCCCTTTCGGGCCTGGGAAGCTGAATCATGAATATGTTCCCCCCGTCGGATTCCGAGGACAGCGCCATCATGGACGTCTCTGCTAGCAGCTCAAAGAAATCCACGCACGTGCTTGCATCAAGCAGTATCTTTAGCGCGGTTTGATCCGGAAAGGTCATGGTTATGTCGACAAACACGTGTCCTGCGCCGTCCTGTATGATGTTGAGGTTCGTGTCTATTGATGCGGGCCTGCCTGCGACCTTGCGCATTACTTTATCAAACCTTTCCGGCCGCAGCTGTATGCACGGAACCGTGGTCTGCTCGTACCGTATGGCAGTGACCCCGCGGTGCACCCTCTTTAGGAGATCGCCTAGCTCGCCTTCGGGCAGCCCCTACTCCTCCCGCATCCGGGCAACCACCCTGTCGCTTGCCTTGATTAGAAACGGCGAGATAAAGGCGGTGATTATGGCAATGAGTCCGATCAGCGGAAAGACAAAGCTGCTCACGACTCCCAAATCCACGCCTATCTTTACGATTACAATCGAAAACTCACCCCGGGGCGACGCAAGGGTGAACGCAGTCCTTACCGATTTTTTCCTTTTCTGCCTGAGGACAAAGCTTCCAAGCAGGTTTCCGCCGAATTTTGTGGCGGTGGCCACGACAATCAGAACGACGGCCAGAAACACATAGTTCTGTATCTGGCTTATGTCCATCAGCGCCCCGACTGACACGAAAAAGATTGCAACAAACATGTCCTTTATGGGGCTGGAGAGCATCTTTGAGACCTCGGCGGACTTGGATTCGGCGACTAGCACGCCGGCCAGAAACGCCCCGATCGCAACGGAAAGCCCGACAATGTTTGCAAGCAGCGCGTATCCAAAGCAGACGCCCAGCACGCTAAGAAGCAGGATCTCCCTGTGCTCGGCGGCGGCCACCTTGTCTATAAGCCGCGGTATTATCCTGGTGCCGATGGTAAACGTGCCCACGATCAGGCCGGCTGCCACGATAACTACCACAAGCACGCTCTCAATTGACACCGTGCCCACAAGCGCAATGGACTGCAGCGAGGAGATCAAGATTACTGCGATTATATCCTCCACTATCAGGACGCCCAGTACCAGTATGGACGACTCTTTTTTGATCTTGCCTGCATCGGTGAGTATCTTTACAATTATGGCAGTGCTGCTAATCGACAGGGCCGCTGCCAGAAACAGCGAGTCCATAAAGTTCAGCCCCATCGCCCCTGCGGCAAGAAACACCGCGCCCATGGTCAGAAACAGCCCCAGTGTTCCGACACCTGCGGCGACCTTGCCTATGGAGCGGATCTTGGCGTACGGAAACTCGATCCCTATCACAAACAGCAGCAGTATGACGCCAATCTCTGCAAAAAGATTCAGCGCCGAAATGTCAGACAGTATTCCGACTCCGTCGACGGGATCCCCGGGCACCCCGCCTTTTGGCAAAAGCCACGACCACAGCGGCGAGAGGGGCCCGATGAGCATTCCCGCAAAAAGGTACCCGATTATCAGCGGCTGCCGTATCTTAAAGAACGCCAGGGTCACGACTGCCCCGATTATCATGATTATCGCAAGATCGGTCACAAACGTGGTGTGGGGCAGCTCCGGTGTGAGCTGCTCGATTATGCTCATAATGCTGGCATTAAGCGAGTCCTGAATGCCAGAGTCTGCCTGTAAAAAAAAATCCCTCATACCATCGCCTGTACACAGATTTGCTTAAAAACAGAATGGTTTTGCGCGCATGGCCGGATTCTGCGCTAAAACCTCTTTATTTGCTGTGCTGCCACCCCTTCACACAGAATGATGATTAGGTAGCTGATCAATGATGAAAGACACCTGGGGTATCTGACTGTGGGTTATCATGTAATAACCAGCGTATTAATAGTACGGTACCATACCGTACAATATGATTCAGTGTGAATACTGCACAAAGGGCTTCATCGAGACCCACTGCGGACTGGCAGAAAAGACCATCCACGAGCTGCTGCACGAACCCGAGCTAGTAAACAACTAGCCCGTCATTTCTTTTTATCCCAACTCTTTTATGCGCAGCGGGGCTGTCTGTTACATGGCCGCAAAAAAGGCGCCAAATAAAGTCACAAAAACTGCAAGGGCACCGACTCCGGCAGCACTGCTAAAAAAAGTGGCATCAGTGTCTGACTCGACAAAAATCCTGACAAGGGAGATAAAGTCAATGACCAAGATTTTCGCAGAAAACCAAAAGATACTCGTGTCCATGAAGTCCATGATCGACTCGCTTGCAGCAGCAACAGAGCAGGTCCAAAAGCAGTCAAAACAGATGAACATGCTAGAGGAGGACACCCAAAAGCTGTTCGTCGGCCTAAACCACGTAAGGAACCAGTCGGCAATGATCACCCAGATAAACGATCAGTCCGCCCGGCTAGAGGAGCAGATCCGCAGAATTCAGAGGGAGGGACGCAGTGCCGATGCGCAAAAGCTCGCAGAAAAGGTATCAGACAGCATGGACTCGATCAGGAACAATTCACAGATGATAATAAAAATAGCACAAAGGGTAGACGAGGTAAGGGACAGCCTGAGAAAGGTGTCGGCCCGGACCGATGCCATGACCGACGTGGGCTCAGAGCTGGACGGAATGAAAAAAGAGTTCAGGGCAATGGCGGAGAAGGCCAAGGCCGGCTCTGAGGCCGACACGGCGTTTCTAAGGGCGGAGATTCAAAAGCTGAGCCAAAAGACAGAGTCGGCATCGGGCATCGCCTCAGAGATGTCAGGCATCCGGGAGCAGATAGGCGAGATATCTGCCAGGGCCGAAAAGATGGACTCGCTAGGAGGCATAATCGACGGCCTAAAGCAGCAGTTTGACACCATAGCGGCCAAGGCCGAGTCAGTCTCCGGCGTGGCAGCAAAGCTGCACGGCGTACAGTCCGAGATGAACTCGCTTGCAAAGTCCAGCGCCGCCGTAGGCGGCAGGCTAGAGTCAGTGGAGAGGGACATGGCAGAGTTCAAGGACGGCGTGCTTGGCAGGACCGACAGCATTGAGCAGAAAATCTCGTCACTCACCGACATGGCAAGGAGATCGGATGCTGCCGCATCAGAGTTCCACAAAAAGACCGACGCCGTGTTCCAGGAGATCCGGGAGATCAGGCATGACGCAGGCAAGACGGCAGGCGACTCCTCAATGGAGATCATGGCGCTTCTCAAGCTGTCCGAGTACCAGTCAAGCATGAGAATGAGCGCAGAGTCAAAATACGGCCAGGCAAAGGATCTGGAAAAGATGGCGGGGCAGACCATGCAGATCGTAAACCTGTTTGACGGAATATCGGTGCAGGCCCGGGAAAAGATCCCGCTGCCGCACGAGGTAAGGCAGTGGGCAGTATCGAAGATACTGGACTGCGCAGACAGGTGGGAGGTAAGATTCTCAGACGTGCTGAACATACTGATCGGGGGCCTGGGCCGGGATCTGCTAAAGGAGGCCGTCAGAATCAGGCAGGTAAGGGACATTTACGGGATAAGGGCAGTAGACGAGATCAGAGGCGAGCTCAACATTTCCTAGACGCTGTCCAGGCTTGCAAGCTGATCCTTTTTCTGCTTGAGGACCGCAAAGATTCCTATTATTGCCGCCATCCACAGCGAGCTGAACAGAATGTTGGCCGGGCTGACATACGCATACGGCGTCGCATCCATGACGCTTATTCTCATCTCCTTTGCGGCCTCTTTTATGTTGAGCATGCCGGTCTGATAGGCAGAGCTGTCCACAGGCGAGCCGGATATTCCGAGCGCCGTGTCGGACATTTCGTCGAGCTTTGCCTGCATGAGCCCAAAGTCAGTATCGGGGGTCTGGAATATCCACACCGGGTTTCCCTCCTCTGGCAGGTACGCCTTTGTGTCCTGGACTGTGTCGATGACAGAAAGCGGTTCTGTCGAGCGCGCAATCTCGGTGAGGTGCCCCCTTGCCAGGTCGAGCGGATAAATGTCGTTGCCGTACCCCACAAAGGCCATATAGACGCCAAACACGATTATCACCGCTATTCCGGTCATTGCTATCTTGTAGACGTGTTTTGCCATCCTCTCTTCCCTGCCAATGGCCATGTTTTCACTTGATTTATTTCTTTTAAATCTCGAGTGCGACAGGCTGAGGTAGGCGATAAAGAAATAGCCCACAGTCTGCAGCCCGATTATCGGCGCGAAAAACACATTGTTTGAGAATATCGCGATGAATATTCCCAGCACCCCGTATACCCCGAAAAAGATCTCAAGCAGCGTGGTCTTTGTAAACGGAAGATTGTACGCCTTGTCCTTCCAGCCGTCGGTGTTTTTTACAATGCCGTACTTTGGGGTGCGCAAAAACTCGTTCTTTTTTCCTATTACGGCGTCAAAGACGGCCACCGTGTTGTTCACGGACATTCCAAAGCTGTACACGAGAAGCGACGGCAGGACGGCGGCCTTTAGCTTCCACGAGTTGCGGTACATCTTTTGCATTATCAAAAGGTACGCCCCGGGACCCATGGCAAGATACGCCAGTATGGTCAGCGCCGGAAGAAAGCTCACAAGGTACAAGTTGACATTCGACGCCAGGAGAATCGGCAGCGTCAGGAACTGGATTAGCATGAGCGGAAAGACGATGTGGCGCGTAAGCTGTATGAACGCCTGCACCTTTGCCTCTACGGCGATGGTGCGCTTTATGGCGATGCCGGTGAGCAGCTTGAGGGCGCACTGGATGGAGCCCTTGGCCCAGCGAAACTGCTGCCTTTTTGCTGCGTTCATCTGTACTGGCAGCTCGGCGTCAATTACAATGTCCGGAAGGAACAGGCACTTCCAGCCCCTCATCTGCGCCCGGTAGCTCAGATCAAGGTCCTCTACCAGCGTGGCGGTGTGCCATCCGCCCGCATCCTCGATGCACTCCCTGCGCCATATTCCCGCAGTCCCGTTAAAGTTCATGAAAAGGTGAGAGTTGCTCTTTGCTGTCTGCTCCACCAGAAAGTGAAAGTCTAGGCTGAGCGCCTGCGCCCTTGTGACGGCAGAATAGTTCTCGTTTATGTGCCCCCACCTGCACTGCACCAGGCCGATGTTGGACTTTGCGAAATACGGAATCGCCCTCTGCAGGAACCACCTTGGCGGGACAAAGTCGGCATCAAAGATGACCACGTATTCCGTGCTAGTCGACTTCATTGCGTGCTTTAGCGCGCCTGCCTTGTATCCGGTACGGGTTCCGCGCCGTATGTGCTCGATGAAAAACCCCTTTTTCTTATAATCGTCCACCAGGTTTTCCACCAGATCGACTGTGTCGTCATCAGAGTCGTCTAGCACCATGATTCTCATCTTTTCCTTGGGATAGTCCATGTCGCATACTGCGTCAATCAGCCTGCAGGCCACGTATTTTTCGTTGTAAATGGGGAGCTGGACTGTCACCGACGAACCGCCGGCCGTCACCGTGCTGTGCTTTTCCTTTCTGGACGCAGAGAGAAGCGCCAGATAGTAAAAGTTGCAGGTATACAGGGTGATCAGGACTGCCGATGTTATAAAGAGATTAAAGATCATCTGCGTAAAGGGGTTTACGTCCATCCGTATTATGGGCGGGCAGTCGATATTTATATTTGTGATATGCGGCGCCTCGATTCGAGGAGCGTCTCGTGCCGGCCGGGAATCCCCGGGATTCGCCGATGCCGGACGCCCATAATGAACATGGGGCCCACCTTCCAATTACAGTAAACCCTGATCATGCCGCCTATAGTCGGCCAGTGCCCGTACGTGTACTGCCGCATCCTCCCACAGATACAAGATAAATACGCCAGATCCGTGGTTTTTTCATTGAATGGAATGATTTATGTGATAATAGGCGTCATCGCTGCGGCCTCGGCGGGACTCTTTTTGCTACAGTCCGGCGATTCCGGACCGGCAGACGACGAAACTGCGGGTGGCATTCCAGGCGTGGTGAATATCGGCATGCTGCTTCCGGCCACCGGCGACATTGCAAGCCACGGCGAGGACAGCATCATTGCATCAAGGCTGGGAGTCGAGGACTTTAACGCGTATCTGAGGGATGCAGGCGAGACGTGGCAGATGAACCTCGTCGGCGAGGACACGCAGACTGACCCGATAATCGCGCTAGAAAAGATCCAGTCCCTGAACTCCAAGGGAATAAAGCTGATCCTGGGCACGGAGACTAGCGCGGAGCTAATCAACGTAAAGTCGTACGCAGACTCTAATGACATGCTGCTAATCTCGCCGTCCTCGACTACGCCAAAGCTTGCAATACGGGACAACATATTCCGCCTGGTTCCAGACGACACGATACAGAGCCGCGTGATTGCACAGCTGCTAGAGCATGACGGCATCAGGGTGCTCGTGCCGGTATACCGGGGCGACGTGTGGGGCGACGGCCTGTACGAGTCTGCGCGGGAATCCTTTGAGGGGCTTGGCGGGACAGTCGACGACGGCATCAGGTACAACCCCGAGGTTGCCGTATTCTCTACTGAGGCCTCCCTGCTCTCGGGAATAGTCGACGGGTACCTGGAGGAGTATTCTGCCGGCGAGGTCGCAGTGCTGGCAATCGGGTTCTCCGAGATGGTCCACCTCCTGAACTCTGCGGACCCTTACGATACGCTGCACAAAGTAGGATGGTACGGCTCGACCGGATCCGCAAACGATGACGCGATAACTAGAGACCGCATCGCATCGGGGTTTGCCTCCGATGTCACGTTTGTCGCAGGACAGTTTTCGGCATCAAAGAGCGAGACGTACGAGCGAGTGCGCAGCCACCTGATAGACGCAATAGGCTCGCCCCCAAACACATACGCCTATTCCTCCTACGACTCTGTGTGGCTGCTGGGCCTCTCCATACTTGAAAAACAAACGCTTGATGCGGACATACTTGCAGACGCCATTCCGGGGACCGCACAAAAATACGCCGGCGCGATAGGCGCCATCGAGCTCAACGAGTACGGCGACTTGGCAATCTCGGACTATGAGCTCTTTACGGTATCGGACGGCAGGTGGGTGACGTACGGGTATTATGACTCGTCCTCAAACTCTATCACCGTGCGCTGAGCTGCAAAATACACGCGGCAGTTATTTCTGCTCGAATATCTTTATGGCCTTTGGCGGGCATACGCCCTCGCATGCAAGGCAAAAGATACAGTCCGGCTCCTTTGACATTAGCGGCTTTTTGCCGGACCCCGAGTTTCCCGGCGTGTCAAAGAACTCGTATACGCTGACGGGGCACGCCTCTATGCACCCGCCGTCTGCCACGCATATGTCATAGTCGACTGAGACAAACTCGCCCCAGACGCCCATCACCTTGTTGTCTGCCCCCTTTCTTCCCCACGTCTTGATTGTGTGCTCTGGTGCGGAATACGGGGACGATGCGGGTATCTTGGACTTGAATTCAACGTCAATCGGGCCGGGCTTTGCGCCGTCAATGTTCCACGTCACCGGGACGTCGGCTACGCCTGCGGCCTCTTCTGCCGGCTCGATGGCCTTTATCTTTGGCTTTGCGTCAGGTACGATCTTTGCAAGCGGGGTCATTGCCTCGAGCTGCTCGATGGCCCCAATCTCTGAGATTTTGTCCTTGTCTACATAGTGCTTGATTAGCTTGTCAGATAGTATCGTATTGCGCAGCATTGTGTCGATTATCATCTTTGCATAGTGATCGGCCTTTTTTCGATAGTCGCGCACCCACTGCGGGTCGCCGAACTTTTCTATCGGAAATATCTGGTATATCACGTCGATTACCTCGCCTGTGACGATCTCGACTGTGACGCACAGCTCGACTTGCTTGTACCCCTTGGCGTCGGGATTCTCGGAGCTCTGCTCGGTCCACCTGTAGGTGGCGTATATCCTGTCGGCATACATGTCCATCTCGAAGGTCTTTTTCATGCCGTCATGGATTGACTTTATCTCGTCGGGATCCTCTAGCGTGATGGGCAGGCGGTACAGTCCGAGCTTGTAGCCGTGCAGCGGATAAACCCCCCTTTTTGCGGTGGGCGCCTCCATCGAGTATACGCGATCCTTGAGCAAGAGGGACATCTGTCTATAATTGATGACGATTGTTTAAAAACCTATCCAGCCATAGGCGCA
Organism: Cenarchaeum sp.; assembly: GCA_965212015.1. Lineage (GTDB taxonomy): Archaea > Thermoproteota > Nitrososphaeria > Nitrososphaerales > Nitrosopumilaceae > Cenarchaeum. The sequence continues at coordinate 846,367 of OZ243037.1, forward strand.
TGCGTCTTGTCCAAAAAATAGCTCACCCCCCGTCTGGCACCGCGGCACCCAAGACCACCATCACACTATTGGCCTGTTTCCGGCGTGATCCACCAGCACGGTATTCTCCCCGCCGGCAATCCTTGCAAACACCTCGATTGCAGAGGCTTTGTGCAGAAACTCGTTGTTGTTGCCGCACCTGTACGAAAACGTGCACCGCGGGCATCCTGCCTCGCCCCTGCAGGGGCACTCGCGTACGATGGACAGGCTGCGCCCTATGGCATTCTCAAACCTGTCATAGAGCGCCTTGCTTGCCCCGCTTCCCCCGATGGCCCCGTCATAGACGAATATCACGCCGGATGTTCCCATGGATATTCCCCCCAAATCCTGCGAGACTCCGCCCGTTATCATGTTGCTTCCCTCGATTACGACGTGTTCTGCCGCATGATAGCCGCTTGCCTCCACATACTCTGCGTCCTTTGAGCGCAGCATCTCGTCGGCGGGCTGCGGCGCGTGAAACACCAGCCCCTTTGTTACAAAGTCGTACTCTAGCGGCAGCTCCAGCGAAACCCTGCTTCCCTGTGCTGCCTCCTGGCCCAGGGCTATGTTGGCATAGCCGTGGACGCTTTTCCTGATGTGCAGCCTGCAAAATGCCAGCTCCACCCCAAAGGCGGTCCTTTGCTCGATTACCTGCTCTATTGTGGGCCATTCCTCAGTCAGCGCCTTGGTATAGTACGGATAGTCCCGCGGAATCCTGCTCAGATGCGCGCGAAGGCCAGGATAGTCGAGCTCCTTTACCCTGTACCTAGAGCCGGCAAGAAAATAAATCGCATCCTTGTGCAGCTCTTCTAGTGCGATGGGCAGTATCCTTTCCCCAACCTTTTTTCTGTCAAGAAAGATATCCACGGAATTTCCGATTCCCCTTATGCTATAGTCCCTCAAAAGCGCACCCGCCCGAATTAGATCCGGCACGTACCTGCCCTGCCGCAGAACAAGGTTTCCGTCGCTTACGTGCTTTTGTATCGCCGTATCGTGCACGCCAAGCTCGCCGCGCGGTATGGGCGCGTCGCACGCCATTGCCAGCACCTGGAATTCCTCAACAAACGGGTTTTTCGGATCAATGTAAATTTTTTCTGTGTCCTCGAAATAGTCGTCCGGATGGTTCTTGTAGTACTGAGAGATTGGATCGTTTCCAAGCGCCAAAAACGCATACCCTTTCTGTCCCTTTCTTGAGGCCCGTCCCATCCTCTGCACCAGCCGGGTCACCGGAACAATCGACGATATGACGCCGTCCACCCCGCCGATGTCCATTCCCAGCTCAAGGGTCGGCGTGCAGGATATGGCGTCGATTGCACCCTCCTTGAAGGCCCTCTCCACCGACCTGCGATAGGCCGCAGTCAGGCCCGCCCTGTGGACCCTTACCCTTATGCCGCGCTTTCTTGCCTGCATGGAGAACAGCTCAGAGTTGAGGTGTGAATTGCTAAACACCATTGTCTTGTGCCCGCCGGCTGTGAGCTTTTTTGCAAGATCCACCATCAGCGCCCTCTGCGTTCGCAGCGACGGAAACAGCATCACAAAGTCAGTCTCGCTCTTTTTTCCAGAGCCGGAGACTAGCTCCATCTCGCAGCCAAAGAGCTCCTCGCAGAATTCTTTTGCGTTATCCAGCGTGGCAGAGGATGCGACAAACCGGATCCTCCTTGCGATGCGCTTTAGGCGTTTTATTATATAGAACACGTTGGAGCCGAATATTCCGGAATACACGTGCGTCTCGTCGACTATGAGGAACCTTGTCCTGCCCAGCAGCGATGCGAACCTTGTCCTGTGCCAGAGGTGATAGTGCAGTATGTCAAAGTTGGTAATCAGTATTTGCGGCGGATCATCCAGTATTTTCTGCCGGTCGGCCTGTCCCGTGTCCCCGTCAAAGACGCCTGCGTCCATGCCGAGCTTTTCTGCCATGGCGGCAATCTTTGGATGCTGATCACGCGCCAGTGACTTTGTGGGATAGACAAACAGGGCCGTCGCCCCGGCGTCTTTTTTGAGCAGGTGTATCACGGGCAGGACAAACGCCTCTGTCTTGCCTGACGCAGTGGGCGCCTCGATTACCACGTTGCCGCCGCGCGTTATCGCCTCGATTGCGTCCTGCTGGAACTTGTACAGCCTCGAGATTCCCGACTCTTGCAGGTGCAGGATAATCCTGCCGTCCAGGCCGGAATCGGACACTGCGCACCCCATCTCCGGCTCTGATCTTTTGATTTTTTTATAGTACGAGACATAGTCCATCTTTGAGAGCATGACCTGCCTGGTTATGGGATCGACTCTGCGCCCCGCCATCTTTGTTATCTCCGAGGCGTCCCGGATTATCCCCTCGTCTTTGAGGCCGCGCGCCATCTCTGCCCTGTCAGGTATCTTGCCTCCGTCATGACGGCACAAAAACTCCAGATACGCCTCGTCGTGGTTTTTTGTGAAATCAAGCAGATCCTCCATGCCGCACGAGGGGCAGGACACCAGTATCTTTCTGCTGAACGTCCTTTGGATGTCCAGCGCGGACTTGCAGCGCGGGCAGGGGTATTTTTGCAACCATTACCGTATGCGGGATTCCTGATTTATTGCTTGGTTTGCGGTGCGCCGTACGACTAGCCCCCCTGCAACGCAGTTAATTGTCGTCAGTTTATGTTTTTTCCAGCATGGATGAAATCCGGAAGCGTGTGCTTTGTGGTGGTGTTTCGCAGGACATGCGGGAAGGTTGACGGATCTGAAAAAATGTCAAACTTTTATGCGCATCCTGGCAGCCCAATTGCAACAAGGCATGAAAGACGGCCCCGCCTGCGAACAGATTCAAAAAAATCCCAGAGACAAGAAGTAAATATACGACGAGAGAATTTTTAGTTAGGGAAATTTTCGGATCACATATCTTCCAAAAGTCATTCCGCAGCTAAACGTAGCAGAATATTGCTGGAATCAAACAAAATGTGTCATGGAGGTCTTGGAGTTTTATCCCACAGCGAAGGCTATAAAGAAAAGCAACTTCGAATATTTAAGGACTGCAAGTTTTCAGTTGGAAATTTTTGTCTGTTGTCCATAAATTCTATTGTCTCTTCTTGGTTATAATTACTCGATACTGTATCAGATATATTATCTGGAGAAGATAATCTTCGATCTAAAACTAGATCTTTAGACGGTTAAATTTAAGATTTTTTGCGTGTGGTTATGTCTAGGATAAAAAGATCTTTTTTCGGATCCTCGACAATCTTTCCAATGTATTCAAATCCGTATTTTGCATAAAATTGTTTAACTCCATCATCATCTTCTGGATGAAGTATTAGATACCGGCATCCAGTGTATCGTGACATAGATTTTGCCATGTCTAATGCTATATCGATAAGCGCGGTTCCAACTCCGTGTCTTAAAAATTTCCTGTCTGTTGCCAAATGACTGATTAACAAGGCAGGTATGTTTCCATCAGTGCCCTTTTCCATCATCGCATCCTTGTTTTCCTTACGAATGTGTGCCATCGCAATAGAGAAATATCCCAATACCTTCTTCTCAAGCTTTAACAGATATGTCTGTGCAAGGTTTTCTTGAGCATCATACAAGGCATCGTACTGATAATATTTTACATAATCTGGATTCGTACAATCAAATGTCATGTCCAAATTATTATCCATCGCATCGGATGGTTTTAACAGCATAATTTGGGTCTTTGTAAAATCAATCAAGATATAGGATCATAATTTTTTGGTATCTTTTTGGCACGCTCCAGTGCCTCCTCTACCACCTTTATGGATTTATCAGTCGGGCCTTCTTTGAACATTTTTTGCACCTTGGCCCATTGATAATCATCTAACGGAGCGACATCTCTTAACACCATGTTGTAAGATGGAATAACCCCTATAAAAAATATTACTTGTATGTTCTGGCAAGTTGTCTGAGTCTAGGCGTGATCGTATGATTTAAAATCAAACTCGGTCAGAAATTCCGTCATGGCACACAGAGATTCCACTCGATCGCCATTGCCCGAATCCCTTCGGATTTGCAATCTTTTCAAACCTACAGTCCAGATAGCCCTGAAAAAACCCAAAAGCGATCAGGCAGCCAAATTCGTGTTCGAGTTCACGCATGAAATTTCACTAAAAACCAGCCAATCCCGCTAGAGCTGCATGCAATGCTATAGTTGGCATCGGTACTGGCAGAAACTCATCCTTGGCACGTGTGTTGTCCTTTGTGCCGCACGGAATGTTGCACGGCAGACAAGATGCCCAGATTTTCCCGATACACGTGAAACCATACAACTGCGAATCCGTGCGCCACGCTCGGAGCAGGGTATTTCTATGCCGGTCATGGGTTTCAATATTACGCAGATCCAAACGACGACAAAAAATCAGACGCATTTATGACGGATCTAAAGCTGGGAAACAAGCCAGACCACGCGTGACATTTTTTCCGAATTCAATCTGTACGTGGACTGTATTTTTCACCGGGTATTCTCTCAGACCATCGATTCTGCAAACTCGCCCATGGCCTTTTCCCAGTCTTTGGCCTTTACAATCCCGCTTGCCACGAGTATCCCCTTTGCCCCAAGCTCGCGCGCCTTTTTTACGTCACTGCCAGACACAATCCCCGCGCCGCACAGCAGCCTTGAGCGGTTTTTCGCCCCACTTACTGCGGCTGCCGCCCTTTGAATCAGCTCCGGCCTCTCCCGGGAGACTGCCTTGCCTGACCCAATCAGCTCAGGCGGCTCTATTGCTATATAGTCCGGATTCAGCTTTGCGAATTTTTTTGCCTCCGCCACGTTTCTGACGCACAGAATAGAGATCATGCGCAGCCGCCGCAGCCGGGACACCAGGTTTTTGATCTCGCCGTATTCAATCCTGTGCTCGCTGTGGTTTATTATAGAGCCGCCTATCCCGGATTTTTTGAGCAGCTCTGGCACCACAAACCCCGTGGTGCTGCCGGTTTTTTTGTCGTCTGTATGCTGTGCAAGTATGACAAGCCCGCCGGATACCGCCTTTGCGGCAAGGTGCTGCGGCGGGGCAATTGCAATCTTGATTCCGTGCCTTTTTGATATCTTTTTTGCAATCCGCACAAGCCTGACAATCCCGTCGCCTGAAACCTCCTCATAGTTTTTGCAGTTAATCACAAACAAGCCCGAATTGAGGCTGTGCCAGTCTGCTATTTATTGCTTGTACCGTATGTACGGTCACTGCGTCCGTACTCGGTCGTATCTGCGCTTCATGGCAAAGACTATCAGCATCAGCACTATTGCGGCGACGTTTGTGCCTATTATATAGACGTCCATCACCTCCAGGCCGTAAATCAGCCACAGCAGCGCGCCGACTCCGATCAGTATCATCAGGTACTTTGATACGTCCTTGAGGCTCTTTGTCCTGTAGCCCTTGGCTATCTGGTGCGCCCATCCGGACAGGATGAGGACGCCGGCGACTATTCCCAGTATTGTAAGCGAGACTCCCTCAAAGACCAACATGCATCACACATAGTCAAAGAACTGGTCCAGTCCCGTCTGTTTTGGCTTGCCCAGAATCTCGTCAAAGTCAAGGCCCATCGACGAGGTGATCTGATCAAGTGTCGACTCCATAAACTCCATGTATTTTTTCGCATCAATCTCGTCCTGGCGCGCCATCTCTACTGGCTTTACCCCAGGCTTGTTAATTATCTTGACGTATGAGATAATGTCCCCCTTTTTGATCTCCCGTACTGTCTCAAGCAGTCTGGCCGCCCTTATGTGCTGCGGCACGGTCTTTACATATTCGGCAGGCGCCTTGCTTATCATGACGTTAAATGCGAGCTGATCCAGCGGAATCTCCCTGGCCTCGAGCTTTTTGCCCCAGTGCGCAATCTTTGCACCTATCTGCCTTTTTGCCGAGTTAAAGTCGCTTTCGTTTTGCACCGTGGATAGCACGTCGACTAGCTCGTAGAACAGCGTCTTGATAAATGGCGGCGTGTGCGATTTCTTGCCGGTAAGGCCCTTTACGTCCACCTTGCCGGACTTTGTCACCCCGAGATAGTTCTTTTTTCTGTTGCTTAGCACCACGTACCTGTATTCCTTGTCCACCTCGAGCTCCACCTTGTGGTCTGCCTTTGCGTGCTCAATTATCCCCTGTATCTGCTGTTCGGTCGGGTTTTTGACGAACAGCGAGTCCGTGTCCCCGTACAGCACGTGAACCCGGCTTTGCTCGCACCGCTTTATCGTCTGCATGATGATGTACCTGCCAATGGCAGTAGTCGCCTCTGCGGCCGGCAGAAAGTACAGCGGGAATATCTCGGCGCCCATCACCCCATAGCTGGCGTTGAGGATTACCTTGAGTGCCTGGCTTACCACCGTATACTGCTGCCTCTGATCCTCTGTAAGCGACTTGTTCTTTGAGAGGCTCTTGTAATAGTTTACCCGCAAGTCGCGCAGCGAGCCTATCAGCAGCGAGGTGAGGCCGTTTTTTTGCACGCACGCCCAGTGGTTCGTGTCCGGGATTGTGTTTTTCCTGCATTCCTCGTGGACGCACCTTACTGTCTCGTACGAGAGGTTTCGCACCTTGATTATACTGGGATACAGGCTTGCAAAGTCCATCACCGTCACATCAAAGTGTATGCCCTCCTCAGGCTCCACTACCAGGCCGCCGCGGTATTTCTTGTCCTTGATTACGGCGTCATTGTGCACCCCCTGGGACTTTGCCTCCAGCTCGTCGCGCTTTGGAATCAGGGCGTTTCTCTGCCTGTGCTCATAGTACAGCATGCTCCGAATCCACTGCGAGACGCCCAGCCTGGATATGTCGTCAATTGGCATCTTTGCGATTCTCGTAATGACTACCAGCAGGTTCATGAGAATGTCGCCGTTAAAGGTGGTCAGCTTGTGCGTCAGGCGGGCGTCGTTATAGCAATAGTTGGCAGTCTGGTACAGGTTCAGATCGTCGAGCTTTATCCCATAGTCTATCTTTTGCTCGCCGAGCAGCGCCTTGCTGACGCTGTTGAGCGAAAAGTCAGAGTATTTTGCGCTAAACGCATAGATCTGAAACGACCGGTTCGAGAGCGTCCTGTACAGGTCGATGTGGACGCCGTGCTTTAGCGTCGCCGAGTCGCGCATCATGTACAGCGGATTGTCGGCGTCTGCGATTCCCAGCTTGCGCGCGCGGTTGTATATGTACGGCATGTCAAAGTCGTCTCCGTTATACGTAAGCACGAACGGGAACTGTTCTATCACCCCGAGGGCGTCCCGGATCATGTCCTTTTCTCTGTCCTCTGCATAAAACACCACGTCTATGTCCGCCTCGAGCTCGTTTGTCCCCTCTTTTGCGCCTGCCCTCCTCAGCACGAATATGCGCTTAAAGCCGTCAGAGCCGTCAAAGCCCACCGCAGTTATCCTTTTTTCTGCGAGCTTTGGATCCGGGATTCTCCCTATCTCTGATTCCACCTCTATGTCAAAGCTCATCCTCTTGAGCTTTGGGATGGGCTGGTTGAGCAGCTCCGCCCACTCAGATGTGTACTGCCGGAACTGCTCTGCGTTTACAATGTCGTCGTTTGAAATCTTGTCCCACAGCAGCTCCTTTAGGAGCGTCCTTACCTCGTCGGATATCGCCATGTCGCGCTGCGTTATCCTGCCGTCTTGCACCTCGTAGTACCTGCCGACGGTAAGCGACGCGTCATACAGATAGTTTTCATAGTACTTTATGTCAGACTCCCACGTCTCTATCTGGTTGCGTATGCTCCTGTCAGTCTGCGTCCCGCCGATTGCCAGCGGATCGGAGGCGGTAATCTTTGAGACGGTAATCTCTTTGTCCTGTAAAAGGTCGTGCTTTTTTACGCGCTCGATTTTGAGCACGTCGTCTCGCTCGTTTAGAAACTCCAGCTCGCCGGAATCCAGCTTGGAATAGCAGTACGGCATGTGTCCGGTCTCGTCTGCCCACAGTATGATTTTTTGCGACTCGGTGTCGTAGAACTTTAGGACCGCGACTTTTTTCTTGCCGTCGTATGCGGCAGATATCAGCAGCGACGGCGGTACCGACGTCTTTGCGCTGGCAGTCCGGCTCTGCATCAGAACACCTATTTTGGGGCTACCCGCGCGTCGTATCCGTCAAGCAGCTTTTTTGCCCAGCGCGAGATCTTTTTGCGCTCCAGCGTGACCAGGTCCACCCCCGCCTCTGCGAGCAGGTCATAGTCAGTCTCAGGATATGTATCCAGACAGACGAATCTTTTTATCCCGATGGTAATGGCCATCTTTGTGCATTCTAGGCACGGCACAAGCGTGGTATACAGGGTGGCGTCCTTTGTGCCGGCCTCTATTCCCAGTATCGCGCAGTGCATTATGGCATTGGCCTCGGCGTGGTTGCAGACACACCTGTCTAGGGCCTCGCCGGACTCTAGCCTGCCTTGCATGCGCCTCTGGCACCTCTCGCAGCCGCCCTCAAAACAGTTCCTGATTCCAGGCGGGGTGCCGTTGTATCCGGTTGCCAGCTGCCTGTGGTTGTGCACTATTACTGCCCCGACCTGCTTTGTGATGCAGTTTGAGCGAAGCTTTGCCAGCTCTGCCTGCAGCATAAAGTACTCGTCCCAGCCGGGACGCTCGTGGGGTTGGCTCACACAGCCAAGATGGCCCGCCTGTAATATATTGATATTTGAGCAATAGCTAACAATCCGTCACATAAAGCCATAAAATCAATGCCTGCGGTGAGTGTATGGCATTGGACGTCAGATATCTGGAGGGAAAGTTCATCGCAAAGGACACAGTGGAGCTGCGCGACTATCAGGTCAACCTGGCAGACCAGGCAAAGCAGAAAAACTGCGTAATAGTGCTGCCCACCGGGCTGGGCAAGACCGTGGTGGCCCTGCACGTGATTGCCGAATTCCTGCAAAGGGGCATGGGCGTGCTGTTTCTGGCCCCGACGCGCGTGCTGGTCAACCAGCACCATACGTTTCTCAAAAACTCCCTCACCATAGGCGACATTGCCCTGATTACTGGCGAGGACACCATTGCAAGGCGCAAAAAGCTCTGGAACAGCAGCATAGTGTGCGCCACGCCGGAGATTGTAAAGAACGATCTAGACAGGCAGCTCGTCGCACCCGAGCAGTTCGGTTTGGTGATATTCGACGAGGTCCACAGGACTGCAGGCAACTATGCATATTCCGCAATAGCAGAGCGCCTCCCCGAGGGCGCCCATATTGTGGGAATGACTGCGACGCTTCCAAGCGAGAGGGAAAAGGCAAAGGAGATCATGGGCAAGCTCGGCATACGCGACATTGCACAGAGAACAGAGGAGGACGCAGACGTAAAGCCGTACATACAGGATACGGAAACGCAGTGGATAAACGTAGAGCTGCCCGGCGAGCTAAAGGAGATCCAGGCGCTTGTAAAGCTGGCCCTCGACGAGCGGTACGAGGCGCTGCAAAAAAAAGGCGCCAGGGTCACAGACAGGTCGCTTTCTGCCCTGCTGCGGATGAGAGTGTACGTGCTAAACCAGAACCGCTATGCAGCAAAGCCGCTTTTTACCGCAATCAGGATCACATACGCGCTGAACATACTCGAGGCGCACGGAATCACGCCGTTTTTAAAGTTCTGCGAGCGGACATCAAAGAAAAAAGGCGCCGGCACAAGGGAGCTCTTTGAGCAGGATCCGAACTTTACAAGGGCAGTCCGTCTTGCAAAGGCCGCCCAGGCCGGGGGAATAGAGCACTCAAAGATGCCGGTGCTAGAAGAGATTGTGCAAAAAAACGACGGAAGGACGCTGGTGTTTTCTAGCTATCGCGACTCTGTGGACGTTATCCGCTCAAGGCTGGTGCGGCTGGGCGTTCCGGCCGGAATCCTGATTGGCAAGGCGGGACAGACCGGCCTGAAGCAAAGGCAGCAAGTCGAGGCCGTAGAAAAGTTCAGGGACGGAACATACAGGGTGCTGATTGCAACCAGGGTCGGCGAGGAGGGGCTGGACATATCGGAGGTGAACCTGGTGGTCTTTTACGACAATGTTCCAAGCTCGATTCGCCACGTACAGAGAAGGGGCAGGACCGGAAGGCGCAAGGCAGGCAGGCTAGTGGTGCTAATCGCAAAGGGCACCATAGACGAGAGATATTACTGGATAGGAAAGCGCAAGATCAGCAGCGCGCGCGGCATGGGGGAGCAGATGAGCCGCATAATACAAGAGCCGGCGGGCCTTGACGAATATAGCTAGCCGTAGCGCTTTATCACGTGGTATCCAAACTCCGACTTTGCCACGACGGCCTCGCCCACCTGCAGTCCGAATGCGGCCTGCTCAAAGGGCTTTACCATCACTCCCCGGCCGAAATATCCTAGGTTGCCGCCGCGCTTTGCGCTAGGCGAGTCAATTGACAATTCCGCAAGCTTTGCAAACTTTTCGCCGGATTTTAGGCGCTCCAGTATGGCAAGGGCCTCGCCCTGCTTTTTGACCAGTATGTGGGAGCACTTTATCTTGTTTGCCATGCCTTTGGCACGGAATGTTTTCTATAAATTGTTAGTGCGGCATTACTTGAATATCCGTCCCCTTATCTGCGGGATTTTTCCGTATATCATGTCCCTTACCTTGAGCTGATCCTCGACTGACGGGGACTTTTTCTGGCCGGTCAGGACCGCGCTTCCCATGCCCAGGGCCATTCCCATTATCAGCCCGTATACGAACTCTTTTGGATCGCCTACGTGCAGGGCGTCCTTGTTCTGGGCAATCTGCTCGAGCTGCTCGGGGATGGTGGATACTGCCGCATCAATGGTCTGATCAATTATCGCCTCAAGTGCCGCATCGTCGTCCATGGCACCACACAGAGGCGGCAGGTAATAAACATTAAAGCTAGATTTTTAATTGAGCGGGATTTTCAGCTGTATGTGTTTTCATATTTCACGATAAAGAGCGCAAACCGGATTCTCCCCGACGTGATCAGGCGCTACGAGCGGGTCACGTCATGCAAGAGCGGCGTCATGCGCGCAGAAAAGCAGGTGCAGCTCTGCACGTCGGGCATCAAGGAATACGCGGAGCTAAAGCAGCAGCTCAACTCCAAAATCACCGAGTTTTACCGCGCAATCGAGGAGCTAGAGGCCACGGGCGCAGTCCTCAAGAGCGTCGATGGGGGACTGCTGGACTTTCCGGCAAAGCGCTTTGAGGACGAGATATGGCTGTGCTGGAAGGCAGGCGAGACGGAGATAAAGTTCTGGCACGAAAGGGACTCGGGGTTTGGCGGGAGAAAGCCCATCGAGATAAGCGACGAGACGCTAGTGTAAATGCTCTCCGTCTGGCTTCGCGCAATACGACTGCGGTTCCTGCTTGCATCCGTGGTGGCCGTCTCTGCCGGCCTTGCCATAAACTGGTGGCAGAACCACTCAATTGACATACCCGCCGCAGCACTCACGATGTGCGGGGTGCTTGCCTTGCATGCCAGCGTTGATCTGCTAAACGACTATTGGGATTTCAGGCGCGGCATCGATGCGGCCACAAGGAGGACAAAGATGAGCGGCGGCACGGGCGTCCTGCCAGAGGGGCTGCTGAGGCCAGAGCAGGTGTACCGTGCAGGAATCGCGTTTTTGATCCTCGGCGGTGTGATCGGGGGCTATTTCATATTCACCGACGGGATAGCAATCGCTGCGATACTGGGCTTTGCCATTCTGTCCATCTATTTTTATTCCACAAGAATCGTGGACTCGGGGCTGGCAGAGGTCTTTGTGGCAGCAAAGGGCGCGTTGATACTAGTCGGGGCGCACCTCATACAGGGCGGCGGCATTACCGCCGAGTCCGCCCTTGCCGGCGCCGCAGTGGGCGCGCTCTCCTCGCTGGTGCTCTTTGTCACGTCGTTTCCGGACTATACGGCAGACAGGGCGGGGGGAAGAAGGACGCTGGTAATAGTCATCGGAAGGCAGAGGGCCTCGCGCGTCTTTTGGGCATTTCCCGCGGCTGCATACGGGCTGATTCTCTCAGGCATTGCAGCCGGGATGTTTCCCGCATTTGTCCTAGTCACGCTGTGCGCGATTCCGCTGCTGGTAAAGTCCGGGGCAAGCCTCAGAATCCACCACAGCGATCCGGAGGGACTGCTTGCCGCAATGTCAGGCACGCTCTGGTTCAGCAGGGTTACAGGCGCGCTCCTTGTTGCCGGGTTTTTGATTCCCGCCTTTATTTACACATAAATTTAGCGCGGAATTCACACCAGCCATGATTGCAGGCAGCGCCACGGGCGAGGGGACGGCAAGGTTTGCCAAAGAGTCGGGCATACCGCAGGAGAACTACAAGAATGCGGCGGGCCTGACGCTCTCAAACGTGGGCATTGGCACGTACCTCGGCGAGCCGGACTCGCAGACAGACGCGCAGGTAATTGACGCCATAAAGAGGTCCGTTGCCGCAGGAATCAACGTAATTGACACTGCGATAAACTATCGCGCGCAAAGGGCAGAGCGCGCAGTGGGCGGTGCGATATCAGAGATGGTCGCAGACGGGGCAGTCTCGCGCGACCAGATCTTTGTCGCCACAAAAAACGGCTATGTCACAAACGACGCCGAAATCCCGGGGGATTTCTGGGGGTACATAAACAAGGAATACATCCAAAAGGGGATAATCCAAGAGGGCGAAATCTCTGCTGGCTATCACTGCATGGCCATTCCGTACCTTGAGGATCAGCTCGGCAGGAGCTTGAAAAACCTGAGTCTGGAGTGCATAGACCTGATATACATCCACAACGCCATGGAGGGCCAAAAGGACATGCCGAGGGGCGAGTTTTTAGAAAGACTCGCGCGCGTCTTTGAGATGTACGAGCGCAAGCGCAAGGAGGGGGTCATACGCAGCTACGGCATGGCCACATGGGAGTGCCTCAGGGTGGCAAGGGACAACCCGCAGTACCTGTCCCTAGAGGAGCTAGTCGGCATGGCGCAAAGCGCCGGCGGCGGGGATCACGGCTTTGGGTTTGTCCAGCTTCCCTTCAACCTGTATTACGACCAGGCCATGATGCTCAAAAACCAGCCAGTCGGCGGCGCAGAATCGTCGGTCCTTGAGGCGGCAGCAAAGCTTGGAATAGGCGTCTTTACAAGCGTGCCGTTCATGCAGGGAAGGCTGCTGCAGCCAGGGGCGATGCCAGAGTTCTCCGATCACAGCCCGGCAGTCAGGGCGCTGCAGTTCATCAGGTCCGCGCCTGGCGTCCTTGCGCCGCTTGCGGGCCAAAAGACAAGGGAGCACACAGAGGAGAACCTCGCAGTCATGAACATCCCGCCCGTGCCGCAAGACGAGTTTGCCAAAATGGTGGCAAAGCTGACGCACGGCTGAGCTGCCATATTTATAAATAGAAACGGCCGGCACCCAAGGGCGTGCCAGTGGATCCAGTGTGCGGAATCGAGCTAGACGAGGACCTTGCCGTAATCCACGAGCATGACGGGAAAAAGTACTATTTTTGCTGCAACGGATGCAGAAGGGTGTTCAAGAAAAAGCCAAAAAAATGGAAGAACAGATCCTAGATCGGCCAGGATCCGCACATGCGGCAGAACCGGGAATCCTCATCCACCGGGCTTTTGCAGTACGGGCATGCGCTGTCTGTCCCCGCCTCCAGCTTGTGATGCCTGCAAAACACGTCGTAATAGTGCATTGATTCCTTTGTCCGCAGCGTGACGCCGTCATTTCTGGCAATCTCTTTTTTTCTTGCGTCAAACTCGTCATCAGGCATTACGGAGTCAAACAGCGCCGTAAGCCCGCTTGTGCCAGAGCCGTCCTGCATGGCGGACTTTGTCCTCCATGCTATCTTTTTTGGTATGTGATCCTCAAAGGCCTTGCGCAGGATCCACTTTCCGTACATGACCCCGCCCTCGGATCCCACCTTGTGGCGCATCGGGATGGACCCTGCCAGCTCGGGGACCATTCCGGAGAGAAACGGGGACTCTATGCGCACGCCCAAGCTCCTGCCGATCTTGTGCGAGGAAAAATGCATCGCATCGCGGATCCTTTTTTGCAGGCCCTCAAGCTCCGATTCTGGCTTTGTCAGAAAAAAGTTGTATCCCGCAAACAGCTCGTCGGCCCCGTCGCCGGTTATCAGGCCCCTTGCCCCGCGCCTCTTGGCGTGCTCTATTGCAATGTACATTACTACCGAGTTTCTGACCTCGATGTCGTTAAAGTTGCCCAGGATTCGGATGGTCTTTTCTACTGCGTCAAGTATCCTGGCAGTAGACGCGCTCTGGATGTCAAGCGGGATTCCAAGGTTCCCTGAGATCATCTGGCAGTAAACAAGGTCGGAGGCGACAAAATCTTCTGCAATCACGGCCAGCGCCGCGGGCTTTTTTTCCCGCATGAGGTGGGCGATAATCGAGCTGTCCAGGCCGCCGGACAGGGCCAGGTATTCGGACCGGCACGACAGGACCGAGTCTTTTAGCGCCTGATACAGGCGATGCGTTTCCAACACGGCAGGGTACGGCCTGCAGTTATAATACCTTGGCGGATAAAAAAAAGGGCGCGTGTCAGGAGTAACCCTCCTTTTGTTTTCACGATATTGCGCTTTGCGGCATACCTGAGCCAGTACAGGAACTGTCGGCTCCGTTTTGCCTTTCTCCATGCGGGACAGACTTTTCATTCCCATCTTGGAAACCTCAGGCGTAAGCCATCACTGTGCGCTCCAAGTCGGATTTTTTTTCTGTTCTGTTGCCGGCCATCTCTGACCATCTATCTCCAGATCGCATCTTCCTGTTCGGAGGGAGGAGTTTCCTCTGCCGTAGCAGCGTGTCGTGCTCTGACTCGCAAGACACGTGCAGGCGGGGGCACATTTGAGTTTTACGGACAGCCGCGCAAAGCGTGACGCATACTTTAAATTCTTACCGCCACACTCGGGAAGTAATGCTGCTGCCCGCCGAGATTGAGTCAAAGTCGCTGATTCCGGCGCTTCGCGCGATACTGGCAAAAAAGCTCGCCGTTACCCACAATATAAGGGAGGACAAGATATCAAAGATGCTCGGAGTTACGCAGGCAGCGGTGAGCAACTATATCCGCGGCACCCGCGGGGATCCAAAGCTCATCGAAAAGCTCGGCAGCCAGGAGCAGGTGGCAAGGATGCTCGAGGAGCTAAGCGAGAGTCTGGCATCGGACATGGCATACACCCCGTCTAGCCTCTCAAAGTTCATCGGGCTGTGCAACTATATCAAGTCGAGCCTCATCATATGCGACATACACCACAACCTGGAATCCGACATTGACGAAAAGATCTGCAAGGAATGCGAGAGCATGCTGCTAAAGGGCCCCGGATCCGTCTATTAGGTCCGAGCCAGCGTGATTTCTATTATCGAGAGGGTCCTTCCCAGCTTTGTGACCTCGTCGCTGTCGACTGTGATTTTTTCGACTGTTACCGTTCCCTTCATGATCTTTTCTGAGATTATGTTGGCAATGGCCACCGCGCTGGGGATGAACTTGCCCTTGGCCCTCAGGACGAGTGTCTCGGACTTTGCCAGCCTGTCATAGACGTCGATTGCCACATTCATTACGGGATCGTCATATACCTCAAAGATAAGATCGGCATCGGGCGTAGTCATGAGCATTATACGGTATTGTTGGGGTTTTCAGTTCATTTAAATTTTAAGAATGATTCGTTCATTTGAAATAGTCTATCGGTATGTTCTGATAGTCGCTGTTTGGAAGAATCCTCCGGATTATGATCGGGATCACCCTCTTGTCGAGCTCCTCCATTGCAATGTCAAGCGACGTCCTTGCCGTCTCTGGAATCACTATAAACGCCGGCGCCCCCAGCGAGAGCTGCAGCGCGCGGGCACCCATGATTCTGGCCTTTTCAAACCGCGTCAGCACGGGCGGCCCTATCATTACCTTCTCAGAGGTGATCTGCTGCGGTTCGTGATCAATGTCTATCTCTACTATCTCCCTTGCCTCGATCTCTTTGATCCTCGTCTCCAAGTCCTCCTGCTGCGACTCTGTCAGCTCGTCGACTTCGATTAGTTTTCTGTACGTATCAAGGGCCTTTGCCAGTCCCGCGTCAATCTCTGCGGCATCGGCTAGCTGTTCGTTTGTATCCGACAAGTGACATATTCTCAAAAATCGGTTTAATAACCCCTTCTTTTGGCGCATGGCAGGCCGTGCCGCAGGCCCGTCTTCTGCCTTCCCGGAAGGGCGGCGGCCTCCCAGAGATTAAATATCCAGGCCCCGTACCGAGACGGGTTGAGCAAGTCCATATCAAAGACCATTCTGGTACTGGAGGTGAGGGGAAAGTGCAGCATTACGTGCGAGCTAAAAAGGCACCTCTCGCCGAGAACCATAGGCTATGTCCTGCGCGCGCTGCCGCTAAAGGGCAACGCGCACCGCATGGGAAGGGGAATAGTATACCTCGAGTCACCTGTGGATTCCGGAATAGAGCGCTCGCGCGAAGAGTTCAAAAAAGGCGACGTTGCATTTCTGCCGGCAAACGGCGGCATTTGTTTTTTCACCAGGGACGGTGCGCCCAAAGCCGCGATGGGCATAATAGGAAGGGCCACAGGCGACGTGGAATCGTTGGACGGAATAGAACCTGGCGACGTAATGGAGCTTTATGCCGCAGGCTTGTAGATGTAATGTCCGCTGTGGCCGCCGACTTTTTGCACGGCGCCGCTGCTTGTCGCACCTCTTAGAAACGCGTTGGCAGCAGAAATCTTTACCCCCGTCTGCCTTGCCAGCTCGTGGGCCGTGATGACTTTGGCGTTTTTTATAAACTTGGAGGCCTGCGCCTCTGTTAGTGTAACCGTTATCTCTGCCTTTGGGGAGCCGCCTTCGGACTTGTCTGACTTTTTGGATTTCTTAGAGCCGGACTTTTTGTACTGGGACTTTTCCTTTTGTGCCGGCGACTTGTTCTTTGATCCACCCATATGGTTTTCCAGAAACGCTCCTCTTATAAACGAACATTGCAGGCCGGCATCGTACACGGAGCATGTCGGATATGGCGCACCGCAGGGGCGCTTGGGCGTCTGATTCAAGCTTTAGGAATGCGTGTGGCCAGTCTGGCATCCCACGGATGCTACATGCCGGAAATAGTCCCCGTGCGTCCTGCCCGCACAGTCAGACCCCAAAAGTTAAAGATTATGACGGTACACGGATGCGGACCTGATGATCCGACTGCAGGATAACAGATTTGGGGGGGTCGGATCCTAGTATGGGTAAATACATCGATAAGACTTTATGTGAAGGTCTTGAAAGGTAGTCATGATCCTGCCTGCAAGGGCAAAATGGTTGCTCGTCATAATAGGTTCAACACGGTATGTTGAAGGCGTGACCAGACTGCACAAATATGGAATCATAATCCATAACAAGTTTTCCAAAATAGGGTTTTATGACGACTGGCAGGCGGATAAATTCGGCATGTACTCCGTCGAGCTGGCAAGTGATTTAAAGCTGTTACAAGAAAATGATTATGTCGATACAAACCACGTCACAAACGAATGGAACAAAAAAGTCCCGAGAATTTCCATTTCTGACAAAGGCAAGGATGCAATTCGGGATTTGGTTAAAGAGTTTCCCTCCCAGGCAAGTGGAATCTGCGGAATATCCCAGGCATATTTCAACAAATCGCTAAAGGAGCTAATAGCAGACGCCTATACGCTGTATCCGATATATGCCAGAAAAAGCATAATAAAGCCCGAAATTAACAAAGCTATGGCCAAAGCGGATCCATTTTTCAACCCAGAGTTTGAGATCCCGTTTGAAGCGCCGGAAAAATTAAAATCCGACATGTCGAATCTGATCGCCGGACAAGCATCCGAATACCCGTACAATGACGAGGATATTAGGGAAAAACTTGCAAAATCAATCGGCCTGTCCGAAATTCCCAAAATAGATCCGCGCTCTTTTGACAGATTGTCCGGAATACTTGGAGACAAACTAGGATTCGGGGATGTTGACTCAGTAGAGCTGGTTCGCTCCGTACGTGGCTCAGATTGTTAAAAAAATATATAGATACAAATATTCTGATTGCATATGCGCTAGGTGAAAAATTTGAAAAGATACAATATCCAAAGGCAAAAATAATTTTCGAACAAATAAAAACGGTGGATTCATCTGGGTTATCTCTACTCTGACTTTAATCGAAATAACAGGCGCATTACGAACACGTTTGGGAAAAAAGACAAATGCTTTACAAAAAATAGATAAACAAAATCAAGGCATACATATTAAAACAGAAGCTTCAAAGCTTTATGCGGCATTAATTGATGAGATGCTGCAGATGCCAAACATCAAGTTTGAGAAAGGCCGACGGATCAATTTTCAAACGGCGTTGGATGATAGCTTGGACATAATGGATGAGATTGTCGGCTTTGTAGAGTTTAAACGAAATGTAAAGTATGGCAAACTGGAATCTATCAATTCCAACTATAAGCAAATTCTGGTGGCGGATATTCTTCATGCCCTGCTGGCAAAGGATATCCAATGTGATCATTTTCTGACATTTGACAGGGGGTTTGAAAGTGCCAAAAACATAGAGAAATTCCAATCATTAAATATAGAAATTCATTAAAAACCTCATTTTAACGCATGTGAAAAATATAATCCCTATTGGTCATATGCAACTATAGTACGGCCCTAATGAATTGATGAAAAATATGGAGGTCGGTTATTGCCAGACTGTATTTTGGCGATCACCGTATTTGTGGCGATCCCGGCTGCGCCTTCTATGCCCAAGGCCGTTTCGAGTCATTTTCAGATCGCGGATCAAGAGTTTTTTAGGATCCCAGCAGTCTAGGCGCCGTTTGGATTGAGACTATAAATAGCACGTAACCGTTGCAACTGCATGGGCATAGTATCCAGGGGTTCAAAGTGCAACATTGCCGGGTGCGGCGAGGACGGCGCAAGATCCCTCAATACCAAAAAGGTGGAAAACGCAGGCCTTGATGTGGCAGGCGGGGCCAAAAACACAGTCCTGTGCAGGACCCACTATAAAGAGTGGAAAAAGATGACAAAGGACGATCGCGCGCTAGAGCGGGCAAGATACGACAAGTTTTAGGCCTTGCGAATCCGTTTTGAGCGGGACCTGTACCTGTCATCGAGTATGTCATAGAATTCGTCGGGTTTTTTGAAATAGTCCCTCTTTAATTTGTCATACATGGCGCCGAGCCTTTTGTAGAGCCGCTTTGGCTTGCGCCGCTTTTGGTTGCTCAGCACGTACAGCGCAAGAATCGGAAACGCGACTGTGGCATCGGCATAGACTGTCACCAGATCCCGGTGCGCGTCTTGGACCTTGCCCCAGCTTTTTCCCTCCTGCAGCGTGGCGCCGGACAGCCCCCCGGTGTCGGGCCGGGCGTCGGTAATCTGCACGATATAGTCCTGCCCGCCGTTTCCGCGGCGCAGTATCTGATCTAGCAGCGGCCCCGTCTGCTGTGCGGTGTTCTTGGGCACGCCCCCGCCAAGCTCCACTATGCCGGACTTTTTTGCGGCGTGCACGATTGCCCCCTGCTCTATTATCTCGCGCACAAAGTCCAGATTGTACGTCTTGCCGCGCAGCCGGTGTACTGCCAGGTTCAGCGCCAGCGACGAGTCCTTGAGGGTAGAGACGTATACCGGCACGTCGTACTTGAACGCAGTGGCCACAAAGCTTTTTTCCGGAAACCTCGACTTTTTGTGGCTAATCTCCCCTATCAGGTTGCAAAACTCTGCGCTGGTAAACGGCCCGTCCTGGAGCCTTTGCTTGAACATTTTCTGGATTATCTGGTCCTCGAACTCTAGGGTCTCGTAGAACTTTATGAACACGTCGCGGATTCGCACTATCTGCCTGTCATACAGCACGGAATCGTCGACTTCGGAGTGGCCCTGCTTTACTGGCAGGCCCCACGCAAAGTGATCCTCGTGGTACACGTTGGCGCCGGTGGTTACCATCCAGTCCACAAAACCGCGCTCAATTAGGGTCTGGAATATCCCCCCGAATCCCACCGGTGCCATCGCGCCGGCGGCGGTAAGGCAAATTGTCGCGCCCTGCCGGATCATCTTTGCATAAAGCTTTGCCGCCTCGCCCAAGCTCCTGCCGTTAAAGCCGCTTGCCGCATACACGTCGACTAGATCCTCGATGGTCATCTTTGGGGTGAGCTTGATGTGGGGAATGTCCCTTCCCCGGAAATGATGATGATCCACGGGGGGGAGAAATTCTTAATACTAATAATGGTTGTGATCGCCCAGTTGAAAATCATCGATCCCGCCATAAGGCGCGCAAGTTCAGGGCCGCAAAAAACCGTCACCGTCTCGTCGCAGGACTTTGCACAGTACGGCCGCACGATCAAAAAGATCGAGCTGATACAGTACGTGGAGAGAACCGACGAAAAGCTCGGCCCGTACTCGCTTATTACCTCCAGAGTCGAGACGGACGCCGGAACAGTAGAGATGGTGTACGACAGGGGCTTTAGGGGCCCGGATGCGCTGGACTCTGCGTCAAGGTTTCTCTGCGGGAGCCTCGGGATATCAGGCCTGGTACTGCGCTCGATTATCGCGCTGGACGCAGGAAAAAACGATTCATAACATTTAATTCAATTATGCCCGAGTCTGAATCCGTGCGCATCCTGCAGCTACACTGCGACCACGCAGAGTACACCCCCACAAAAAAAGAGATTGCCTCGGCCGAAGACGCCACGACGGAGACGAGGCGCTTTGAGGAGATACTGGTGGCCTTTGTCGCAGTCGAAGAGGGTGACGACTCGGGCGTGGCCAGAAGGGCAGTCACACAAATCAAAGAGTCCCTCGGAAAAATAGGCTGCAAAAGGCTGCTGCTTTATCCGTACGCCCACCTCAGCTCCGACCTTGCCGCACCGCCAGTCGCGCTTGGGCTCATAAAGGAGATGGAGGCGCACTCGTCCGGCCTTGACGTGTCCCGGGCGCCGTTTGGATGGACAAAGTCCTACAGCGTCAAAGTCAAGGCGCACCCCCTGGCAGAAAGCTCCAGGGTGATTACCGCAGATCAGGACGACGCACCTGACGCGCTAAGCTCAGAGTCCAAAATCGAGTCGTTCTGGCACATACTGGATACCGAGGGAAACCTGCACGAGGTGTCCGGTTTTGACTTTTCGGGGCACGAAAGCCTGGAGGCGCTGGCAAAGTACGAGTCGGCAAAAAAGCGCGCATCACCCCAGCCCCCGCCGCACGTGGGCCTGATGAAAAAGATGGCCATAGCGGACTATGAGCCGGCGTCGGATGCGGGAAACATGAGGTTTTATCCTAACGGCAGGCTCATAAAGTCGCTAATCGAGCAGTACGTCACGCAGCGGGTAAAACAGTACGGCGGATACGAGGTGGAGACTCCGATCATGTACGACTCGCACCACCCGAGCATGATGAGCTATTTCAACCGGTTTCCGGCAAGGCAGTACAATATCAACTCGGAGGGAAAGAGCCTTTTTCTGAGGTTTGCTGCGTGCTTTGGGCAGTTTCTGATGGTAAACGACTTTCAAATGTCATACAAGAGCCTGCCGTACAGGCTGTACGAGCTCACCCGGTACAGCTTTCGGCGCGAACAGTCCGGCGAGCTAGTCGGGCTGAGGCGGCTGCGCGCATTTACAATGCCGGACTGCCACGCATTCTGCAAGGACATGCCGCAGGCAATCGAGGAGCTAAAAAAGCGCTTTGAGCTCTCGCGCGACGTAATAGACAAGCTCGGAATACCCGCCAAAAGCTACGAGATGGCGGTGCGCTTTACAGAAGAGTTTTACGGCCAGAACAGGGACATGATACACGAGCTGGTGCGGCGGCACGGAAGGCCGGTCCTAGTCGAGATGTGGAAGGAGAGGTTTTTTTATTTCGTGCTAAAGTGGGAGTTCAACTATATCGACGGCACCGGAAAGGCCTCTGCACTCTCCACCGATCAAATCGACGTGGAGAATGCAAAAAGGTACGGAATAGAGTTCGTCGACGAGGGCAACTCGATGCAAAACCCGGTAATACTGCACAACTCGCCTAGCGGCGCCATAGAGCGCATAATATACGCGCTGCTGGAAAACGCGGCGGCAGACGCAAAGAGGGGCAAAAAGCCAGAGATGCCCCTGTGGCTGGCCCCGACCCAGGTGCGCGTGATTCCGCTCAAGGAAGAGTTTACAAAATACTGCACAGAGCTTGCAGATAAAATTGCAGGATGCGGCGTGCGCGTCGACGTTGATGACAGAAACGAGAGCATCGGCAGGCGCATACGCGACGCAGAAAAGGAGTGGATAAGGTACATACTGGTAATAGGGCAAAAGGAGGTTGATTCGGGCAGCCTGAGCGTCCGTGACAGGCGCCTCGGCGACACGGCAGAGACCGGTGTTGATGCGTTCGTGGCCGGAATAAAGGAGCAGACAAAAGAAATGCCGTTTATGCAGCTCAACGTGCCGTTTTATCTCTCAAGGCGTCCGCAGATAATGGTGTAATCATCCGGTGTTATCCGGGATGTCAGTTGCCGTGTACGGTTTCTGGCAGGAGTTCGGCACGGATTCAGGCGCGATCGTGCAGCACGCCGGGCCGGGGGGAATCTTTTATAGTGCATGCAATCCTAGGCGGACATGGGCCTGTTTGGAAAAAAGGACAAAAGCGGCACAAAGTGCGAGCAGTGCGGCACCGAGCTGCACGATCCGGAGAGGCTAAAGCGGCACATGAAAAAGGCGCACGGAAACATTCCCGAGAAAAAGCAGGACGGCCAGGGATCAGACGGCGGAATGTGGTAGGCGCAATGGACGAGGCAAGAAAGCAGCTCCTCGTGTTTGCCGGCGCGTTTGTCGCAGCCGGGCTGGTGATCGCCACCGTGGTGTTTCCGTTCTGGAACCTGATAAGGGAAGACGTCTATGAGCAAGTCGAGATACTCGACAACATAAACGGCGTATGCTATGTGGAGACTGACGATGACGTTCCAAAGACCATACAGGACTGCAGCGCGCTGCCTGGCGACACAGTCGAGATTGTGTTTGGCAGGGATCTGGCCTGGGCTGCGATCGTAGAGCCGCAGCAATAGGCGGCACCTGCGAGCTAGCGGCGGCAAAATCTGATCGCACCACGAATCGCTAGCAATAAATCACGTATATTATCCACGGTTTTCATGGCAGAGCTAGAGCACAAGTACGAAGTCGAGGTAAAGACGGCAGAGGAAAAGCAGCGCATCCCAGACGACGTAAAGGCGGAGCTAAAGGCATCTGGCATAATGGACGAAAAGGGAAAGATAAAGCTAAAGGGGGTCAGCCCAAAGATGCTCAAGCGGATGAAGCAGGAATACGTGGACTGTCCGGTTCTGGAGGCAAATACGCATTTCATAAAATGCTTTGTGTGCCCCAACTTTCAAAGCAGGGTTACCGGCAAGGTGCTCTGCAAGGGCGACAAGCTCTGAGGCGCAATAGCAATTAATACGGCCGCGTCCCCTCCCGTACCGTGGATTGCGTGTTTTGCAGGATTGTGGAGGGAAAAATACCGGCCAGGATCATCTCAGAGACTGGGAAATCTATCGCATTCATGGACGCGTTTCCGCTTGCCCCGGGCCATTCCATAATAATACCAAAGAGGCACCACGAAAAGATTCAGGACATTCCGGAGGATGAAAACGCGGATCTGTTCGAGACTGTCAGAAGGGCCATGTCAAGGATAGACGAGCTTACCGGCGCGACGCTGATGGCAGTACACAACGGCAGGCAGAGCGGCCAAGAGATCCCGCACGTCCACGTCCATCTGGTCCCGCGCAGCACCTCTGACGGCGCAGGGCCCATACACAGCATGTTCAAAAACGCGCCGCAGATTACCGGTGACGAGTCCTTTGCGCTGTATGACAGGCTAAAGTGCCTATAGCGGATAAAGCCGCGCCCTCTTGTCCTTGTCCTCGACTATGATTGCCTTTGTCGGGCACGTCTCTGCGGCATTCATTATCTTGTTGAATCCGGCCCCCCTCTGGTTGATTACGGTGGACTTTGGATTCATGCCAGAGTCGGCGTTTATGTGAAACACGTCGGGCGCTATGGTCTCGCAGCTCTGGCACGCTATGCACAGCGAGGGGTCCACCTGCACCGAGAGGTTCGGCCTTGCCTTGGGCTCTGCTGCCTTTGCATATTCGCCGTTTCTGCCGTCGGCGTTTATTGTACTGTTGTATTGCTGCCAGAATTTTTTTTCATACTCTTTCCAAAAGTCCGGGTTTTCGTCCTCAAACTCTTTTGTATGCCGGGACCAGTCCTGCTCTGGGGCCTTTGCGCCTGGCGGCGGGCCCCACTGCCTGCTTGTCCTGCGCCCGGGCTTTACTGGCGATCTTTTGCCAGAATCGGTGGACTGTTTTAGCACATTGTACGCCTCGTTTATCAGCCGGAACCTTTCGCCGTCATTGTCCGATCCCCTGTCCGGGTGCAGCTCGAGGGCCAGCCTCCTGTATGCCGCCCTTATCTCAGAAAACGTGGCATCAGACCCTACCTCGAGTGTGGCGTATGCCCGTGACGCATCCATGCTGTCAGTTATCCGTACCATGTTAAAAATAATTCCGTCCCGGTTCTGCTGTACAACAGGGGCTAGGCGCAAAAGGGGGACTTGAACCCTCGAATCCTTGGGAGGCATGGCCGTTTTTTTCCAATTCCCAAGTAATGCCGCAGCTGATCTGGTGCGATCCCCGGAATATAGTAACCCAAATGATGCGCCTGGCAGTACCAGTGTTATATCCGGGAAATCCGGCCGTCGGGATCCGACTCGTACCACACTGCCTTTGACTCGGCGCCCGCAGCGGTGGGAAAATTGATCGCAATGTGTGAGAATTTTCCCCTGCCAGACGAGCCGTGCGCGTGCAGCACCCCGGGATCAATGTACGCCATGCCGCCTGCCTTTAGCGGGATTCTGCGCGTCTCTTTTGCCGCAGCGCCGGTCTTTTTGTAGAATGCCAGATAGCCGCCGCCCCCGGTAGCAATGAGCAGCTGCGCGCCGGTATGCGTGTGCAGCTTTGTTGCAGCACCGCCGGAGAAATCCACGTGGTATATGCGGGTCTTTTTTGCACCCAGCCGGCCTGTGAGCTCGGCAAGTGCGGTACTGCCGGTGAAATAGTCCGGGTTTATCCTTCTTTTTACGCCGTCGTGATAGTCCGTTCCCTTCATGTCTAGATCCGCGAGAGAAGCTTTTTCTTTTCCGCCCTGAACTCCTTTTCTGTCACAATGCCGGCCTTTCGCAGCTCGCCGAGCTTGGCTAGCGTGTCAAGTGCGTCGCCCTTTGCAATGACCATCTTTTTTGTGGCATCCACGCTCTCGGCCAGCCTTTTTTCGCCCCGCTCCTTGAGCTTTTTGCTCTCCTTTTGGGCCTGTTTTTTTAGCATCATGCTGCGCCTTTTGGCCTCGCCTGCGGTGATCTTGCCTAGCTCCACTGCATCGCACAGTATCTCGTCTGCCCTCTTGACGCCCTGATCTATCGCGCCGTCAATCGCCGCGTTTGCCCGATTCAGAAATTTTTCTATATATCCGCCCCTCGCCCCGGATTCCATGGCGGTATGTTGCGGCGCTGCGGTATTATTGTTTTGCTTTTATAACGGGCCGCACACCATACCAGCAATGGTCAAGCCCGGCACAGGTTCCAACCGCAAGACAAGGCTGGTGGTATTAAGGCACAGCCTGGACGAGGCAGCAGCGCGCGCGATAATCGACTCAAAAAAGACCGACGTCTTTAAAAAAAGGCTAAAGAGGCCTAGACGCGAGGAGGTCCGCATCCACTCTGTGAGGTTCTTTTACGAGGCAGTCCTGCTAGTGTCCGCAAGATACAGGGCCGACTATTTCAGAAAGGCCACGCACCCCATCAGGGTGGACTATAACGTAAGCGAGGTGGTGCTAGGGGACGGGGTGTTTCCCATAATTCCAAAGTCAAAGCTGACAAGGGCGTTTCTGGGCAGGCGCGGCAAGAACAGAGTCGAGCTGGAGCTAGAAGAGCACGTCTTTGTGGAAAGCGAGGATTCCATGTACTTTGACTGCCACGGAGACGAGATGGAATTCCGCCACAGCATAGATCCAAAGACCATAGAGCACTATCCAAAACGCATGCTCCGCAACTGCGAGCCGGACCTGAAGAGGCCCGGGATTACGGTGGGGGCCGCCCTGGAAAGGCTCGGCAAAAAGATGCAGCGGCCCGCAGAGTCCGACGTGCGTGATCTCACAGACGAGCTTGCCGTGACTGATACGGCAGAGATTTACCTGCCCGTGTTTGAGGCGCGCCTGGTAGGCCCGGGGAAAAAAATCGGCATCATGCGGATAGACGCGGTGCGAAAAAAAGTGCTGTGAGGCTATTTTACAATACGCCTGAACTGCTCGTTGTCCTGGAATTTTTCAAACGCCTTTTCTGCCCTGGCCCATTTTTTTATGGTCTTGGGATCCCCGCGTACTGCCTGCCTTAGCAGCTCCATTGACTGGCCGAACCTGTCTAGTGCCGCCAAGCTGCGCGCCTTTGCGTATATTATGTTCGGGTTTTTTCCGTGCTTTGAGAGCATTTGATCAAGGATTGCTATTGCCTTGTCGTGCATGCCAAGCTCGGCGAGCTCTATTGCCTTGTGGAACAGCGAGTCGGTGTGCCGCGGGTGCTGCCTGCACACGTTCTCAAAGCAGTTGAGGGCCTCCTCGTGCCGCCCCATCTTTCCCAGTACAATCCCCTTGTAGAACTTTGAGTTGGGCTTTTTTGGCTCCAGCTTTATTGCCTCATCCAGACAGGCAAGGGCATCCTGGTGGCTTTGCAGCCGGTCTAGCAGCACGCCGCAGTTAAAGTGTGCGGCGGCGTACTTTGGGTCGGCGTCTGCTGCCTTTTGATAGTTTTTGAGCGCAGAGTCCGTGTCTCCCAGCTCCGCCTGGGCGATTGCCATATTGTTGTACGAGGGCGCATCGTTTGGAGTGTAGCGCAGTACGGCCTCAAAGCAGGTTATCGCATCAGAGTATTTTCGCAGCAGGTTCAGCGCAAGGCCCTTGTTGTACATGGCAGACGCGTTTTTGGGGTCGCCCTTTAGCGCCTTGTTGAACAGGCCGATTGCCGCCTTTGGCTGGTTTTTTTGCATCAGCTGCATGGCAGAATATACCAGATCCTCGGGATCCCCCTTTGGGCCGAAAAATATCACAGACAGGCTATGCCACAACAAGTAATGAAAGTTTTGCTTGCCGGGGCGGCGGCAGGCACTATACTGCCAGGGGGCCTATGGCGGGGCCAGAACGCCCGAGTCCCTCGAGGGGTGCAGATAGCACTGCAGCGGCACGCTCCACTCCAGCGTGGACAGATCCACGCCCATCATTACGGCATCAGAGGCCCAGACACACGGCCCTGCCAGGGTTCCATAAAGCGCAAGCGAGATTACCAGCTTGAAGGTCATCCCGCCGGCAATAAAGCAGGCTATTCCAACCAAAAGCACGACTAGTCTGGACATTGTACGCAGGTGAGAAACAGGGTATAAAAAGTCCCAACAACCGCATGCCGGATTGGGGGGGGTCCCGCTCATCCCAGCGACTTGAACTTTTTTATCGCCTCTTTTGCCAGGTCTTCGGGGGCAGGTATCTGCGTGGGATCGTCTCCGGCCACTGCGTCGTCGTGGTCCTTTTTGGTGTTCTGTGGAATCTTTTTTGCGGCCAACAAAACCGCATGTTTTTGGATGTTAAAAAATATTGCCAGACCCTACATGCCTGCAGAGAACCTTCCGGTTGCCTCAAGCATTGCCGCAATGTCTGCGCGCGTGTGCGCCCCGGATATGGCCCCCATCTTGCCTGGCAGAAAGAATATGCCGTCGCGCGTCATCATTTCAAAGTGGTACCTCCGCAAGAGTGCGGAATCGCACTCAGCCGCGTCTGCCGAGCTTTTAATGCCGTCATTTTCGCCCCGGGGAAAATGCGTCATAAACAGGGATCCCCTTCCGGTGACTTTTGCCCGGCCGTCGAATAGTTTCGGTATCTCGCACCGGAGCTTCTCGCCCATGCCGTTGATTTTCGGATACAGCCGCGCCTTGTTTTTCTGCAGCACCTCAAGCGTGGCAGCACCCGCAGTCATTGTCGCGGGGTTTGCAGAAAACGTCCCGCCGCCAATGTAGGATCTCTCGGCCTTGCCAAGGCTGCTGGTGTTTGAGAGCTCCATTACCTCCTTTCTGCCGCAGATGACGCCGATTGAAAGTCCGCCGCCGGCTATTTTTCCCAGCAGTACAATGTCGGGATCCAGCCGCATGCCCGGATACGCGCACCCGTACCCAAGGCGGAATCCCGTCACAATCTCATCAAGCAAAAACAGCGCGCCCTTTTTTTGCACAAACTCTTGTATTGCGCGCATATAGTCTGCGTCTGCCGGTATGCACCCCCCTCCCCCCAGCAGCGGCTCGATTACCGTGCACGCCAGGTCGTCGCCGACTGACTGCAGTATTTCAATAGAGCCCTCAATGTCGTTGTACGGCAGCGACACAATGTGATCCTCGTTTACAAGACCGCTGCTCTCCGGAACGTCAAACGGCCAGTTGACAGTCTTTAGCAGCTCAGAGGTGTATCCGTGCCATCCCCCGTCAATCTTTGCCACTGTTTTTTTTCCGGTGTGCGAGCGCGCAAGCCGTACTGCATACATTGCAGCTTCTGTGCCCGACGAGACGTACCTTATCTTTTGCGCGGCGGGGACGGCACTTTGGATTAATTCGGACAGGCGCATGGTGGAGCTGTTTACGGTCCCGAACATCCATCCAGAGTCAAGCTGCCCTTTTAGCGCGGCCCTTACGGCCGGCGGTGCATGGCCCAGAATCAGGCTCCAGTGACCCATCCAATAATCCACGTATCTGTTGGAATCGGCATCCGTCAGGTGCCTGCCCTTTGCCGATTCTGTGACAAACGGATACGGCTCAAAGAACCTAATGTTGTGATTCACCCCGTTTACGTGGTATTTTTGCGATCTGGCAAAGATTTTGGCCGATCTTTTGGTCTTTTTCCTGTATTGGGCGATTATGTCCATTTTGTGACTTTGCTGGCCTGCCCCATAATTTAATCGATCTGCGTTTCTAGGCATGGTTTATATGACTAGAATTAGTCCTTGCCTTTGCATACGTAACGCAAGAGCGGCGCTTGTGATGAAGTATGGTAATGAACCATTTTATGATTCATGGGCCTCCAGTTACGCATACAAAATGAGGGTCTGATCAAGCGATCAAATCTGAAATGTGAAGATTATGTGCATTCCGTTCAATTCCAATAAGTACAAAATGTACTTCAATAATCAAGTTTAGAATCCGGTTGATCCTGCCGGACCTGACTGCTATCGGATTGATACTAAGCCATGCGAGTCTTTGTAGCAATACAAGGCAGACGGCTCAGTAACACGTAGTCAATCTACCCTATGGACGGGGATAACCTCGGGAAACTGAGAATAATACCCGATAGATCATTATGCCTGGAATGGTTTATGGTCGAAATGATTTATCGCCGTAGGATGGGACTGCGGTCTATCAGCTTGTTGGTGAGGTAATGGCCCACCAAGGCTATAACAGATACGGGCTCTGAGAGGAGAAGCCCGGAGATGGGTACTGAGACACGGACCCAGGCCCTATGGGGCGCAGCAGGCGAGAAAACTTTGCAATGTGCGAAAGCACGACAAGGTTAATCCGAGTGTTTTCTGCTAAAGAAATCTTTTGTCGATCCTAAAAACATCGACGAATAAGGGGTGGGCAAGTTCTGGTGTCAGCCGCCGCGGTAAAACCAGCACCTCAAGTGGTCAGGATGATTATTGGGCCTAAAGCATCCGTAGCCGGCTGTGTAAGTTTTCGGTTAAATCTATATGCTCAACATATAGGCTGCCGGGAATACTGCACAGCTAGGGAGTGGGAGAGGTAGACGGTACTCGGTAGGAAGGGGTAAAATCCTTTGATCTATTGATGACCACCTGTGGCGAAGGCGGTCTACTAGAACACGTCCGACGGTGAGGGATGAAAGCTGGGGGAGCAAACCGGATTAGATACCCGGGTAGTCCCAGCTGTAAACTATGCAAACTCAGTGATGCACCGGCTTATGGCCGGTGCAGTGCCGCAGGGAAGCCGTTAAGTTTGCCGCCTGGGAAGTACGTACGCAAGTATGAAACTTAAAGGAATTGGCGGGGGAGCACCACAAGGGGTGAAGCCTGCGGTTCAATTGGAGTCAACGCCAGAAATCTTACCCGGAGAGACAGCAGAATGAAGGTCAGGCTGAAGACTTTACCAGACAAGCTGAGAGGTGGTGCATGGCCGTCGCCAGCTCGTGCCGTGAGATGTCCTGTTAAGTCAGGTAACGAGCGAGATCCTTGCCTCTAGTTGCCACCATTACTCTTAGGAGCAGTGGGGCGAATTAGCGGGACTGCCGCAGTTAATGCGGAGGAAGGAAAGGGCTACGGCAGGTCAGTATGCCCCGAAACTCTGGGGCCACACGCGGGCTGCAATGGTAGTGACAATGGGTTCTGAATCCGAAAGGAGGAGGTAATCCTCAAACGCTACCACAGTTATGATTGAGGGCTGTAACTCGCCCTCATGAATATGGAATCCCTAGTAACCGCGTGTCATTATCGCGCAGTGAATACGTCCCTGCTCCTTGCACACACCGCCCGTCGTTTCATTGAAGTTTGCTTTTAGCGAGGTGACGTCTCATTGGCGTTATCGAACTTGAGGTAAGCGACAAGGGAAAAGTCGTAACAAGGTGACCGTAGGGGAACCTGCGGTCGGATCACCTCCTTAGAAAAAAAAGGAAATGTGTCGGAATGCACAAATCTTCACAACCATCAAATGCAATGCGCCATGAAAGTGGTGTATGAAGGATGTAGCGGATCCCTCCCTTGGAGGATTTGCAATGATCGTCGTGTATAGTCGTGTAATATGTGGCTGAATATGCCGGTGTAAAGACGGCAATAGGAGGATTGCTAGGCTTGAGAAGAGAAGAAGGACGTGGCAAGCTGCGATAAGCTCGGGGTAGGTGCACGCACCCGATGATCCCGAGATCTCCGAATAGGAATCCTATTTACTCCGCCACAATGGTGGCGGAGGTCGAACCGTGGGAATTGAAGCATCTTAGTACCACGAGGAAAAGAAATCAACAGAGATTTCCCAAGTAGCGGCGAGCGAAAAGGAAAGAGCCCAAACTGAATCTTTCATGGTAACATGATAGAGATGTGGTGTTTTGGTATGATATTACGATCCTAGAACATAGTCAAAGTGTCCTGAAATGTTCTGGCAGAGAGGGTGATACCCCCTTAGACGAAGTGGTATAGGATCTTATCATTACCCGAGTAACTGTCCTTGGTAGTGGGCAGCGAATATTGGTGAAAGTAGCATCAGAGGCTAAATATTTCTCAAGACCGATAGTGTACTAGTACCGTGAGGGAAAGCTGAAAAGTACCCCGGAAGGGGGGTGAAAAGTGCATGAAACCTATTGCTTACAGACGTGCATGGCATGAAAGGTGATTTTTTCGGACCGGAGCTTCCAGCAATGGTTGCAAACGTCTGGATAGCAAATCACCAGTGTCGTGCGTTCCGTCTCGAAACACGGGCCAGGGAGCTTGTTGTCATGGCGAGATTAAACCTAGAAAGGTGGAGTCGAAGGGAAACCGAATTCTCGCAGCATTGTGAGGAGAAGCGTGTGAAAGTGCGTTGAGTCATGGCAATAAGGCTAGAAGCCAGTCGATCTATTCCTGAGCAAGATGAAGGTGGGCGAAAGCCCACTGGAGGTCTGCAGCAGTTCTGACGTGCAAATCGTTTGTGTGACTTGGGAATAGGGGTCAAAAACCAATCTAGACTGGCGCTTGCTAGTTCCAACCGAAGCGTCTCGTAGGGCGTGCTTTGTGGAGATAGTGTTTCCGGTAGAGCACTGATAGGAGGGCGCGGGGAAGAGATTCCTCACCCTCCATTCAAACTCCGAACGGATACACATCGTAGAAGCAAGGACACGGGTTCGTGTGACGTAAGGTTCACGACCGAAAGGGGTTTAACCCAGACTAAAGTTAAGGTCCCCAAATTTTTGCTAAGTGTCAAGCCAAAGTGCGTGTTTGCGCCAAGACAGCAGGGAGGTAAGCTCAGAAGCAGCTATCCTTTAAAAAGTGTGTAACAACTTACCTGCCGAGCGAAGGCGCCACAAAAACGGACGGGGCTAAAGCAAAATACCGATACTTTAGATAAACACCAAAATGGTGTTTCGTGGTAGGTTGGCGTAGTGATTGGGACGAAGCAGGGCGGTGACGTCCTGTGAACCGATTTCTATTGCAGATCCTGGCGGCAGTAACAGCATAGTATGGTGAGAATCCATACCACCGAAAGCGCAAGGGTTTCCAGGCAATGCGTTATCAGCCTGGAGTTAGTCGATCCTAAGGATTGCCTCAACAGAGTAATTCGAAAGGGAAACTAGTTAATATTCTAGTACCTTGCAGGGAGCGTTTGAGCTATATGGTTCGCTTCCGGATAGGGCGAGTACAACTGTCGTTGTATCTAACCATTCGAGGGCCGAGGAGTGTCGTAATGACGAGAATTGGCCCGAGGTGGGAATGGCTTTGCGTTAGCAAAGTTCGCTTGATTCCAGGAGACCATGAAAGACTGTGTAGTTAGCAAACTGCAAGTTCGTACCCAGATCCGACACAGGTGCGCTGGCTTAGAAAGCTAAGGTGCTACGGGTATACCGTATGGCGAGGGAATTCGGCAAATTAGTCCTGTAGCTTAGGTATAAGGGATGCCTGCAGTTGTCATGAGGAATGGCGACAGCAGGTTGCAATGACAAGGGGGTTCCGACTGTTTAATAAAAACACAGGCGACTGCTAGTCCGAAAGGATTTGTATAGTCGCTGAATCCTGGCCGGTGCCGGTACCTAAAACTTGGGTTCAACCGAGCTAAGGGCCGGTTAACGCCGGGAGTAACTCTGACTCTCTTAAGGTAGCCAAATGCCTTGTCGGGTAAGTTCCGACGCGCATGAATGGAACAACGAGAGCCCCACTGTCCCCGCCTACAACCCGGTGAAGCCACATAAGGTGGACGAACAGTCCATCATCTTCCATCGGGGAGAGAAGACCCCGTGGAGTTTTACTGCAGCTTGTGCTTGTAGTATAGTAAAGATTGCACAGAGTATCTGGGAGTCTTTTCTTAACGTTCTCTGGGATGTTAAGGGACGCCGATGTAACACCAGACCCTTTTTGCAGTACTACTTACCTGGTGAAGACCAGGGACATGTGCAGGTGGGCAGTTCGGCTGGGGCGGCACCCCTTTGAAAAGATATCAAAGGGGCCCAAAGTTTAGTTCAAGTGGGTCAGAAATCCGCTGAAGAGGGCAAAGCCAAAAACTAGACTGAATGGATTTCCAAACGCACGGAATTCATAGACGAAAGTCTGGCTTAGCGATCCTTCGTGTGCCCTCTATTGGGGCCCGGAGGTGACAGAAAAATTACCCCAGGGATAACAGGCTCGTCGCGGGCGAGAGCTCCTATCGACCCCGCGGTTTGGTACCTCGATGTCGGCTTTTCCTATCCTGGTCCTGCAGCAGGGGCCAAGGGTGAGGCTGCTCGCCTATTAAAAGGGAACATGAGCTGGGTTTAGACCGTCGTGAGACAGGTCGGTCTCTGCCTGATGGAAGCGCGAATATCTGAGGGGAAGTTGCTCCTAGTACGAGAGGAACAGAGTAGCGTGGCCACTGGTCTACCGGTTGTCTGACAAGGCAGGCCGGGCAGCTAAGCCATTTAGGCTAAGTGCTGAAAGCATCTAAGCACGAATCCTATCCCGAGACAAGATATTCTTTCACTAGATGAAGGTCCGCAGAAGAAGACTGCGTTGATAGGAAGGTGGTGTATGCTACGAGCTTCGGCGAGTAGTGAGCCAGCCTTTACTAATCGACCAACACACCGGCTCAGCCACTTACATAGAGACTATACGCGACGATTCATTTTTTTTAGACCCCCAGCGGACGCTGTACGGATTCGTACCGTGTCGCGCATGATGCAAAGCTTCAACTGCCACAAACCAGATCAAAACCGCATACAATTGCAGCCGATTTGTTTGCGTGGCAGGAATCAAATGACTATGATAAACCAACACAAAATCTGAGGGTATTGGGTATTTCCCTATCTATCCTGCCACGGCATTATATTGGCGCAGGTCGTATTTTTGCTTTTTGTACAGCCGGATTTGCCGGCCCGGGCACATGCCCCGTCTGGTTCAGGACACGGTCAAACTATGGGGGCTGTCCTACCCAGGAAAGCACTATAGATTGAGATCTCTTGTAGTGGTTATTTGTGCGCCCGACTGGCGGGAATTGATTCCAAAATTGCATGCCTTGTTGCCAAAAAAATATCCAGACGCAATGTCTGTGCACGGCTTTCGCGCCAATGCGGCCGCAGTACGAGCGGTTCGAGATGCTATCTCTTGCGTGTTTCTGTCGTTGTGCGTGTTTTGCCCGCCTTTGGCCCGGTCTGCTTTCTCCCGGCCAGAATGTCTTTGTTCCTGCGCAGCTGCCGTCTTTTGGCGAGTTTTGGATCATACACCCATATTCGCTCCCTTCCGTTCCTCTTCATCCCGGGGTTTTCCCTCAATTCCTTCCGGCGCTTTTTTACCTCCGGCCTGCGCTGGTACTCCCTTTTGCGTTCCTTCGGATCAGTCGGTGTGCGCCCCCAGTATCGCGTCCTCCCATCCACCTTTGGCGGGAGGCCCAAAAAGAAAAAAAGTGGAATTTCTGACTGGCCCATCTCCCTTTGAAGCAGCGTTACGGGTTTTTTCTTGCGTGTCTTTTGTACAGTCTTGTTTTTCTGGCTGCGTGTTTTGGCGGGTTTTTTTACCGCCGGTTTTTTTCTCGCAGACTTGGGCCGTTTTTTTGCGGCAGGACTGGTGCCAGACTTGCCACGCAATGTCCTGGCCGATCCCTTGGATTTTGCGCCCGCCGACGTGTGACGTCTTGTTTTGTGATCATTATGAAGTTTCATGTCAGATTTACGGGCACGCCTGGTGTCAGCTATTCCTGCGCCCCCCTGTTCTGGGTTTTGCCCGGGATTTCCCGCGGGTTGTTTTTGCCTTCCGCTTGCGTGCCTTGACCAGAATCGCTTTCTTGTTTTTCTCATAGTATTTTTTGGCGTGTTTTTCACTTTGCTTTTTTACCTCCGGCCTCTGGCGGTATTCCATGTCATACTCCCTCTTGCGCCTCTTTATTTCCGGCCTCTGGTTGTATTTTTGTAGGCGGCTTTTGATCTCCGGCCTCTGGCGGTATTCCCTGAGGTGCCTTTGCACTTCTGGCTTGAGATAGTATTTTTTTAGGCGCCTTTTGACCTCCGGCTTTTGGTTGTACTTTCTGCTGTACTCCCTGTACCGTTTCTTTATCTCCGGCCTTTGCATCCATTTCTTCTTGCGCGCCTTGACCTCAGGCTTTTGGTTGTACTTTCTGCTGTACTCCCTGTACCGTTTCTTTATCTCCGGCCTTTGCATCCATTTCTTCTTGCGCGCCTTGACCTCCGGCCTCTGGTTGTACTCTTTGCGGTATTTCTTTGCGCGCCTCTTCACTTCCGGCCTCTGGTTGTTTCTTTTCACATATTCCATGTGGCGTCGCCTTGCCTCCGGCTTTTGGAGGTATTTTTTCATGTATTCGCGCTGGTATTTCCTGCGCCTTTCCAGCCTTTCCTTGGCCGATTTTCCGGTATTTGCCAACATGTTGCGTTTTATTTTGTAATTATTATTTGTGGTGTTTTTGCGCATGGGGAACTGTTCATGTGTGATCGGGGTTTTGTGCCAGAAACGCGAGCCGGATTACTTTGACCGGGCCAGATAGCACGTATGGCATATCAGGCCCTCTATGTACCGCTCGCCTATATAGTCCCTGTATCGGCAGGTGTGATCCTTGCGGTCACAAAAGTCACAGCATCCAAAATTGCCGAAAAACACGAGTATCTCACGATCGGATAGCTTTCTCGAGAGCAGTTCCCTGAGATTTTGCACAGGAATGTTGTGTCTGCACGGCTATTTGTGTCTGGTGCGCAGGTGGAGCATATGGGCGCGTGAGAAAACGCGTCTAATCCCGCAGGTCTGGAACGGAATCCGTTTTTGTCGTCGATTCACAGGCCGGGTTTACAGGGGGACGGACTCGTAGTCTCCAGTCATTGTGCTTTGTTTTAATAACGGTGCGGCCGCATACCGTTGTTGAATCCCGGCATGGCAGTATTGATTGGCGCGGTGTTTTTGAGCGTCGGTGCGGCATACTCCCAAAATGACGTCCCAGGGTGGGTCACAGAGGTCATTGGGTACTGGCAGGATGACAAAATTACGAATCAGGAATTCAAGGAGGCAATGGACTATCTTATGGAGAGAGGCGTGGTTCCAGCTCTTATGGCAGTCTCAGCCGAAGGCGGGTCTGCCACGGGGTCAGAAAAAATGATCGAGCCACTGTGTGATATCGGCACAGAGTATGACGGGATCAAAAACGAATGCGTCGAAATCGAGAATTATAGGTTTGGTGCCACAATACTGTTTGATCAGCTAGTCTATACGTGGACCGACAAGGCATACATTACCATTATTGCACCCAATCACAATCTTGATGCAGATTTGATCGAGGAGATCGGGGCTGGAAAAAACACGCTGAGGATCACCACAAGCACGGGCGATCTTGACCGCTACAGGCTAGTCGAGACGGGGCCCAATACCGGCATATTTGCAGGCGAGTTTATCCTTGCCGGCTTTTTGCATGACGCTGACGGCGACCCTACCACGGGCAACGACCTGGGACAGGATGTCGGCGAGGCCATACCGGCAGATTACAAATCCGACGGACTGGGCCCCTCTGACGGACTGTTGCCGGCTGCAAAAGAGGACGGCATAGCAGCATACTTTGAGTTTGACAAGGACGAATCCGTGGTAAGCTCTGCCCTTGTAAGGTGGAATCTGGGCGAGATCAGCTGGCTTGAGCCACCAAATGCAGGGTCAGGCGCGGTGCGCGTAATTGATCCGGACATGAACTGGGATCCGGAGGCAGTCGATGTATTTCATGTTATGGTTTATTCCGACAGCGACATGCTGGGCTGGGAGGTTAACGTGATTGAGACCGGTTTGAGTACCGGCATATTTGAGGGATATGTACGGCTTACAGAGAGAGGCGACTCTGGACCAATAGTTGCCAATGGCGACACGATTACGGCAGTATACACCGACCACACGCTTCCCAACATGCCCGGCGAGATAAATGCACTCTCAGACAAAAAGGAGATTGTCGACACGATGATTTTCACCAGTCCCGCCGGCACATGAGTCCCAAGGTCCGGGATCTAATCGTGCAGGTTTGCCGCCGGTACAATTGATGCGCGCATTGCACATGTAACGGCATGGCTTTTGGAATGCGTCCCACAGGATAGAACGAGATATATAATTTCATGCCCCCGCGTACTGTATGAAAACATACCGTATAAGTGCAGAAAAAGTACTTGCATGCGGGCCGCTAGAGAGCATGTTTCCGTGCTCTAGTACAAAGATTCTCGACTTTTTACTGGTGCACTCAGAGTATGACTATTCGATATCCGATCTCGCAAGGTTTTCCGGAGTGTCCGTCAAGTCGGCCCTCAGGGAGGTCAGCATGCTAATGGATATGGGGATTCTAAAAAAACCCAGAATAGTGGGAAAGGCAGAATCATACCGCGTGTCCCGTACCTCCGCCCTTGCCCGGCAGATAAACAGGATGGCAATAAACATCACAATGCAAAGGTATTCGCACTAGCCTTGGCTGCAACACGTAGCCATTGATCCTACCTGCGATAATCCATGTGCGTTGCCACATGGTGCGCGGCACATAGACGCTGCATATCACACCAGTCCTCGACTGGCATGAATCTCTTGCCATGGTTCGGCTCTGTCAGAGAGCGTGTCTATCTGGCAGCTGTTAATCCCAATCCTCCAAATATTCGGGAACGCATGAATTCCCATTGTGCGTTAAAATTGAATTGGTCCAGAATCCATGCTGCCCTCGGTACCACCGTTATGCCATGGTCAACGTTAGTCCGAAGGATACAGATTCTGGCACATTTCCCATGATATAGCATTATAAAAATTTATCTCAGACGGCACTGTAAAGTTGATGTGTTTTGTATGCCAGATTATGCGTAACCACACCTATCAAAGACATGCAGTCTTTTTACTTTACACGACTACAAAGACTGCATCCTTCTGATCGACTATACATGATCCGAAAAATGCAAAAAAACGCGCAGCTCAGACAGTCTTGGGTATAATTCCCAAATGGCAACAGACTGTTTTAATCTCGCACGAACTTTTGCGCACCCATAGTTTGGCGGTCAGATCTCTAGTATTCCCTGCGACACCAGATACTGCAGTGCCTTGATATAGTCAGAGTCAGATATCTGCCCGGCGGCCCACCACTCTGCATTCTTTTTTATCCATTCGGGAATCACATACTCCTCTGGCCGGTCCTGCGGCGCCTGATCCCCGTATCCGTCCCAGATTATATTCCCGTCATAGCTTATCTGCGAGAGGCCGCGCAGGCCGACGTCTGCCACGCCTTCAGAGATTGGCACGTATAACAGCGAGGCCGAATATTCCTGCCCGTCAGTTATCATCCAGTGCATCAGGTGTATTAACGCCTGCGCCTTTTGGAGTGAGTCGACTATCTGCGTCAAGTCGTCATACACCAAAAGATACGTAAAGCTGGATATCGGGTACGAGTCCTCGCCGGGGGCATTTACCAGCGTGACTGCACTCCAGTCGTCGCCGGCTGCCGGCAAGTTTCCTGCAAGGCCTTCGGATGCTGCGCGTATGGAGTCAAGTGTCGGCTCTATGAACGTGCCGTGCGCGTTTTGAATGTACGCAAAGGACATTTTGGTCTGAAACGCGTACGCCAGCTCTACGTATCCCAGCGTGTACGGCGTGTTGCGCACTATACCTGCCACGCCCTCGTTTCCCGCCGATCCCACAAGCGTGGCCGCACCGTCAGGAATGCCGCTCCAGGGCACGTTCTTTCCCTTTCCCACATGTTTGTCAAATTCCGGGCTGATTGCAACGAGATAGTCGGTAAAGACAAATGTGGTGCCAGAGCCGTCTGAGCGGTGCACCGCTATAATGTCTTCGTCAGGCAGTCCTGCGCCCTCGTTGATCTCTAGTATCCGGGGATCGTTCCATTTTGTAATCTTGCCAAGGTAAATGTCCGCTATGATGGGGCCCGTAAGGTGCAGGCCCTTTTGGGGGTATTCTGGAATGTTATATGCCGCCACCACGCCGCCAATTGACTCTGGAATGTGAATCGTGCCGGGGGCAAGTGCAAGCTCGGACTGCTTCATCGGGGCGTCAGAGGCCGCAAAGTCTACCGTTCCCTCGATGTGCTGTGTAATCCCCCCTCCGCTTCCGACTGACTGGTAGTTGAGGCGAATGTCAGAGTACTGCTTGCCGTATTCCACCCTCCACAAATCTATGAGCGGGTACGGAAATGTGGCGCCTGCCCCGTTAATGGTATAGTCAATCTCCGGCAGTATGGGCGCCGATTCCGCCGCTGCGTACGCAGGCACCATTACCAGAATGACTGACAGTAAAACGCACGCTCGTCCTGCCTTCATGGTGT
The DNA here is from genome assembly GCA_965212015.1 of Cenarchaeum sp. Lineage (GTDB taxonomy): Archaea > Thermoproteota > Nitrososphaeria > Nitrososphaerales > Nitrosopumilaceae > Cenarchaeum. Next base: position 885,754 of record OZ243037.1, read on the forward strand.
GGATGTGGGATGTTCCGTATTTACGAATTCCAGTCATAGACTACGTGTGAATAACGTATTACCGTATTCTATATAGTTAGGACTCGCACTTTACCTGCACGTCGCCTGTTCCGGCATGACATGTGTCATAATCGTCGCCGCCGTCGATTACGTCGGTGCCCGAGCCGCCAGAGATGGAGTCGTTGCCGGAATTTCCCTTTAGTATGTCGTTGCCACCGCCCCCGCGTATGCCGTCATCGCCCTGCTGGCCGAATATAATGTCGTCGCCCTCGCCCCCGAATATGCAGTCGTTTCCGCCGTGGCCAGACACCGTGTCATCGCCGCCCAGGGCAAATACCAGGTCGGGCAGCGGCGTGCCCGTTATGACGTCGTCTGCCGGGCTTGACTGTATGGTGTTATAGTATTCTATGGGCCTGCCGCAGGCCTGCACGTCAATGTTCTGGGTGTGCGATATCGTGTTTCCAAGCACGTCCGTGCCAGTCCAGGTTATTACGGTCAGGCCGAGCGGGAATAGTTCCGGTGCATCGTGCGTGACTGTCGGATTCGGGTCAGTCAGGTCAGTCACAGTCGCATTGCCAATGTCCACTGCGGTATCCAGGGATGTGGCATCAATTATTATGTCGTGCGGAATTGCAAGCTCTGGCGGCGCAGTGTCAATTACGGACACTGTCTGTGTAATACTAGCCGCGTTTCCGTCCTGGTCTGTGGCAGTCCATATTACGGTGGTGTTGCCAAGCGGGAATAGTTCCGGTGCGTCATTATACAGGGACTCTATTCCTATAATGTCTGCGGCATCAGCCGTTCCTATATCTATCTGGTTTGCCCCAAGTGTGGTGGCCTGTACGGTTATGTCAGCCGGCGGCGTAATCTCTGGCGGCGTGGTGTCAATTACCGTTACCATCTGGGTTGCAGCCGCGCTGTTCTGGCCGTCAGTTGCGTTCCACGTCACAACGGTGAGGCCGTACGGAAATGCCGCCGGGGCGTCATTGGATACTGACAGCACGCCCACAATGTCATCAGCTACAGCCACTCCAATGTCGGCAGTATTCCCCGATACGGATGACGCCTCCAGTATGAGGTCCGGCGGGGCCTCAATTACGGGCGGGGTTGTATCAGTAATGGTTACAGTCTGCCTTGCAGTCGCGGTGTTTTGCGACGCATCCTCCACACTCCACGTTACCGTGGTCTGTCCGGGCATGAACAGCTCTGGTGCGTCATTTGTTATTGTCATTGAATAAATGTCATTTGCAATCGGCTCTAATAGCTGGATTGCATTGCCGTCCGGTATGGCCTCCTGCCTGACGTTTGCAGGCGCCGTAACCGTGGGCGGCGTCGTGTCAGTAATGGTTACAGTCTGCTCTGCACTGGCGGAATTTCCAGCAGAGTCAAGCGCAGTCCAGGTTATTACGGTGCTGCCAAGCTGGAATGATTCTGGTGCGTCGCTTGTAACGGACTCGACGCCCACAATGTCCGAGGCTGCTGCATCTTTTAGCGGTATGGCGTTGTCTAGCGATATTGACTCCAGTGTAATGTCTGCCGGCGGCGCAATCTCTGGCGGTACTGTATCAGTTATGGTTATTGTCTGCACCGCCTGTGCGGTGTTTCCTGCGGCATCACCCGCAGTCCAGGTTATTACGGTCCGGCCCGGAGGGAACGATTCGGGTGCGTCGTTTTGAATGTATTTTATTCCCACAGCGTCCTCGGCGGCAGCAAAGCCCGCATCAATTATCGATAGCGGGCCTGTCGCCTCGTGTGTAATGTCAGATGGTGGGACAATTACAGGCGGAATTGTATCAGTTACGATTATTTCCTGTACGGCAGTGGCGGCATTGCCGTGCGAGTCCGTTCCGGTCCACGTCACCATTGTGCTGCCAATCGGAAACATGTCCGGGGCGTCATTTGTTATAATGGATGCGCCCGCACCGTCAGTCGCAGTCGCATCGCCAATTAATGGTGTAGCGCCGTCCGGGCCGGCAGCTTCTGCCGTAACGTTTTGCGGCGCCGTGATTTGTGGCGGCGTCGTGTCAGTAATCAGCACTGTCTGCACGTCGGATGCGGAATTGCCCGACGTGTCAGTGGCGCTCCACGTAACGGTGGTAGCCCCGATCATGTATGATGCCGGCGCGTCGCTGGTAACTGTTACTACGCCTATTGCGTCGCTTGCCTCAGGCACTCCAAGCTCCACAAGGTTTTCTGCACCGATTGCCTCCGATATTACGTCGGCAGGCGCAGTAATTGCCGGCGGCGTGGTGTCTATCACCGTTACGGTCTGTATGACGCTTGCCGCGTTTGCATAGTCATCCAGTATGGTCCAGGTTACTATAGTGTCCCCAAGCGGGAATGATTCCGGCGCGTCGCTTGTTATCTGTGCAATTCCCGTAGCGTCGCTTGCCGTAATGTTGCCCAGGTTTACCGCATTATCCGGGCCTTTTGCCTCTGCCACCACATTTTTTATCTGCGCGACAGGCGGCGTCGTGTCCACTATGGATACAATCTGTATTGCGCGGGCTGCATTGCCGCCGGCATCAGTGGCAGTCCAGGTCACCATGGTGTCGCCCAGAAGGAACGACGCAGGCGCGTCGCTTGTAATGGATACGGCCTGAATGTCTGCCACATCTGGCAGTCCGGTGTCTAAAACGTTGGAATCGGCAGATACGGCCTCAGATGTTATATCGTCGGGCGCAGTAATCTGTGGCGGCGTGGTGTCCTGTATGGTTACCAGCTGCTTCGCAGTGGCGGTGTTTCCCGCAGAGTCTGCCGCAGTCCACGTGACTGTCGTGTTTCCCAGCCCGAATGTGGGCGGCGCATTGCTAGTCACCGAGGTTATCAGGCCGCTGTCAGTCACGCGCGGCTTGCCCAGCTCTATTGTATTCTCGGGTGACTCTGCCTCGTACAGTATGTCCTGCGGGGCCGTAATGCGCGGCACGGTTGTATCCGTTATATCCACCCTCTGCACCGCAAAGGCGGTATTGCCGGCAATGTCAGTAATGGTCCACGTTACGGCAGTCCTGCCAATCGGGAATGATTCGGGCGCATCATTACTAATGGATGCTATTCCCACTATATCGGTGGCATTGGGCCGGATTAGCTCTATTGTGTTATGCTCCGGATGTACTGCCTCCATTGTTATGTCGACAATCTCTGACACCTCCGGGCTTGTTGAATCTATAACGGTTACAATCTGCTGTGCGACTGCCAGGTTTCCTGCGCCGTCAATGGCAGTCCAGATTACGGTATTTTCCCCCAGTGAAAACTCTGCCGGCGCATTATGTACAAGCGACTTTATGCCGCTCTCATCTCTGGCAGTTGCCTGGCCCACTATTAGCGCGGTGAGCGGTCCTGTCGCCTCTATTGTCAGGTCGTTTGGCGGGATAATCTCGGGCTTTGTCAGATCGCCTGCAACCGGCTGTATTGCTTTTGGTGCGGGCTGTTTCGTTTCCTGCGATTCTAGTTGTGCGGGTATTTGCCGTACTGTTTCTTGCACCGGCGTTTTGCCTGCAACGGGCGTGGAGAATTTCTGTATGCGGTCCACGTTGGAATCTACCACGTACAGGTCGCCATTCCCGTCAAGCGCAAGGTCAGTCGGCACCTGGAACTCGCCGGATCTTATCCCGCCGTTGCCCCAGATTGCAAGCGACGTTCCCTGCGAATCAAGCCTCAGTATGCGGTTGTGCGCCGTGTCTGCCACGTACAGGTTGCCCTCGGGATCCGCGTGCAGCCCGCCGGCGGCGACTGCTATTCCGCCGACGCTTGAATCGATGACCTTTAGCAGGTTGCCGTCAGAATCGAATTTTTTTATGTTGCTGTTTTCAGTGTCGCTGACTAGCACGTTAGAGTCTGCGTCTATGGTGATTCCCGCAGGCGATCGGAATCCGTCCCTGCCGTACTCTCCTGCACCAAACTCTGCAAGATGCTCGCCTTCTGTGGTAAACTTTTGGACGCGGTCGTTTCCGGCATCCACCACATACACGTCCCCGTTGCTATTCACCGCGACGCCCTCTGGCGACATGAACTCCCCGGGACTGCGCCCGCTTGTCCCCCATTGTGAGATGTAATTGCCATACTCGTCAAACGTCTGTATCCTGTTTAGTGCGGAATCTGCCACGTGTATGGTATGGTTTGCCCCCGTTGCGATTCCGGACGGGGAATGGAACTGCCCGTTGTCCGAGCCGTATGCCCCCCATCCCCCAATCAGCGTGCCGTTGCCGTCGAACTTTTGTACGCGCGCATTTCCCGCGTCAGTCACGTATATGGAGCCGTCCGGATCTATTGCAATGTTTTTCGGGCCGGCAAACTCGCCGGGCTCTATTCCGTGATCGCCCCACTGTAAGATAAAGGGGTGGCTGACGCTGCCATACGCGAGGCCCGGGGCTGCCAGTACTAATAATACCATAAATGGTGTAATTCTCAATGCCAATACGTCCAGATATGGCAAAAAGATCTCCCGTGTGAGTAATTTTTGCAGTTTTTGTCAATTTTTGGATCAGAACGGCTTGTTTACCTCGCGCGTAAAGACGTAACTGGCAATTCCCACCATACACACGACAAATACGGCAATTATCCCTATGCTCAGTACGGCAGAGACCCCCTCTGTCACCCCCGTCATGAGCTCGCGGACCAGCAATACTGCGTATGTGACAGGATTGAGCTGTGCGGCAAAGGCAAGCCAGTCGGGGAGCAGCTCGAGCGGAAAGAGGGCCGGACTAAGCATGAACAGCGGCATGCCCAGAAAGTTTATCATGGCCCAGAATGTCTCTTGTGACTTTGTGACTGCGGCCACGGTGACTGAGATTCCCGAAAAGCCCAGCGAGAATAGCACCACTATCACCATGATGGGGGCGATTGCGAAAATGTCGGGAAACCTCACCCCTATTGCAAGGGCGATTCCTATTATGAGGCTGGCCTGGAGCGCCGCAATCATTGATATTGCAAGCATTTTTCCCAGTGCGATAGACGAGCGCGAGACAGGCGAGGTGAGCGCCTTGTTCATGAATCCGTAGCGCCTGTCCCATAGGGTGTTGACGCCGCCAAATATGCTCGTAAATATGGCAGTCAGCACTATGATTCCCGGCGTCATAAACTCGATGTACTGGCCCTCAAAGCCCACCGACTGTATCAGGGACTGCGTTCCCGCAAAGGTGTTTCCCACCACTATAATCCAGATTGCCGGCTGTATGAGCCGTATGAGCACGCCGCTGCGCGACTTTTTGTAGCGCTTCATCTCGCGCCAGAATATCGTGTACGTGTCGGAGAGTATCATGCCCCCATCCTCTTTATCCTTGCGTGCTCTTTTTTGCGGTCGTATCTTCCCGACTCGCGGAGGTTGCGGCCCGTATACGATATGAATACGTCATCCAGGGTAGGCTGCGTCATGGAGATGGAGCGTATGGTGACGTGTGATCGTGCCGCCAGCTCGAATATCTTTGGGATTGCGACTGTGGCCTTTGAGGCAAAGACGGTGATTGTTCCGTCCTGCTCTATTATATCTGTCACCTGCGGAAGGTCTCTTATTTTTGATCCAAGGTTTGTATCGTCTGTTGTGATGTTTATCGCCTCGCGCCCCAGGGCGGCCTTCATGTTTTGCGGCGTGTCCATTACCTGTATTTTGCCGTGATCAATGATTCCCACCTTACCGCACAGCTTGTCTGCCTCCTCCATATAGTGGGTGGATACGAATATGGACGTGCCGAATTCCTTGTTTATCTTTTTGATATACTCCCAGATCTTTTGCCTGGTCTGTATGTCAAGTCCTACTGTCGGCTCGTCAAGGAACAATACCTTTGGCATGTGGAGCAGGCCGCCGGCAATGTCAAGCCGCTTTCGCATGCCGCCAGAATACGTCAGTACGGCGTCGTGCTGCCTGTTTTTGAGCTCGATCAGGTCCAGTACGGCGTCTATTCTCCGGTCGATGGTATCATTCGGTATGTGGTTTAGCTTTGCAAGAAAGCGCAAATTTTCCCTTCCCGTCAGAAACTCGTCGACTGCCGTCTCTTGCTGTACGTACCCGATGTTCTGCCTTACCATGCCCGGATGGGTACGGACGTCGTACCCGCAGACTAGCGCCTGCCCGGAGGTGGGCTTTAGCAGGGTGGTGAGTATCATCATTGTGGTGCTCTTGCCTGCGCCGTTGGGGCCCAAAAACCCGAATATCTCGCCCTGTTCTACTCCAAAGGATACGTCGTCTATGGCCGTATTGTCGCCGAATTTTTTTGTGAGCGATTTGGTCTGTATGGAATACAATGCGGATTTGTATGATTTGGAATTATAAATTGCTAACACTAGCGCTTTGGCCACATGAGGTTCCAGGTCTCGGCGAATTTACCCATCATATCGCCGTACGACTTTAGCTGGTCCATTCCCGAGGATGTCAGCGACTTTTGCCAGTTTTCTGCAAACTGTTTGTAGGCGTCTGTGGTGGACTCGTTTATGGCCTTTTGCCAGCCGTCTCCGAACTGCTTGAATGCGTCCATGTCTGCCGTACTCATTGCCTTTTTCCAGTTGTCGCCGAACTGCTTCATGGTGTCAGATGACGACTCTTTTGCGGCCTTTTCTATCACCCGGTTAAAGTTTGCCTGCATTTCTGCGCCTGCCTTTTGGATGGACTCGAACATTTGCTTCCAGGTCTCAAAGGACTTTGTATAGTCGTCCCAGAGCTTTTGCCAGTCGTTTGGCGGCTGTTTGGACATGGGAATTGTCTGATGTTCTGACTCATAAATGATTCTATGGGCATACCTGTATCTCATCCAGACTTGCCCTGTTTATGTGAAAAAACGTGGCCTTTTTTGCTGACATGTCAAATCGTCTCATAAGCTTTCCGATATACGACATGTGATATTTTATTCTGGTCTTTTTTGCAATGATCTTCCACATCTCATCGGAGGTAACATCTTGATTGTCGGGATGACTCACTACCTTTTCGAGTGATTTCATCGGGATTATCGGCGGTGCTCCGAATCTGGGACGGGTGGAAAGGCCTTCCAGGCAATCCTCGTCGCAGCGTGTTGTCCATTTTGCAACCCAGCTTGGCGCGCACATCATTTGAATTGCCGTCTGGCGCTAGGTTATGTTGCAAGATTTGCGCATGTGTACCACTATTATCCGTTCACGTATGTCCGGATCTTTTTCCATGTCTCGCGCATGTCTTAGCTCATCAATCTGTCGTTGTGTCATGTGTGTGCTACGAATCGATGATCAATATAGTTTTCGGCCACACGCTTGTTTTAGATCTCGAACTTTGGATTGAGACTGTATGTTCTGAGTACTGATGACCTGCCTTCTGAGCTGGCTCAAATAGAGCCAGAACAGAGCAGAAAGGCTGCAAGAATTTCTAGGGATGATCTAATTGATTACTATCGTAACCGGTTAGATCCCGTGCCTGTAGATCCAAATATCCCTCTTGAGCCTAACCTGTTACCTACTATCTATAGATATAGTAATATTAGGGTTAATACAATAACTCTCATGAATTCCATCAAGTGTAAATGTGGACATGATGTAAATCAACATGGTCCTTTTAATAATGGAAATCACATCAATGCTTGTAAGGAATGTGATTGTTCAGGCTATAATCCTTCGGATCTACAATAAAATAAGGATCTAATAAATATTTAGCCTTAACAAAAAATTTGCGACACATTCTCAAACCAAAATTTGAGATCAATGATTCAAATAGATTGAAAATTGATCATCATCATACAATATAGAATTGATCATCATCATACAATATAGAATTGATCATCATCATACAATATAGAATTGATATAACAATGAATAGAGTCAAAATATGATGTAAAACTTATCTTTAATCATAACTTAAAATTCACATTTTAGATCTAGACTGTAAAGTTTATCAAAATATATCAAATATTTTCAATTCAATCTAATAGATAATGATTTTGTTGCAACCATGTTTTTCTTATCTCATAATCAGGCATTATTCTACCTAGCAGATTCCAAAATGATTGGTCATGGTTTGGAATTTTAAGATGACATAATTCATGTATGATGACATAATCGATGATTTTCCTTGGTGCACGGATTAGTTTCTGATTGATTGTAAGTGTATCTGACTTACTGATTCCTCCCCATTTTGTATTTAAGGGTTTTATTAAAATCTCAGATGGGAATAATTTAATTAATTTTGAATATTTTTTGATCCATTTTTCAAATAATAAAGTAGCTTTTTGTTTTTCCCAATCTAGATATAATTTGCGTATGTTACTACTTGTTGTATTATCTAAACTAGCATTAAATATTCCATTCTTTAATTCAAAATGATTAGATGATGATTTGATAATCTTGAGTGTATACCATTTTCCAAGATATGGAATTTTTGATTTATCAGCATATGTGATTTTAGATGTTGTATAATCTTGAATTTCAAGCTGTTTTTTGAAAATCCATCTTGAATGGCTTTGGATCTCATCATGTATGGTTTTTTGACTTTTTATATCAGATGCCAGTACTTTAACTCCCGATTTACCGACAAGAATCTCTGTTGTATTTCTTTTACGTAATATTATTCTGTAAGGAATTTTTGTCTTTCCAAAAATTATATAATTCATCATTGATTCGCCTTCATCAATTTTACAATTTCTATGGCAAGTGATTGGGTTTTGTCAAAATCTAAACTTTGTTCACGTAGTATATCTTTGATCTTTGCTCGCATCTCTTTTTGTATATTTTCTTTTTCCGGCCAATTACTTACTTGCAATAGTTCTAAATTCTTGGAGATTGTCATGGTTAATTCTTTGGATTTTTCATCATCAAATGCGTTTTGAAGACTGCTATATATGGAGAATTGTATTTTGGTCAACCCTTCATCTGATGCTCGTTTACCTTCAGAAAATAATTTTTGTAGCAGTTTCTGTAACTGGTTAAATGATTGTGCATCCTCAAACTTTGTATTTTTTAAATTTTCGATGATCTCTTCTAGTCTTTGTTTTAGTGATTTGTAATATGCAGGATTTGTTGATTCATTTTTTTCTATTACTTTTCGTGCCTTTTTTATAATTATACTTGATCTAGTCTTTACAGAACCATAGGATTTGATCAGTTTGATGAAATTTGTATTATCAATCTTGGTAGGAGGAATGAGTTGAATGGATTCTTCAGCACTAATTACATCTTTGATCAATTTTTTTACTTTTTCGCCTATCTCTTGCAAATTTAGATTTTCATCATAAAAGGCAGTCCTAGCAGCTGCCCTTGTTTTTGCCAAAAATTTCAAGTCATCTTGATATTTAAGTGCCTCAGGATCCGGCAGCACTAAATCCATGTATTTAGAAAATTCTTTAAAATCGTGTTCAAATGATTCCCTCGTATCTTCAGGGGTCAGGATTTCGATCAGGGCATCAAGGTCATTTCTATTCATATTAGTAAAATATGACATTGCTTTATCACACCAAATTTTTAATTTTAAATGTGCATCTTCGAATGTTTTTAAAATCTGTTTTATCTCGATATTTGCATCTTCATCTATATCATACATTTGATACGCCTCTGCCAAATTCCCAGAGATTCCCCAAAAATCAACAATCATCCCATGTGTTTTTTTTACTCCATGTGGACGATTTACCCTAGCTATTGCCTGAAGTAGAGTATGTTCCTTAAGCCCTTGATCAAGATACATTGTCTGTAGAATCGGCGCATCAAATCCTGTAAGTAGCATATCTACTACAATTAGAATCGACAGGGACTCATCCTTTATTGAAAGCTTGAATTTTTCCACATATTGTTCCTTGACTCTGTCTGTTAATTCATATTTGTCCCAACCATATTTTTTGTCAGTAGGCATAGATGTCATTATGATTCTAGATTCTGGCGCTTCTAGGTCATCAAGTGCTTTTTTATATAGGACTGCAGCTCCTCTTGATGGCGCCACAATCATTGCTTTAAGACCATTAGGATAGACATGTTTTTCATAGTGATCCACTATTGCTTCTGCCACTCTTTTGATTCTGTTAGGTGCAGAAGCTATAGCAGTCTTGTTCGCATATTTTTTCCTTGAAATTTCACGTGTCTTTTCATCAACATTTTTTGTTATTTCTGCAAATCTTTTTTCAATGGATTCTCCTTGTACATGCATATCACTGAATCTCCCTTCATAGTAAATTGGAAGAGTAGCACCATCTGCCTCCGATTCTGAAATTTTATAGGTATCAATATAAGTTCCAAAGCTATCCTGAGTTTTATCATTCTTTATTAAAGGTGTTCCAGTATATGCAAAAAATATGGCATTGGGAAGTGCCGCACGCATTGTGGCATTTGTGAGACCGTATTGTGATCGATGTCCTTCATCCACCAAAACAAAACAGGATTCATCGGACACAGGATGAGGTTTCTCATCTTTAAAGAATGGAAATTTAAATACCGTACTCATTATGGTTTTTCCTCTATTGTTTTCTATCATTTCTTTTAGATTGTCCCGATCTTTAGCTCGAACTGGGGTTGGAAATCCACATGATTTGAAAGTGTTATGAATTTGTTTATCTAGTTGTTTTCTATCTGTTACGATCAACACTGTGGGATTTTCATATAATCGTTTTAATTTTAATGCCAACCAAAACATAGTAAGTGATTTTCCAGAGCCTTGAGTATGCCAGATCACACCGCCTCTTTCAACCGGAATTTTTCCTGTATCTATCCTTCGAATTGTTTTTTGTACAGCTCTGAACTGCTGATATTTAGCAATTTTCTTGGTTTTTTCACCTTCTTCTATTTGGAAAACAGTAAAACTTTTTACCAATTCCAATAAGTTTTTTTTTGTAAGCATTCCATCGATTAAGATTTCTTGCTGTCGTGATCTATTCTTTTGTTTGATATTTTCTAACGGATATGAATCTTTCCATTCTCTGTAGTTGTGAGATGATGCAAAGGTTGGAGCATATCTTGCCTTAAGTCCACATGTTGCAACTAGGATTTGTACATAGTAAAATAGACTCTCATATCCTGTTTTAGGCTGCTGATATCGATACAGATTGTTGTTTATCGCCTCACTAAGTGGATTTGATATATATGGTGATTTGCATTCTATTACCACTAATGGTATTCCATTAACAAATATTACAATATCTGGAAGTATGTCATTTTTGTACCCTTTGAGGAAGTATTGATTTGTTACAAAAAAGTCATTTTTTTCGATCTTTTCAAAATCAATAATTTTTACAGTACGTGGCTTGTTGCCATCACCAAGGTTTTGCATTACAGTGATTGGTCGTAATCGGCCTGTAGAGAGCCCTATTATTCTTGCATGTATTATTTCATTTGCGTCAATCGCAATATTGCTATCAAATTTTTTAAATTCTCTTACAACATCGTCAATTCCCTGATCATCGATCCAGGGATTTAGACGTAATATTGCCTTCTCAAATCTATCAATTAAGAGGGGCTCTAGATCAGACTTGCGTGTTTTGTCCAATTCTGACCTAGTTTTATATTCAAATCCAAGCTGTTTTAGCTGCTCTATTGCAGGCATTTCTGATTGTTCCTTTTCAGGACCATGTTCTTGTACACTCATGTCTTTACACGTATCTTCCCAGTTAGAAGGTTTTGCATAAGTCCTTTTTTTAAACGTTCGAGTTTTTCTTTATATACTTGATTTTTTTGAATGTACGCATCAACTCCTGACAGAATTGATGCAATTTTTTGTTGTTCTTTAATGTTTTTAGGAACTTTTATTTTAAAAGAATGTAGATGATTTCTATTTAATGTAGGAACACTAGTTCCTGAATTGAATTTTTCGTAATTTAAATTTTGAAGTAAATAAAAAACAAATTTTGGAAATGATGAACGAAATTCTTTTACATATAATGACGTATTCAATGGCCAATAATTTTCTACAACATAATATGTTTTTCCTAAAGTGCCACTTCGTCCAATTATTACTCCAGGACCATTAGATTTGTATTTATTATGGTATCCAACAACACCATTTGAACCTATTACTGGAATTTTACCAATTTTACGTTCATGTTTTGGTAAATCATGACCTCTTTGAAGAAAAATTATAGAATCTAACCTAGAAAATTTAATCAATGAATTTTTAATTCCTTTTGTGAGCAGCTGCTGCATCAGACCTTTTTTCAGCCTCTCGGTCTTTTCGATTATTCCTTGTGTGGATTCGATCAATGCATCAACATTAGAAAGAATTGATGCAATTTTTTGTTGTTCTGTAATATTGGGAATCGGAAGAATAATTTTTTTAACACTATTTAAATCTAAATGTAACACTGTGGTTCCAGCACTAAAAGAAAATGAACTTTTGTGAAAAAATTCACTAGAAAATAAATAAAATAGAAATTTTTTATATATTAATTTGGTGTTTATTTTACAATGAGCTGTATCCATAGAATGAAAAACTTTCTTTATATTATGAAAATTTGGTATTATTAATGGAAATCCAATTACATTACCATCACGAGTTACATCAGTGATTGAGATCAGGATTTCGTTTGTAGCTATTGAACATTTATTTGTCTTGCCAGTGAAATATATGATACCTTTATCTACAAATCCTCCTAATTTTTGAAAGCAATTGAGATTAATGAGAATATTGCCAATTTTTTCTGAATTGATTTCTTGGCTGCTGTAGCTTATTCCTCGAATTAATTCCATTAATTGATCGAGTTGAATAGTGTCATATTCCTCTGGGATTTTAATTTCCAAAAATCGTGGTTTAAGAACTAATTTCTTGAATTTTGCCATATTTCCACCTTGTAGTCAGCACAACCCCTATAAATCAGTTAAAAATATAATGGTTGATGGCCGAAAAGCTGACCTTTAATAAGCTAAAAAATCACTATTGGGACGCGTCTGATATCTTAAGAGGCGGTCTTGATGCGAGTGAATATCGTCAGCCAATAATGACACTATTATTTCTAAAAAGATTAAATGATCAATTTCAGGAAAAAGCTGAAAAGCTGGAAAAAGAAGGTAAACCAAAAAAAATAGCTTATGAAGATACTGACTACCACACATTTTTTGTGCCAAAAGCATCAAGATGGAATGTATTATCAAAGGCTTTTGAAAATATTGGTGAAAAAATAGACAAAGCTTCTGTTGCATTAGAGCGCGCCAATCATTCACAGCTTGAAGGCGTTTTAACCAATATATCATATAATGATAAGAAAAAATATTCTGATGAAGATCTTTTAAAACTTGTAAGTCATTTCAGTAAATACAGATTAAGAAATTCAGATATTGAAAATGAAGATATTTTTGGTCAGGCTTATGAATATCTCTTAGAGCAATTTGCTGATTCAGCTGGGAAAAAAGCTGGTGAATTTTTTACCCCACGAGAAGTGGTAGAATTATTGGTAAAGATTTTGGCACCTACAGAAAAAATGTCGATTTGTGATCCTACATGTGGTTCAGGTGGGATGTTAATCTGGTCTAGGCAATATGTACAAGAACACAAAGGAAATCCAAAAAATCTTTCATTGTATGGACAAGAGAGAAATTTTGGAAATTATGGGATGTGTAAAATGAATATGATCCTGCACGGTATTGAAAATTTTAAAATTAAACAAGGAAATACCTTATCAAATCCACTTTTTGTAAAAGGTGGAAAATTACAAGAATTTGACAGAGTTGTAGCTAATTTTCCTTTTAGTATGGATTGGAATAATACACAAGCTGCACAAGATAGATATAATAGATTTGAATTTGGAATTCCTCCATCTAAAGGAAAAGCAGATTTTGCATTCATTCAACACATGTATTCATCACTTAACAAGAAAGGTAAAGCCACAATTGTCTGCTCACAAGGTATTTTATTTAGAGGAAATATAGAAGGTAAGATTCGTGAAAATTTTATTAAAAATGATATAATTGAAGCAATAATTGCATTACCGGCTAATTTGTTTTTTGGGACAGGAATTCCAGCATGTGTTTTAGTTCTAAATAAAGCAAAACCTGAGAAAAGAAAAAACAAGATTTTATTCATTTATGCTGCAAAAGATTTTCTTGATTTAAAAAAACGTGATATTCTTAGAGATGAAGATATTAAAAAGATAATTTCATCATATGAAAAATTCAAGGATATAGAAAAATATTGCCATATCGCTGATTTAGATGAAATAAAAGAAAATGAATTTAATCTAAATGTGCCAAGATATGTGGATATTTCTGAGCCAGAAGAACAAATTGATGTCCAGGATGCATATAATGAATTAAAAAAATCATTTAAAGAACAAAATATACTTAAAAAATCTATAGAGGTAGATCTAAAGGAATTGAATATTAAACTTTGAATGATATTTTAGAACCTAAAGCAAAATATAAGAAAGTACAAAACTTTTTTAAAAAATATTTTATTATACCAATTGATTGGGAATATCCAAAATTTGCTTCAGTAATATATGTAAATCCAAAAACTAAAATATTTTCAAAAACTGCACCATATGTTCCAATGGATGCTGTAAACACTAATTGTAGAATGGTAGATTATTATGAGAATAGGAATGTATCAGATCATTCAAATTTATCAAAATTTATAGAACATGATATATTATTTGCTAGAATTACTCCTAGTACTGAAAATGGAAAAACTGCTTTCATTGAGAATTTTAAACATGTTGGTATTGCATCATCTGAATTAACTATTTTACGACCTACAAAAAAAATTATTCCACAATATTTATATTATTACATAAAATCACACAGGATCAGATCATTTGCTATTTCACAAATGCTGGGCACCACAAATCGCCAGAGAGTTCCAGAATATGTTTTTGAAAAAGATCTGAATTTTGAATTGCCATCTATCAAAGAACAGCAAAAAATTGCATCAATTCTGTCAGGAGTTGATGCATATAAAAAAATTATATATATCATAATATTGAATATTTTATATATAAAATTAGCAATATATTTGATAATGTTCACTGCTGATGTATTTAGATTTGGATCTAATCAAATACATTATTAAATCTACTTACAAAAAACACCATATTCATAAACACATATGTAAAAATAGTTATCATACAAGCAACATACATGATAATAGCCAAGCAGAGAAGCACCAAATTATTTGAGGAATCCATAAAATCAAAATATACAAAAAGAAACTGCAATAATAATCTAAGACAATTTCAGAAATTCGTCATCAGATATACATCAAAAGATCTGTCAGATATCAATGTTGAAAATCTACAGAATTTACTGGAGGACTATATCATCGAGCTAAAACATACTTCACATCCAAACTCCATACCGTCAAAATTCCAGGGAATAAAGCATTTTTGTGTAATGAACCGAATCAATCTCAACTGGGACATCATACACAAGATGTTCCCCCAGAAACAAAAAACACAAAATTTGAGATCCTATACCTCAAAAGAGGTCAAAAGACTATTAGTCGGCACAAAAAGCGTCCGAAATCAAGCCTTGGTTCATTTTCTAGCATCAACCGGCGCAAGAATCGGCGTATTTGACCACGAATTATTAATCAAACATATGAAAAGGATGCCCAGCAAATGTTGTGCAGTCAAACTCTACGCCGGAGACATGGAAGAATATTGGTCATTTCTCACTCCTCAGGCAACGAAGATACTGGATTTGTATCACGAGCAACGTAAGTTAGGCGGAGAATCATTATGTGATGAAACACCCATTTTTGCGACAAGCTTCGGGCAACTTGGATGGAATGGTGCAAGATCTGTCGTATATCGAGCCATATCAAAAAGTGGCATTGACAGAAACAAGCGGAATAACCGTTATGACGTACAGGCAGACCATGGCCTCAGAAAAAGATTCAACACCATACTAAAATTGGACAATTCTATAAACTATAACATTGCAGAAAAGCTTATGGGCCACAAGAACGGTCTAGATGGAATATACCTGACACCCACAATTGACGAATTATTTGCAGAATTCAAAATAGTCGCACACAAATTGGAGATCTGAGTGATTATTCTTGTGTGCCCAAATGGATAATAATCCCAAATGGCGATTAGTCAGCAAATAGCATCAAATCTCCTACAATGATCGGCAATTCCAACAATCAATCTAACTTATCAATGAAAGACAGCGATAGCTTTATAGAATCCTCACCGCTAGTATCATAATTCCAATCTTGACAATTCCAGTATGGCAGATGATTCGTGAGGCAATAGATGCCCTTGGAGGTACTGCAACCAATAGTAAAATTCGGGATTACATAAATTCCAAGTATAAAGGAGTCAATCAAGGAACTATTAATTGCCAAATTATCTCTTGTACCGTAAACAGGGCATCCAGGGTACGTTTTCCAAAAAATTTCAAACCCAGAAAAGCAGACACAGAATATGATTTTTTGTATTCTGTAGGGAGAAGCAAAGTGATTCTTTACAAGCCAGAGATACATGGAGATTACGAGATAGCAATACATGATGGAAAACCAAAAGTTTTGACCAACGGAGGAATCATTGATAACAGCATAGAATGCGCTCTCTTAGAATTTATTCAAAACGAGATGGAAATGGATACAAATTATCAACCCATAATCATAAAGACTTTGTTGGAAAGTGGGAATGAAAACAGATTTGAGTCCGACAAGGAATTAATCCAAGAAAAACTTCAGGAATTAAACTTTGAGAAGCAATTTGATTTTGATAATATGTTGGAATCCATAAGAAAAGATCTAAATGGATTTGTTACCTTTGGTAACAGAATTATAGGTTTACATTTTGATCAATTTTCATCCAAAGACATACCGGAATGTTTGAAAGCATGTGGACAAAAAATCGCACAATGGCATATGGATAATTATCAAATAGACATGTGGTCAATGCTGCCTGGCAGAACAAGGGAAAATTATCCATTTTTGGATGAATTTTTACAAACCAATTCAATTGGTGTCGGATGGAATCGAATCAAGGATATTTCTGATCTCACAAAAAACCAAATACTCAAAGAGTTTAATAGACGATATCCTGAGGAAGACAGTGCAAGCTTTAGCGATTTTACAAGAATAGACAAAAAAGATCTGATTGTACTGACCAGAGGACAAAAGGAGATTGTAGACTATGGGATTGTCACCGGTGATTACCACTATGAATCCAAAAGCCCCTCATATACACACAGAAAGAAGATTGTCTGGCTAAAACGAGGTCCTGTCTTGCCAAAAGAGTTACCAAACCCCACTTTGGAAGGATTTATGCGCACATGCATTAAAGTCTTAAAGCGGAGAGAAGAGCTGATTCAGGTATTGCTTGAAAAACACACAGTTAATAATATAGTTCCTGCCGATAATTATACAGTGGAGCAAAAGCTAGAAAAAATACTAGATCTGAAAAAACAGTTGATTCTGTACGGCCCTCCTGGAACTGGAAAAACATACCATGCCATGCGTCTTGCACAGCATTTAATCAGAAATAACTCTTCGAGACAGGCTCTGACTTTTAGATCCGCCACAATACAGGTTCTCAAAGAAACTGGTAAACCTATGCATTACAAAGACATTTATCAAAAAATCAAAGATCAGAATTTGATTCAAAGTGCAGGTCAGACGCCAAGAGATACCATGCGAGCAATAATATACAGGGATATAAAACACAAGGGATCAGATTCAATCTTTAAAAAAACTGACAACGGAACATATGAATTAAATCAAGATTCACAAGAATATGAAATCAAATTCAGTGATGAAATTCCAGATGATCAGCCAAAATTCATTCGTAGCGTGACATTTCACCAATCATATTCCTACGAGGATTTTATCGAGGGCATAAGGCCTACTGCAATCAATAATCAGATATCCTACGATCTAGAAGACGGTATTTTCAAACAGATTTCCGAGGAAGCTCGGGCCGATCCCTTGAACAAATATGTGCTGGTAATAGACGAAATCAATAGAGGAAACATCTCCAAGATCTTCGGCGAGCTGATTACATCGATTGAAAAGGACAAACGGGAAAACCACACACTACAACTGGCCTACTCGAAGGAAGAATTTACAGTCCCAAAAAACCTATTCATCATAGGTACGATGAACACTGCAGATCGCAGCCTGATTCAAATTGACACAGCACTGAGGCGACGATTCTCATTTCATGAATTAATGCCAGAACCTGAATTATTGAGTCAAATAATCGAGGGGATTCCTGTGAGGGATATTTTGACCATGCTCAATCAGCGAATCAAACAGGAGGGACTACGTGAGCGGCAAATAGGTCATTCATATTTCATGAGCATATCAGATCTAGATGGACTACAGTTTACCTTTGCCCACGACATTGTGCCACTGCTCCAGGATTATTTCTTTGATGACTATAAAAAACTGGAAAATGACATTCTAAGCAGTGATTTTGTTGATTCCGACAATATGAAAATCAAAACGGACTGGCATGATGATCCGCAAAAATTCCTAGAAATTCTAAAAAATATTCTCCAACAATGACTGTTATCACTTTAAAAGAATACGAAACATTCCCATCTAATCAAGGAATATCTGATCCAGTGTCTTTAAAACATATTCGCGGATTGAAGCTTGAGGAACAAGATAAAAAATTAAAAAAAGAACTACAAAAGAATATACTTTCCATCAATGTCGATCCTTTTCAGGAAGGATTATTGCAGTTTAAGGCATATAGCCACATAGGTGTGGCACAATTTACAAATTTCTCCATCTCTATAACACCTAAATTCTCAGAAATTGGAAAATTGATTGAACTGATTGACTATGTCTATGATCTTGATCTTGAAATATTCCCAGAAAGTGAATCCAAATTTGAAGGAGAAAGACACATGATATCGGAGATTATCATAACCACATTCGTAAAGAAATGCCAAAAGCTGATCCGGCAAGGACTCTTCAAATCATATAATAATCACGAGGATGATCTACCGTTTCTGCGAGGAAAACTGCTTGTATCACAGCAAATACGTAATCAGGCCAATACTAAGCTCCAATTTTCATGTAAATATGATGAATTCGAATATAATAATCTGGACAATCAGATCATTTTATACTGTTTGAGACGGATCTATTATCTGACCATAAATGAGAAAAGAAAAAAAGAAATCAGAATATTGATTCAAGAATTTTCAGATCTAGTCGATGATATTGGAATTTCATCAGATGACTTTGCTAAAATCAATTACAATCAAATGAATAGCCACTATAAAAAAATCCATGAATTATGTCGTCTGATCATAGGAAATATTCAAATTACTAATTTTTACAAACAGAAATTACGCTTTATCAATTCATTTTTTATAGACATGAATATTGTATTTGAAAAATTCATCTTCAAGCTATTTGCAGAATTTTATCCATTGCATGCCAAAGATCAAGAGAGTGATATTGCTTGGAAGACGGAGAATGAAGGAAAGACTATCCAATCTATTACAGATATTTTAATTTTTGAAAAGGACCAAAATACCGTACATACTATAATAGATACAAAATATAAAACTGATCTTACAAATGCCGATCGATATCAATTAGAGCATTATATACACGATCATAAGAAAACAGAAGCATATGTAATATTGCCCGAATTTAAAGATGCAAAATATAACAGCTATATTGCAACAAGACAGGATATTCAAATCAAAGTCAGACATGTCAATATAGACAAAGTATTAGAATATATCAATCTCAAAGATCCAAGATCGAAAAAAGACAAAATCAAGGAATTATTGATAGAAGTTATTCCACTGTAGAATTCTGCATATCAGATTAAGATCATTCAAAGAACAGATGACCGAAAATTCAACCAAATATCGCAATAGATCGGATAAACAGTGGATTCCTGCCAGTATGGCATTTCATTATCCCAACAATGACTTGTCCTCGGGTTTGGGATTTCCTGCCATGTATTCCTTGAAAAGATCGAGCCATCATTTTTTCAGATCAAAGCGGATGTGCGATCTGAATCAAATTCTTTAATTTGTTTGTTGATAAATTTTTCCACCCATGTGTGATCGGTTTTGTTCTCTTTTTTCATAAGCCTCTGGATTTTTCTCCAAATGGACCATGATGATCCTGTCCATCCCCAGTATATAATCTCAGGTCTGCCACTCATCAGGTTTTGTGTGGGTCACGAATATTCGCTAGTACGCCCAAAAGGCTGTTTTTCGTGATTTTGAGCCAAATCCTCGAAAACACCCACCTGCCCACCAGAGCACAGAATAAGTAGGTTCAAAAGGAATATTTGGCACTGTAAGCGTGGAATCTAGCCGTTTATGCCTCCAGCAACCACAATATTTTTATTATGAATGTGTGTATTATAGTCATGGTGAGAATGGATTTGGGCGGCGGCGGAGTTTCTTAACATAATCGGATATCATTATAACCACCTCTTAAAATAGCCCAACATGTACTGTAAATGTGTTGTCTGAACTCCTTTCTACATTTCGTACTCTAATTGTGTGCACTCTAATAATACTTGCAAGTGGACTCGTACTAACGTTCTATTCCCATATGCAAGAAAGCAAAGATTTCTATACCGATCTAGCACATTCAGTTGGACTTACGCTAATATCTGCAAGTGTGGTAGGTGTTGTAGCCGAAGTTTTTATCATGTCGTTATTTACAAAAAAAGTGTTAAAACTGGAGGAATCTTTTCTTAACAGAGTCATTCCATCAATAATTAACACAACGCATGAATGGATAATTAGTAAAAGTAAAACTATACCGATAGATAAAACTGCATTGTATAATCTCATCCGTATTGGTGTATTGCAATGGTTTATGAAAGAAAATTTTGAAAAGATAGGAATATCATCAAATAAAATAGCAGAATTATACCAAGATCTTCAATTATCTGAATTCAAAGAACCGATAATAATAGATTTTTCAACCACACTAAGATATGAGGGAAAAATTAATGAAGAGATATCCGGCAGGAAAGGATTGATTGATTTACATACTCAGACACAATATACGGCATTCAATTCTTCTAATTCAGAAACTCGATATGTGAATACCAATGGTACTATATTACTACATGCTTTTGACATATTTGGAATTTTTCCAAAAAATGAAAAGGAAAAACAGGAATTTGTTAATAGTTTAAAACTCAAATTGAGCATTACAATAGATGATGTTAAGATAGAATACGAGACAATTCCAATATATCTAGATTTGAAAGATATATCAAGATTGGAAGAAAAAAAACCATCCGAAATTATTCAGATCATAGAGAACAAATTAGATACAAAAATAAAAGATAATACAACTTATTTATTCTATAGTTTTAGAGGTAATGAACTAGATGATATCAAACGATTCATCTATTCAGCATTTTGTACATATACAATAAAACCTCAAGAACGTATATTGGTTTCATATGATATTCATGAATCCTTCGCCGAGAACGATTATCTCTTTCACACCATGAAGAGTATTACTAAAGGTGTTAGTGTAAATTTGATTGGATTTGAAGATAGATTTGACACTACAATTCTAAAATATTTCCTAAATGACAAAGAAGATACTATAAAACAAACAACTAATATCCTTACAACTTCCTCATTAATGCTTCCTAAAAGCATCATAATTATTTCTTGGCAAAAGAAACTGGAATCTTTGTAAAGGATATGGAATATTAGAATCTATATGTATTGCTTTTGTCATTTAGTCAAATATATATCAGTATCAATGATTTATCAAACCTCGTTATATGAACAGACATTTACATACATCGATAAAAAATATGATTAAAATATGCACGTTAATACATCAATATCCATCACACAGGTATCGCAGACAAGTACAATAATCAATTCATGCAGTAGGGTCCAACAGCCGTCCCATGAACAGTATCATGCCGCTCTCATCATCCTGTATTATGAACAAAAACGGGTGATTCGCAGTAAAGTCCGGGGGCACAGACGTTACGGACGTTATCGTGGTTACCGCAGCAGCTTCCGTACCCTCCTCGTTTACATCAACGAACGCGTCCTGGGTTGCCTTGCCCACATACAGGTTTCTTATGTCAGTCGTGTCTGCAATTGACAAAAGATTCGCATAATATTCATCAAAGACATCAGTCATTCCAAGATTTTTCAGGAATTCGCCGAGATTATATTTTGTCTCCATGGTAAACTTTGGCATGCTTACGGCCAATTCGGCATCAGACATGTTCTGGTTCCACTGCGATATCATCTCTGAAGATATGGACTCCTCAAGTGCGGCAATACCGTCCCGATCACTTGGAAGAGCCACCAGCATGGAGAGTCTGTCCCCCTTGTACGGCAGCTTTAGCACCTGCACACCATCATGCCGAGTGTGATTGAATATTCCCGTAACATGCATAAAATCCGCATTCACGCTTTCCGCGCCGCTTGTCCAAAAGCCGGCCTGTTGCGTGGCCTCTGTAGGAAACTGCGTCACCCATGTCCCCTTGAAGTATATTGCATTTGTGATTACCATGGCGGTAAGATGATTCACATCTTCGGAGCCGAGTACCGTCTTTATCTTTTGGTTGGTGTTATCAGATGCCCATGTGTTGATCTTTTTTACGCCATCATCCATGAAATCCACCGACTCTACGCTAGAAAGATACGTTCCGCGCGCGACATCAAGGTACGACTCGTA
Organism: Cenarchaeum sp.; assembly: GCA_965212015.1. GTDB lineage: Archaea > Thermoproteota > Nitrososphaeria > Nitrososphaerales > Nitrosopumilaceae > Cenarchaeum. The sequence goes on from OZ243037.1 coordinate 908,282, forward strand.
CGGTGAAAACCAGTCTGCAAGCCATAACGCGTTTGCCATGGCCAGTGTCGCATGCGGGTCGTCCCGGTTGAGGGATTCCATGGCACGCGCCGTGTGATTGTGGCGCACATCGGCATCAGATTCAAAGCCAAACACGTCCTGCATCTGCTGTGCAGTATTTCCCCTTGCCCCCTCGTACAGCACGGAAAATGCCACATACATTCCAGAAGGTGAAAAGAACAGATTGGCATCGTTATCAGATATCTGCCTGTAAAAATCCACTGCAAAAATATTGTTTGCAGTTGTAATATTTTGCGGGATTGTAAAGTTTGCCTGTGGATTGTCTTTTGGAATCGTGGAATGATCCTGTGGGCCTGGCACACCGTCAATTACATCTGCCAAATCCTGCAAAACAATCTCCCATCCGCGCGATTCCAGTTTCTTTGCCGTATTCTCGTACACGCAGGCAGGTTTTCCGGACTGTGACTGCACCAGTGTTTTGTCGGCACTGCATTGGATCTCATTTAACGGGGTGCCGTTTTCTAATTGTTGTAATGGAGTGGATTCTGCAAACACGGGAGTCAAAACCACGATTGACAGCAGTGCCAATACGCATGCCAGATACATCACGGATTAACACAAAATTTATGATATTTATGATGTTCGCATAATTGCATCGAAGGTATGATGGTTTTGAATAGACAAAAAACAGAGATCCTGCCAGTTTCATCCGAAATGCATGAGGCGCATGCTTGATTTATCGTATAATGTCGGATGTTGCCACCTTACAGCATCCGTCATATAGGTCTCTTGCAAATCAGAATGTAATCAATTCATGCAGTAGGGTCCGACAGTCGCCCCATGAACAGTATCGTACCGCTCTCATCATCCTGTATTATGAATATGAACGGGTGGTTTGCATCAAATGTAGGGGATCCACTTTGTGCAGTTATCGATGCGCCCGTTACTGCGACTGCTTCTGTGCCCTCTTCGTTTACATCAACGAACGCATCATGAACCGCCTTGAACACGTAAAGATTTTTGCCAGACGTATCTGCAATTCCCGAGAGATCCGCATCATTAGGTGAAAAGACGTCCACCATCCCCAGATTTTTCATGATTTCTTCTAGTTCATAGTGCGTTCCCGTCGTGAATTTGGGCATAGAGACATGTATGTATATGTCGCTCAGATCTTGATTCCATTGTGTTATCATCTCGGAGGATATGGATTCCTCAAGTGCGGCAATACCGTCCAGATTTCTTGGAAGAGCCACCAGCATTGAAAGCCTGTCCCCCTTGTACGGAAGCTTTAGCACCTGCACACCATCATGTATGGTGTGACTGAATTTGCCTACAACATGCATAAAATCCGTATTCACAGTTTTCGAGTCATTTATCCAAAAGTCATCCTTATACGTGGCCTCTGTACGAAACTGTGTCACCCATGTCCCCTTGAAATATATGGCATTGGTCATCACCATGGCAGTCAAATCATTTACACTATCAGACTCGAGTACTTTTTTTATTTTTTTATTAGTATTGTCAGATGCCCACGCGTTGATCTTTTTTACGCCGTCACCCGTGAAATCCACCGACTCCACACTAGAAAGATACGTTCCGCGCGCAACATCAAGGTACGACTCGTACGGTGAAAACCAGTCTGCAAGCCATAACGCGTTTGCCATGGCCAGTGTCGCATGCGGGTCGTCCCGGTTGAGGGACGCCATGGTCTGTGCCGAGTAATTGTGCCTGGCATCCGTATCAGATTCAAAGCCAAACACGTCCTGCATCTGCTGTGCAGTATCATTTTTTGCCCCCTCGTACAATACAGAAAAGGCCACGTACATTCCGGAGGGAGAAAAGAACAGATTGTCATCATTATTAGATATCTGCCTGTAAAAGTCCACTGCAAAGTCATTGTTTGCCACGGCTATATCCTTTGGAATAACTCCGGATCCTGGTTGTATGCTGGCAACTATGTACTGCGGAAGATTCACAATATGCGATGAAATGTATGGTAACAGCTCCCCGCTAAATAGCAATTCTAGCGCATAAATGATCGTATTAGGATAATAAACCGTGCCCAGAACAAAACTCACGCCAAATACGACCAGTATGGTAAAAACCACCAGAGGAATCTTGTATCTTTTTCTCACAATATCCGGCCAATCCTCGGATCGGATTTAAACATCACTATCATTTAAAATGAGAGTAATAAAATCCATCCCGAATGCGGCGCGGATCTAAAATGCAGCATCAACTCTACATCGTTCTGGGGCCAAAATCCCAGCCTCGACACCATAATCACGATAAATTCCTAGAAAATCTAAAGCCACCTTTGGGATATGATTAATCCGATTTCCGAACTTCAGTGTTTTCAGGTATTTAAAGAGGCCAACTTCAGTGTTTTCAGGTATTTAAAGAGGCCAACTTCAGTGTTTTCAGGTATTTAAAGAGGCCAACTTCAGTGTTTTCAGGTATTTAAAGAGGCCAACTTCAGTGTTTTCAGGTATTTAAAGCGCCAGAGATTGCAGTTCCCACGGTATAGTCCCAAAATTGCCCCCATACACCACCGATTCGGAGCCAAAATACCCCCAAGGGCCAGAATCCGGCCGCAAAACTCCCAAATCGCACGCCTATGTTAAATGGGTTTTACTCACAGATAACACAAATTACACTTGGATTTTAAAAGTGAACTATTTCATACATGTAGCATGAAAAGGGCACTTGCAATGGCAGTCATATGCGCATTTTTCACGCTAATGCTCAACCCGGCATATGCCGAGGTAAAGACAGTGGAGCTGGGCCAGCCCTCCTATTCCAACGAGGAATCCATAAAGTTTGTTGGAACCAACAAAAAGGACAATACCTCAGTCGTGGTAATGATCAGGGATTCGGCAGGAAAGTTCGTGGCAGGACTCGACGACCCGTTCCCGGATTCTGACGGGACGTTTGAGACGTCCTCAAAGAAAGTCAAGGACGCATTCACAACGCCGGGGATATACAATGCCACAGTCTTTGCCAACAACCAAAAGGAGGCAGACGGAACCGTGATACGGCTGCAGTACGACGGGGACAAGGTGTTTCCAATGCCGGACTTTATCCTAAAGCTAGAAAAGATCAGATTCAAGGCGGCAGACGAGCATGTGACACTAGAGTTTACCGTACAGCTCACAAAAGATTCCGTTGACGGGGCGACATTCAGCCTGGACGGCGAGCCTGCCGGCGCGGCAATCGACTCAAAGACGGGCAAATTTACGTGGACTCCCACCGGCAAGCAGGGCAGTATAAAGGGGACGAGTTACAGCTTTGACATAATAGTAAGCAAGGGCACCGTACAGGACACAAGGCAGGCCAAAGTCACGGTGTTTGAGGCAGAGCCAAAGCCGGCCATACCAAAGATGATCCTCGAGCCCATCGCACAGCCTGCTGCAGCACAGGAGGACAAGGCCGCAGAGCCGGAAATCATACAGGCAGACGAGCTTGGCGTTGCCACGTTTGTAGACGAGTCAAAGGATCCGTTCCACTATATCAACAGGTACAACAATGAACCGGCATATCAAAAGTGGTTTGATGAGAATTATCCAGAGTATGATTCAATATACGAGGCAGTCGGCCTAAAGGGCGTTGCCGACTTTGTAGAGTCCGACAAGATTCCACAGTACTATATCGACAGGTACGACAAAGAGCCGGCATACAAGAAATGGTTTGATGAGAATTATCCCGAGTATGACTCGATATACGAGGCCGTAGGCGCCAAGGAGCCCGGAACATCAAATGTTCCAGACGAGTCCAACAAGCCGATATTCGGCGAGTGCGGAATCGGCACCAGCCTTGTGGACGATCACTGCGAGATTGACAAAAAGCCCGGCGGATGCCTGATTGCCACTGCAGCATACGGCTCTGAGCTGGCACCGCAGGTGCAGATGCTGCGCGAAATACGGGACAATACGCTGCTCTCCACGGAATCCGGCGCGACATTCATGTCCGGATTCAGCGACGTATACTATACATTCTCACCCGGTATAGCAGACCTTGAGAGGCAGAATCCGGCGTTCCGGGAGGCAGTAAGGCTGTTTATCACCCCGATGCTGGCCACCCTGTCCATAATGACGCTGGCCGAAGAGGGCTCTGAATCGCAGGTGCTGGCACTCGGAATATCAGTCATTGCCCTGAACCTCGGAATGTACATTGCGGCACCCGCACTGGCAGGCATGAAGATCAGAGACCACATTAGAAAGACAAAACACCCGCTTTAGCCCAAAAATCCGAATTATCAGATTATTTAATTAGCGTATGTCCGGGGTCATATCATGACAAAATGGGCCGATTACCTCGTATCTGCCGTACAGTACGACCGCGCACGGCAGGTGACCCGGCTGAGGAGGCACGCAGATACAGGTGAGATAGGTACAGGTGAGATAATCGACAAGGCCACCGCAGTGTCTGACATTTCCAGGGGGGTCTCGTACATGACAATCCACGGCACGATATCGAACTGGAAGCTCGGAGAGAGGATCAGGGCCCCGCAGGTCGGGGGGCAGTTCCGGCTCAGGGCAGACGACAACAAGGTCGAATATGACAATCTCGGAAGCGTACTGGAGCTGGAGACAGACCCGGTACCGGATGCTGCCAGGCCGGCAAAGGCAGTCAAAAAGCGCCAGCTGCACATATCGGCAAAAGACAAGGCAATGCTCAAAAACATGGGCGCCGCCCCCGGTGATGTCTCACAGGCACACACCGAGACCAGTCCGCAACCAGAGCTGGAAAACATCCGGCACGGTTCGCCGCGCGGGGCACTGCCTAAGGGATTTGAGGATACTGCCCGCAGGGACGCACCCGCAGATGATGCGCGCGACACAAAGGATGACGGACCAAAGGTTTCTACTCATGGCACGCTGCCAAAGGGTTTTGATACCGTACAAGAATCGCACAAAACCGCAAAGGATGACGGGCCGCAGGTTTCTACTCATGGCACGCTGCCAAAGGGTTTTGATAGTACAACTAACAAGGATGCACCCGCAAAGACAGAATCCCCCGACACGCTGCCAAAAGATGATGCCGCACAGAAGGAATCTTTGCACGAAACCGTAAAGGATGCAGAGCCTCCGCGCAAGACTCCGCCAAAAGAGACGAGCAAGATTCCTCCGAAAGATATTCCAAAGGACGCAGAGCCGCCGCGTAAAATTCCGCCAAAGAAAACACCCAAAAAGGCAGAGCCTCCGCGCAAGACTCCGCCAAAAGAGACGAGCAAGATTCCTCCGAAAGATATTCCAAAGGACGCAGAGCCGCCGCGTAAAATTCCGCCAAAGAAAACACCCAAGGCAGAGCTGCTGCGCAGCACCACTCCCAAAAAAAAGCCAAAGGCCAAGGATGCCAAAAAGCCAGATGCAAAGCGCAAGGAGAGCCTGGACGACATCAGAAGACAGATTCTCGCGCTAAAAAAAGAGATAAAAAAATTCGACCGGGGCTCAGTAGAGATATACTGTGCAAAATGCAAAAAGAAAAGAACCATCAGGGATGCAAAGCGCACCAGAGAGGACGGGATATCGGCGCTCAGGGGCACGTGCCCCACATGCAAGGGCGGCGTGTATCGCGCAGTAAAGCACTAGTCGGGATTTTTGGGCAGCAGCTTGACTGTGGCCTTTTGTATTCCGTACGTCCTGTCGTTTATTCCCTTGTAGCGTATGGTGTGCTCACACGGTACTGACATTCCAGGTATTGTCAATCCATACCCCCGCAACATCCACCCCGAGGTTCCACGATTCGGCCACCCGTACTGCCTGCCGGATGCACTCCATATGCTGCTCGTCAGACACCGGATTGCCTGCGCACTCTGCGTGGCCGGATACCACTATCAGCCCCGACTTGTGCGCCCGAATCGAGATTACGGCCTTTTTTCTCAGGACCTCTGCAGTCTCTGGATCCGAGATCCTCTTGTCAAGGCCGGGCTCTGTTATCGTATCCACATAGTCTACAGTATAGTTTTTTTTAATCCAGTCCGCAACCGGCCCCTGAATCCTGCCGTCAATGCAGCTAATCGAGGTCGCAAAGATCCCTGCCATACGCGTTGCTTTTTAAGGCCTGCAAATAAAAATGATTACGGATGAACCCGTTATTCCAGCTCAGCACAAGGACGTACGACAAGGAGATTGTCCTGGTGAAAAGAGCCATGGACGAATTGGGGGCAAAATGCGGCATAAAGGACGGCTATAGGCTCGGCGAGCCAAAAAACACCGCCGGATGGACCTTTTTTGACGTACAGCTAGGCCCGGAAATGTTTGCGGCAATAGAGACCTCCGGAATGATGGAGGGCGCACGCGGATACAGGATTGGTGAGCAGACAAAGAACTTTTTGGGGCATTTTCTGGAACAGTACGGAAGCCGCGTCCGGATAAAGCAGATAGGCTACTAGCGGCGCACCCAAGTCCTGCGGATTTTTAGATAGTTTTCTGGCGCATCCGGGTTTTGCAGGCCTGTGGGCAAAGTAGGCGTGAATGGCGCAAACGCACCCTAGTATTCGTCGTATTCCTCATCGTCGTCCTTGTTTTCAATTATTTTGCCGTCCTTTACTGCCAGGGTTTCCATCACCATGTCCCCGTCCTTGAACGTGAGACGGTCGCCCCATACCGCTTTTGCCCGATCAGTCGGCCTGAAATTTTCATCCAGCCATTCTACGGGCAATTCCAGAGGTTCGTCCCTGGATTCATCATCTGAATCCATTTTTTTTAGTGTCCTTGGATTCCATGTACGGTGAATGCCTGAATATCCTATATGTCTTTAGAATCGTTTGAGGCTTTGCCCAAAAATATCCAAAACACGCAATGTCCCGAATTATGTCGCAGATGGCAAATGCTTGGCAGGGGTTGCCTCAAAATTTAAAATAACACATACTTGCAATGACATCATGAAAACGACGTATACGAAAAATGACAAGCTTTTACTGCGGATGGTCAGAATGAGGATTAATAGCAAGAACCCGATGTACTGTGACGGGATTAGCAAGGACTGGCTGATAGCCACTATACAAAGCTTGGGTCAGGAACTGGATGATGGCGATGTGGATACGGCCATACGGGAGGGGATGCTGGTTGACTCAGGAAAAAATTTTCTCGGTCAAAAAATATACCGACCTGCAGAATATGTGTCTGATGATAAAAGCGTTCAAAAAAACCCAATTACAAAACCCTGAAAAGCACAAAAGTACAGGCAAAAAACGGCATGAACGCCAAAAACCCGGCAGACTGGCCAGTCAAGAAATTACAATGCCGCACGCAGGTATGAAAAACTTGAGAAAAAAAGGCATGCAGAAAAGATCACATTGACTGGGACGATCTGGAGGACAGATCCAGAAAAGATGCCTGTGATTATGTGGTTTTTCAGGCCGGCAAAACCTTTTATCATACAATTGTAGAGGGCTTACATGAAAGATAATAATGGCAATTCCACAAAACCGCACACCAGGCAAGAGCTGATTCTTGCCGCCATGAACAGCAAGAGCAGAATCCACATCCTGCACACGCTCGATTCAGAGGGATCACTGGCACTGTCCAGACTTGCCTCCCTGGCAGGGTTTGCGTCAAGTGAAAATGCCGGAAAATTCGAGTTTCACGTAAAAAAGCTCTCTACATCACGCCTCGTAGAGCTAGACGGATCAAACGTATGCAGCATTACTGACACTGGCAGAAAGGCCCTGAATTTTGCAAGACAGCTCTGAGCTGCAGGCAATCCAGTAAAATCCGGGCGCGCGAACTTTGGTATGGTTGTGTTCGCAGTCACATATCATTTGGGTGTTTGAAAAACACGGACCATACACCGCCTGCTGCCGGCCACTACAGAGTTTTAGACTGTGTGCCCGGGCCAGAACCCTGCATAATCCGAATCTAGAGGTTATAAATACGGGAGTATGCGCAGTACCGGCATGCCAAGCATGAAATGCGTATCGTGTGGGATTGGATTCTTTTCCCCCACGGGATCAGACAGGTGCTCAAAGTGCTCAGAAAAAGAGACACAGCAGGGCCACGACTCTTGTGGCTGCGGACACAGCCACTAGGGATTTTTTTTTACACTAGAGCGAATCTACCATCAGCGCTATGAACAGCACCGCAAGGTACGGGCTTGAAAACTTGAAGAGCGTCCATGACGCCCTCTCTGTCGGCCTTGCCACAACCCATGCGGACAGTGCTATCATTAATCCGCCGGATGCCACGGCAGTCCACATGTACACCGGACCCACCGCGTCGAGGGGAATCATGCCGGCAATAATCCCGGTGCGGTCATCATAAACCGGCGTCTCTATTGCCAAAAATATCGGCGCCATGCTGAACAGAAACATTACCACGGTAGATGCGGCAATTATCCGCGCAGAGGTCTTTTCGGACTGAACCGCGGTGAGCATCGGCACGTTCACCTTGTTGTAATCGTCCTTAAAGTGGAGCGTCAGCGCCCAGATGTGCATCGGAATCCAGATAAATACAAGCCCGGCCATTACCAGACCCATGGTCCACAGCTCAGTCACGGTGACTGCAACCCAGCCTATCAGTGGCGGCATGCCGCCGCACAGCCCGCCAAGTATTATGTTCAGGCGGCTGCGCCTCTTTAGCAGGTATGAATAGATCAAGACATTGTTAAAAAGTCCGAACGCAATGAACGCACCTGCCAGCATTCCCTGTATAGGGCTCGTCGTAAAAGACATTCCAAACGCCATTGCAAGTGAGATTCCCGCAAGCACAAACCCAAAGTTGCGCGCATTTACAGCAGTAATCCTGCCGGAGGGAATCGGGCGCTTTTTTGTGCGCTCCATTATCCCGTCAATGTCCCTGTCGTGATAGTTGGTCAGCACGTTTGCAGCAGCCGATCCGGCTGCCACCGATCCCAGCATCAGCGCCCACGTGGCACCGGAGATTGGAATGTCATAAATGTTGGAGGCCGTGACGGCGGCTCCGATCGCAGTAAACACCAGCAAGTACCATATCTTTGGCTTGCTTAGCTCGTAATATACGGCTGCCCTTGATTGCGTCTTTTGTTTCTGCACCCATCTCCACCTATTTTGTTGGCATATATGGCATTGCTTTTTCCCTGCTCTTCATCTCGATAAAGCTCTCGGAGGATATTATGCCGTCTATCTTTCCAATCTCGTCGGAGACTATCCCGTGCATCTCGTCGAGTGCGCGGGCGTATATCGTAACTAGCACGTCGAACCTGCCGGTCACCTCTGCAATCTTGCGCACGCCGCCTATCCCAAATAGCGCGTCAATCACGCTGTCCCTCTTTTTGGAGTCCATGTTCAGCCCGATCAGCGCCTTGACCTGGTATCCGAGCTCGTGGTCGTTTACCACTATGGTGAACCGCTCGATGAGCCTTCGCTTTACCAGCCGCTTTATCCGGGAGTATACCACACTAGAGTTTATGTTGATCTTTTCGGAGAGCTTTGGCACAGAGATTGACGCATCCTCGGAGAGCTCTGAGAGTATCATCAGGTCCAGCTTGTCCACCTTTATCATATAATCACGCCCGATTCAAAACCACGTATGGAATTTATAAATCTTAAACGGTTTTTGTGAAAAAAATTAGATTTTTTCCCTCTTGAGGAGCATTTCTGCCAGCAATACTGCGCCCTTGCCGGATCCCATCTTTTTGTTGTGCGAGAACAGCATGTACTTTAGGCCGTTATCAAAGAGATCCTCCCTTTCGACTCGGCCTATGGTGGTAGTCATTCCGCCGCCCACGTCGATCTCCAGCCGGGGCTGCGGCCTGGTCGGATCCTCGTGGAACGCGTAATAGTACTCCGGCGCCGACGGCAGGCCCGATACTGTCGTCTTTTTGTTGTACTCGTCGAACAGCTCCTTTGCCTGCTCCGGGGTTATCGGCTTTTCTGTCTCTACTAGGACCGATTCTGTGTGGCCGTCTACTACGGGCACCCTGGTGCAAGTCGCACTCACCTTTATGTCGGCATCATCTATTTTGCCCTCACCTAGCCTGCCGAGTATCTTTCGGGTCTCAATTCTCACCTTTTTCTCCTCGTTTGGAATGTACGGAATAATGTTTCCCATAATGTTCATCGCAGACACGCCCGGGGATCTGCCTCCGCCGGAGATTGCCTGCATGGAGGTCATCATTACCCTTTTTACGCCGTACTTTTCGTGCAGCGGCTTTAGCGTTATTGCCAGGCCCGTCGTGGTGCAGTTTGGCAGCGGCGCCACCCATCCCTTCCAGTTCCTGTTTTTTTCTGGGCCTCTAGCAGATCAGTCTGATCGTCGTTGATTCCCGGAATAAGTATCGGGACGTCCCGCTCGTACCTGTAGGCGGAGCTAGTAGATATCACCGGAACGTCGGCTGCAAACCGGGTCTCAATGTCCCTTGCCGCCCCGGACTCTATTGCAGAGAATACCAGGTCCAGCTGCGTTGCGTCTATCTCCTCTATCGTCCTTACGGTCATTGACTTTATGTACTCTGGAATCTCGCCGCCTATCTCCCAGTTTATGATGCCGCCGTCGTCCCGGATGGCATCCAGATAGTTCTTTCCGGCAGAGCGCTCAGAGGCGGCAATCTGCGTCACCTCAAACCACGGGTGTCCGTCGAGGGACTGGACGAACTCTTGGCCCACAGAGCCCGTGACTCCCAGAATTGCCACCCTTTTTTTGTCCATGCGGGGTTTTGCCATACCGAACTAATATTTGTTCAGTCCTGTGCGCCTGCAGGAGGGCGGGCCCGTACAAGTTGCGCAGATGCAGGCATTGCTGCAAAATTTGACTTGAACTACAAATCTGGTCGTTCTGGCCCCGTCACATCGGGATCATTGGCACGTGTACTGATGAGAAGAAAGGCAGTGCCGGCAGACTCTGTAGTTATTTACTGGTTTATATGCACGATTCCCCCATCATGCGCAGTTACCGTCCAGCAGGGAAATGGGGCGGCCAGAGGCGGCAACATCTGCGTAAACGATGGTGACTGGAACTTTAAAACCGGTACCAGTCCAGGTGGTTTGAAGATTCCAGACAGGGCATTTGGCCGTTTTCTCACCGTTTTTAGATGTCAGTGTGTTATGAAATTCCCATGACGACAATAGGCTATGTCCATCACGTGTTTTTTTAACGCACCGCACAAGATGTCCGTAGTTTGGACGGGTTTAGATTCGTGGGAATGTTTTATGACATGTAATGGCCCATATGCACCACAGTCAGCCAAAATTCTTACAAATTGCCGGACTATTTTATCTGACGTAAGCGGCTGAAAATCAGGATCACAGTGAATCGTGGTCTTGTTGACAAAATTAAAGAGTGTTTTTCGCAGCTGTATACGAATTCCACTCTTGTATTCATAATTTGTAAACCAGCCGCTGATTAATTTGATAAAGACGTTCAAAAGCCTCTCGTCAGGGGACTTGATGCATTGGTTTTGATCATCATGACACCGAAACAGGATATTTTTAATAATATTTCAAGATTTTCATCTATGAGTTTTCTATATTCGGGGTTGAGTTTATGCCATTTGAATTCAGGATCGGGCAATTCATTGGATTTGGGAATGTGGAGAATGTTATCCAAAATGATAACCTGCCAAATAATTGTCAAATAATGCAATGCAGACATGTGTATGTTCATCATCACTGCTTGTATCGATTCCGACAGAAGGTGAATCCAGAATGGGGACAAGAAAAACACTGTTGTTTATTTCATATTGTTTGACTTTTCCGTCATTGCCGCTTTTCTCAATCCACCCATGTTTTTGGCGGCATAATTAGCTTTTAGCCATGCGTTTAAAATTGGGCGAAAGTCCTGCAAATAACCTGTTCATTTGTGTTTTTGATCCAAACTTAGGGCAGGATCGTATCAGGTCATATTTCCGCAGGACTGTCGGCTCTAGCGTGTGCTGTCTGCCACAAATTATCTGCTTGCCTCCCAAAAAAGAACATCGTACCAGTTCGACAAAAAGATCATGGGATTCTGCCAATCATGATTTTTGCTTGATCACACACATTTGATGTTACCATGTAGGCCGTCGCGTAATCTCAAACCGCAAATCCGGCCTTTTTTGCACCGTCGCATTCGGATCAAGCTCCGCCCCAATTACCGATCAGAGGCACGGTGCCCCAATTGTGCGGCTTGCAATTAATGAGACGATCCGAGGCAGGGCCGCATATTCTACGCTTGTCCCACATTGCAGACCCGCAGGATCATCCCCGAGATTGCCGATACGCCGTGTTACCAAAACACACTAAATTACCCCCCGAGTAACACCACCGTATGAAGCTTGCAGGCGCGATTGCATCGCACAGGCCCGTGCCCCACGGGGGGCCGTTCTCAGTCAGGAGGCCGGATGCGGCAATACTGGACTTTAGCTCAAGTGTCTCGCCTGCCGGCGCGCCGCCGCTGGTAAAAAAATACCTGAGACGGCAGCTCGACGTGATCGACGTGTATCCCGACCCGGATTCTGTCAGCCTCAAAAAGAGCCTCAGCTGGTACACCGGCCTTGGCAGCTCGCAGATAACGGCAGGCAACGGCGCAACTGAGATAATCTACAACTTTGGGCGCGCGTTTCTCTCAAAAAACACGCGTGTCCTGATTGCCGTCCCCGCCTTTGGCGAGTACGAGGCCGCCGCAAGGCTGCAGGGCAGCAGGATCTCCTTTTTCAAAACGATGAATATTGGTGATGATATCGCAGAGTTTTCAAGGCGCATCCCGAAAAACGGATGCGTCTTTGTGTGCAATCCAAACAACCCCACCGGCGCGCTGGTCTCAAAAAACGACATGTCATATATGATAGAGTCTGCCAGGAAAAAATCCGCACTTGCGTTTGTTGACGAGTGCTTTATAGAGCTGGTGCCGGATGCAGACGAGTCAGTGGCCGGACTGGTAAAAAGATACGACAATCTCTTGGTGCTGCGCTCGCTTACAAAGTCCTTCGGGCTGGCAGGCGCCCGCATAGGGTACGCGCTGGGATCAAGGGGCATAATCGGCACGCTGGAGAGGATAAAGATTCCCTGGAACGTCTCGGGGCTCGCCCAAAAGGCGGCAGGCGCCGCAATATGCCACTCGTTTCACCTCAAAAAGGCAAAAAGAATAATCAAAAAAGAGTCGCAGTTTCTAAGAAAAGAGATATCCGGAATTGACCCTCGATGGCGCGGCCAACTTTATCCTGGTGAGGACCAGGCTAAAGCCGGGCACCGTAAAAAGCAGGCTGCTAAGGCGCGGCATACTGGTGCGCGACTGTAGCTCCTTTAGGGGGCTTGCGGGAAACCACATACGAATCGCAGTGAGGACCAGGCAGGAGAACAGGAGGCTCATCAGGGCCATGAAAAAGATATGAAGTCCCTGATGGTACAGGGGACGTCCTCAGGTGCGGGCAAGTCCATACTGGTGACGGCGCTGTGCAGGATATTCTCAGACTGCGGGCTCTCAGTTGCGCCATTCAAGTCGCAAAACATGTCGAGGCTCTCGTACAGCTGGGACGGCCTTGAGATCTCGCGCGCGCAGGCAGTGCAGGCGCTCGCGGCAAGGACGGATATCACCCCGGACATCAATCCAATACTGCTAAAGCCGGAGGGGGACAATTACAGCGCCGTATACCTGAACGGAAGATACCGCAGCAGGATGAACGCAAAAGAGTACTATGCCGGATTTGCAACCGGTACGGGAATCAGGGCGGCGCTAAGATCGCTAAGGAGGCTGCAAAAAGGCCACGACATTGTGGTAATCGAGGGCGCCGGATCGCCTGCCGAGATAAACATGCAAAAGTTCGACATTGCAAACATGGCAATAGCGCAGGAGGCCCGGTCCCCCGTGGTGCTAGTGACAGACATTGAGCGCGGCGGCTCCTTTGCAAGCCTGGCAGGAACGCTCCTGCTGCTAAGCAAGAGGCACCAGAGACTAGTCAGGGGGTTTGTCTTTAACAAGTTTCGCGGCGACGCAGAGATACTCGAGCCCGGACTGGCAAAGATCAGGCGCATTACCGGCAAAAAGACATTCGGGGTCATACCCAAAGTCGACGTGGGAATCCCTTCTGAGGACTCGCTTGACGGCAAAGGCGGCCGCTTTGTGTGGAATGCGCGCAAGCTGGACTCTGAGATTGACAAGATAAGCGGGATTGTAAAAAAAAGCCTGGACATGGGCGCACTGGAGGAGATTATCCGGTGATGGAGGTGCTGCTGGTACTCGCACTCGCACTCGCACTAGATCTTGCCGCAGGCGATCCCAGAAACAGGTTCCATCCGACTGCGTGGATTGGAAGGCTGATTGGAGTAATGGTGCCGCGCTGCAAGACCGGCTCGCCGTACTCCGAGCGGGCCCTCGGCGTTGTTCTGGTCTGTGTGGTGACGGGAATAGTAATGTCGGTCCTGGTTGCGATAAATGCGGGGGCCGGCCTTGTCACGGGGTATGTCGGCGCCATAATATCGGTGGCCATGGGAGTGGTCCTGCTAAAGTGCACGATTGCAATGCGCGGCATGGAGGAGCACGCCAAGGCAGTGCTGAAATGCCTCGAGGCAGGCGACATTGAATCCGCACGGGGGCGCCTGGCCGGAATAGTAAAGCGCGACACTGAAAATCTTGACGAGCAGCACGTGCTGTCAGGGGTGCTTGAGAGCATATCGGAAAATACCGTCGACGGGGTCACAGGGCCGCTGTTTTATTTCGGGTTTTTCGGAATCTTTGGCGCGTTTGCCTACCGTACCATAAGCACGTTTGATTCCATGATAGGATACCGCACAGAAATGTTCGGCAGTATCGGGTGGTTTGCCGCAAACTGCGACAAGATCCTCAGCTATGCGCCCGCCCGGCTGACTGCGCTTGCCATGATCCTCGGCGCACTAGTGCTCCGGACCAACTGGAGGGACTCGTACAGAATAGTACTGCGCGACGGATCAAAGCCGGACAGCCCCAACTCTGGATACCCCATAGCGGCACTCGCCGGCGCACTTGATGCCACGCTTGAAAAGCAGGACTGCTACAAAATAGGCAGCGGCGGCGCCGTTTTGCGCGCCTCGCACGTCAGGCAGTCAATCCGGCTGATGAAGACGGCATCCATACTGTTCTGCGGAATGGTGACGGTGCCGGCAGCGGCCGTACTGTACGGCCTGGGATGGTGGCTGCATGCTTGAGGGAATCAGATCCGTGCTGTCGTTTCTGAGCGTTATTCCGTCCGGTAATGGGGACATTCGGACCGTATCAAAAAACATGCATCTTTTTCCGGTGGCCGGGGTGGTAATAGGCCTGGTTGCCGGCGCCGCAGGCTTTGGGCTCTCTGAAGCCGGGGTGGATCCGCTAATAGTGGGCCTGCTGGTGGCAGCGGCAATCGCCGTAATTACCGGCATGCACCACACCGACGGCCTTGCCGACTGGGCCGACGGCCTCATGGCCGGCGGCTCTAGGGAGAAAAAGCTAGCCGCAATGAAGGATGTTGCCACGGGATCTGCAGGCGTTGCCGCAATAATCATATATTATACGGGAATGACAGTCGCACTCTCGCAGACTGCAGGAGTCGAGCTGCTCACCGTCATAATACTGGCCGAGGTTGCAGCAAAGTTTTCAATGGTGCTGATGGCAGGCGCCGGCAGATCGGCTACCTGCGGCTCGGGCTCGCACTTTGTGAACTCGATGAGGGACAGAAAAAAGCTCGCACTTGCGTTTATGGTGACTCTGGGCATCTTTGTAATCGCAGGAGCAGGCACCCTGCTTGTCATGCTTGCAGTAGGAATCATGGTGCCGCTGTTTCTTGCGGCGCTTGCATCCCGCAGCTTTGGCGGGGTAACAGGCGATGTGATGGGCGCTGCAAACGAGCTTGTGCGGCTCTGCTGTGTGGTGGTGTTTGTGTCGGTATGATCGGAATCGTCATGGCCGGCGGCAGGGGCAGCAGGATGTGCATGGGAACAGAAAAGCTCCTGTTACGGTACGAAAAGCCGATCATACTCTGCGTGACAGACGCAATGAGGGACTCTGGATGCTTTGGGAGAATGATTGCGCTTACCAGCCCCAACGCGCCGGAAACAAAAAAACTTCTCTGCAGGAATTCAATAGAGGTAATGGACACGGCGGGGGACGGATATGCGGCGGATCTGGGATGCGCACTTGCCGGCCTGTCCGGCATGGTCCTGGTCGTCTCCGGCGACCTGCCGCTGCTTGACGCACATATCGTAAAAAGACTCGCAGCAGGCGCATCCGCTGTCTGGCGGAGCTATATAGTGACAAAAAAGTTTCTTGATTCTGCTGGACTGTCGCCTGCGCATAAGGTTACGCATAATGGTGCGCAGTGCTCGTATACCGGCGTGTCGCTAGTCAACGCAGACCGCATACGCTCGTGCGACACGATAGACGAGCGTCTCGAGATAGTCGACGACCTGAGGATTGCGCTTAACGTGAATACGAAAAAAGACTATGACCTACTCTGTGCCGTCTAAGACCTTGCCGTTTAGCCTCGCCACAGAGCCAGTCGGGCTAGCAAGCTCGTTGCCGCAAGAGTTGCACGTGACGCTAGTCGATGAATGCGAATACACCACCTGTATCTCGCCGCACTCGCCGCACGCCACCCTCAAAAAGCTGCTAGTCGGCTCTGGAATCGACGTGTGGTTTCTCTTCATGCGGCCACCAGCTCGAACTTTTTCACCCTGATTCCGTACGTGTTGGACTTTTTCTTGCACTCAGGACATGCCAGTATGCGCGTGACCTTTTTGGTGACCTTTGCCGGCTTTGCAAGCTTTGGAAACTTTTGGCCGCCGTACCCCTTTTTGTCCTCGGCGTGGCGCCTCTCCCCGATGGCAGACGCCCTGCGCTTGCCGGCCTTGTAGATGGAGACCTTTTGCAGGGTGTGCTTTTTGCACTTTGCGCAGTACCGCTTTATCTGCTTGGGATAGTTCATATCAAAAAATGCCCGTCCACTGTAATTTAAGTTGAATCTATAATAGGCGGCGCTGCCAACCATTCCGGTGAATCCCCTTTCAGAGTCCGCCTCAGATCTCAACCGGACTGCCATGGGCGACAAAAAGGCCGACATGCTGCTTTGCAACTGCAGGCTGGTCTCTGTGTACACAAACGAGGTAATAGAGGGCACCGACATTGCCGTGTCAGGCGGAAGGATTGCGTACGTGGGCCCCGACGGCTCCCACACGGCAGGCGAAAAGACCAGGGTGGTGGATGCCGGCAAAAGGTACGTCACGCCGGGCTTTGCAGACCCGCACATACACGTGGATCAGTTCGTCACGCCGCACGAGCTTGCAAGGAGGCTGGTACTGTGCGGGACCACCTCGGTGTTCTCCGATCCAATCGACATCGTAGGCGTTACGGGGTACAGGGGATTTACAGAGTTTGTAAGGATGACACGGGACCTTCCGGTGAGGTTTTTTCACGTGGTTCCCGGCGGCGTTCCAGTCGACAGAAGGTTCGGCCACGGAAGGTCCATGACGCCCCGCGAGGAGGCATCGGCCGCAGGGCAGCCCGGCGTGGTGGGACTCGGCGAGGTGTTCTCGTGGACAAAGGTAATCCTGCGCGATCCGGCCACTATGAAATCCATATCGTCAATGCTGGAGCGCGGCCTTGCAGTCAACGGGCATACAGCCGGCATGTCCGGAAAAAAGCTCAACGCATATGTCGCATCCGGGATATCGTCGTGCCACGAGCCGGTCAGCTGGGAGCAGGTACTGGAGAGGCTCCGCCTTGGAATGTGGATAATGATGCGCGAGGGGACGGTGCGCCGGGATCTTGCGCACATAATACCGGGACTGCTAGGATGCGGGGCGCACATTGACAGGCTGATGTTCTGCTCAGACGGCGTGGATCCCGTGCACGTGCAGGAGCGCGGCCACATCGACCACTGCATAAGGGAGTCAGTCAGGCTGGGAATGGACACAATTGACGCCATAGTGATTGCCACGCGGAACTGTTTTGACTATTACAACATGGACGAGCTGGGCGGGATTGCGCCGGGCAAGATTGCCGACATGCTGGTGCTCGACGACCTTGACGCAGCGAGGCCAAGGGACGTCTATGTAGGAGGCAAGCTTACCGTATCGGGCGGCAAGCTAGTAGGGGAGCCGCGCAAAAAAAGAATCCCCGCGTGGATGGGGGACACCATACTGCTGGACAAGTTTTCAAAAAAGGACTTTGCCGTAAAATCAAAATCCGCAGTGGCGTCGGCAAACACCATATCGATGGTAACTGAGATAATCACGGAGCTCGGTTCGGCCGAGCTTGCAGTAAAAGACGGCAACGTAAAGGCCTCTTTGGACGGGGACGTCTGGAAGGTGGCCGCATTTGAGAGGATATTTGGCACCAAAAAGCGCACAGTAGGGTTTTTGCAGAACTTTGGCGCAGACATTGGCGCCTTTGCGTCCACGTGGAGCTTTCATGAGAATGATCTCGTCGTGATAGGCTCAGACGAGTCGGACATGGCAGCGGCCGCCAACGCCCTGATCCGCGCGCACGGCGGCATGTCGCTGGTCAGGGACGGCAAGCTCAGGACCATGCCGATGCGGCTTGGCGGGATAATCTCCACTGAGCCCTTTGAGAGGGCATTGGCCGACTTTGAAGGCATTACCGGGGCCATTACCGACGCCGGATGCAGGTTCAAGAGGCCCCACATGATACCGCTGTTTCTGCCGTTTCTAGCCCTGCCGGCTGTGCGCATAATGCACGGCGGAATAGTCGACGTCAAAAGGCGCTCCCTGATACCTGCCATAAACTAAATCTTAAAAAGGGGCATTTTAGGCAGGTTTTTTGAAAACACATGGCGTCAATACAGCAAACCCCGCAGGGCCCCGTTTTGGTCCTAAAGGAGAGCGCCCTGCAGCAAAAGGGCAGGGATGCGCAGCAAAACAACATTGCGGCAGCAAAGCTAGTCTCCGATCTGGTCCGCTCCAGCTTGGGCCCGAGGGGCCTGGACAAGATGCTGGTAGACTCGCTAGGCGACGTTACGATTACAAACGACGGTGCGACGATTCTCAAAGAGATAGACGTGCAGCATCCGGCGGCAAAAATGATGGTAGAGATTTCAAAGGCGATGGACAACGAGGTGGGCGACGGCACCACCTCGTCAGTGGTGTTCGGCGGCGCCCTGCTGGCAAAGGCCGAGGATTTGCTCAAAAAGGACGTGCACTCTTCTGTCATTGTGGACGGCTATCAGGCAGCAGCCGAAAAATCACTGGACATTCTGTCCGGGCTGGCAAAAAAGATACAGCCTGACGACAAAGAGTACCTGATAAAGATAGCAAAGACCAGCATGCAGTCAAAGCTAATCTCGGAGGACAGCGGCCCGCTCTCAAAGATCATAGTGGATGCCGTAATGAGTATTAGCGCAAAAAGGGACCAGGCCTACTCTGTCGACCTGGACAACATAAAGGTGGAAAAAAAATCCGGCGGCTCCATCCAGGACACGCAGCTAATCCAGGGAATAGTGCTGGACAAGGAAATAGTGCACAGCGAGATGCCAACAAAAATCCAGGGCGCAAAGATTGCCCTGCTTAATACCGCCCTAGAGGTCGAAAAGACCGAAATGAGCGCGGAAATTAGAATAAACGATCCCACACAGATGCAAATGTTCCTGGAGGAGGAAAACAGGATGCTAAAGTCAATGGTCGAAAAGATACACGACTCTGGCGCCAACGTGCTGCTGTGCCAAAAGGGCATTGACGACATTGCGCAGTACTATCTTGGCAAAAAGGGCATACTTGCAGTCAGGCGCATAAAGGAGAGCGACATGGTAAAGCTAGGCAAGGCCACCGGGGGCAGGGTCACTGCAAACGTGGACGACCTTACGCCGGCCGATCTGGGAAACGCGAATCTGGTCGGGCAGAAAAAGGTAGAGTCAGACAAGTGGGTGTTCGTAGAGGGATGCAAAAACCCCCAGTCAGTCACGCTTTTGATAAGGGGAGGCTCGCAGAGAATAGTCGACGAGGTCGACCGCTCCATTCACGACGCACTCATGGTGGTAAAGGACGTAATTGAAAAGCCCGCTATAGTCGCAGGCGGGGGCGCGCCAGAGTCATTCATCGCCGCGCAGCTCAAAGAGTGGGCCGACAGCTTTGACGGAAGGGAGCAGCTTGCAATCAAAAAGTACGCCGAAGCCCTAGAGACCATACCGCTTACGATATCAGAGAATGCCGGAATGGATCCCATAGACACGATGGCAAGCCTGCGCGCAAAGCAGAACCAGGGCAAAAAGTGGACCGGCATTGACGCAAGAAACGCAGGCATTGCAGACATGCTAGAGCTTGACATCGTAGAGCCCGCAGTGGTAAAGGAGCAGATTATAAAATCGGCCACAGAGACTGCGTGCATGATACTGAGAATCGACGACGTCATTGCGGTATCTGGCGGTCCGGCAGCCGGCCCGCCGATGTGACGGGACTATCAGATTTACAGTGAACCGCGTCGGAATCGACCTGGGCGGGACAAAGATCGAGGGCGTTGCGACTGACGAATGTTTCAACATAATTGACAGAATGAGGGTTGCAACCCCTGGCGACTATACCGGGATACTGCACGCCATACGCGACATGATAGCAGAGCTGCACAAGAGTGATGCGGTAATAGGCGTCTGCGCGCCGGGCACTGCGCCGGCAGACACTGGCCTCATCCGGAACAGCAATACGCAGTGCCTGATGGGGCGGCCGCTCAGGGCGGATCTCGAGCTGCTGGCGGGGCAAAAAATAGCAATGGAGAACGACGCCAACTGCTTTGCGCTAGCAGAGGCGGTAATGGGCGCCGCAAAGGACTATCGGACCGTCTTTGGCGTTATACTGGGGACCGGCGTGGGCGGCGGGATTATAATTGATGGCAAAATCCACCACGGAAGGGCCGGCATTGCCGGCGAGTGGGGCCACCACACGCTGCACCATAATGGCATTGCGTGCTATTGCGGCCGCTCCGGGTGCGTCGAGCAGTACATCTCTGGGCCCGCGTTGGAGAAAAGATGGCGCGAGCTAGTCGGCGGGGGGCGCAAGCTGCGCGACATTGCCGGCAGCATGCACGAGAAAAACGCGCAGAAATGGAAGGACGAGTTTCTTGACTGCTTTAGCTCCGGCCTTGCAAATGTAATTGACATACTTGATCCGGACGCAATAGTGCTCGGCGGCGGCGTCTCAAACGTGGAATTTCTGTACGACGAGGGCAGGGATCTCACGCTGCAAAAGGTGTTCGGCGGCATGGCAGACACGCCCATACTCAAAAACGCCATGGGCGACTCGGCCGGCGTCATTGGCGCGTGCATGATATGAGTGGCTATTGCGGCTCTATCGTGGCAGGCGGCTTGCTGGATACTGCGTACGTGACCCACGTGACGTCTTCTAGCTCGTTTGTAATCCGGTTGCTTATGGCCTCGAGCAGCTCGTGCGGCAGCCGCGTCCAGTCCGCAGTCATTGCATCAACGGAATCGACCACCCTCACAGTTACAATGTTTCCGTGCCTTCTATAGTCGCCGACTACCCCCACTGCCATGTCATCGCCTACTGCCGCATACGCCTGCCACACCATATCGTACAGT
This sequence comes from Cenarchaeum sp., assembly GCA_965212015.1. Lineage (GTDB taxonomy): Archaea > Thermoproteota > Nitrososphaeria > Nitrososphaerales > Nitrosopumilaceae > Cenarchaeum. The sequence continues at coordinate 929,729 of OZ243037.1, forward strand.
CCGGCCCGCTCCAGCTCTTCCTCGACAATCCTGCTTGCAATCCGGGATATTTCCAGCTTTTTGGGCGTCACCTCGCCGATTATCCGCACAGAGAGGCCGGGGCCGGGAAACGGGTGGCGGGTGACAAGCTTGTGCGGTACGCCCAGTATTGCGGCGACGCGCCGCACCTCGTCTTTGTACAAGTCGCGCAGCGGCTCTAGTATCTCGAGCTTTAGCCAGTCCGGAAGCCCTCCTACATTGTGGTGCGACTTTATGACAGACGCCGGTCCCGCAGATGCGCCGCTCTCTATTACATCCGGATACAGCGTGCCCTGCGCCAGCCAGCGGAACGGGCCGCGTTTTTTTGCAAACTCTGAGAATACCGCAACGAACTCTTCGCCGACAATCTTTCTTTTCTGCTCGGGGTCTGCCACGCCGCGCAGCCTCTCCAGGAACCGCCCGGATGCGTCGATTGCAGTAAAGTCCATCCCAAAGTTGTCCCGGAACATTGACTCTATCTCTGCGGGCTCGCCGAGCCGCATCAGGCCATTGTCCACAAAGACGCACTTTAACCGGTCCCCGACGGCCCTGTGGATTAGCAGGGCGGCCACCGTAGAGTCTATCCCGCCGCTCACGCCGCACAATACGCCGCCTTTTATCTGCGATATTTTGGCCACTGCGCCGTCCACAAAGGCCTCCATGGTCCACTGCTGTTTTGCCCCGCAGATCCGGACTGCAAAGTTTTTGAGCATGTCCGGTCCGCGCGGCGTGTGCGCCACCTCGGGGTGAAACTGGATTCCAAACACGGACCCGTCCCCGTTTGCGATTGCGGCGGATTTTGCGCCCTGCGTGTGCCCGATCACCGCAAAGCCGTCGGGAATCCGCTCTGCCTCGTCGCCGTGGCTCATCCACGCCCGAGTAGAGCCGCCTATTCCGCCCAGCAGGCCGCCGCCGTCATCAACTGTCAGCACAGACGAGCCGTACTCTTTGTTTGCCCGCTTTACCTTTCCGCCAAAATGCTCGACTATCAGCTGGTGGCCGTAGCATATCCCGAGCACGGGCACCCCCAGATCAAAGACTGACCCGTCCGGATGCGGCGCGCCCGGATCATAGACGCTTGACGGCCCTCCTGACAGTATTATCCCCGCCGGATTGCGCGCGCGCAGCTCTGCTGCCGGCGCATCATACGGGACAAGCTCTGCGCGCACAGAAAAGTCCCGGATTCTCCTGCAGATAAGGTGGCTGTACTGCGAGCCAAAGTCCAGCACCAGTATAGGATTCATGCAATCACTTTGTCTTTTCAAGCATCCTTGTCAGCGACCACCCGGCGGTGTTTATGATCTCCTTTACCCTCTCCTGCTGGCGGTAGTTTTTAATCAGTATCTCGCGTATGTGCGGGCCGTTTTTGTTAATCGTAAATCCAATGACGGACTCTTTTTGGATGGTGCCGTCCCTTACCTGCGCCTCGTCCTTTCTTTTCATCTCGCCGATTATCCTGTCAATAAAGAACGACCGGAACGGCGGCGTCTCGGGATCCACGCCGACCCCGTCGCCTATCACTATCGATACCTGCCCCGGCGTGACGTACGCGTTGGCAATAACACCGCCCCCCGTGCCGTTTGTTATCGGAATGGAATCAGGTGCGGCATCCGGGCGGAGCGCCGATGCCTTTGTAAAGCTGGTCTTGCCTAGCACCGAGTCGAGTACCTCCAGGTTCCTTCTGAGAAACTCTGCCTCCTCCTCGTGCCTTTCAAGCTTTTGCGTTATGCGATCCTTGAGCTCGAGTATCTCGTTGATCTTTTCGTCAGGCTCCATGGCATGGCTCATGGCACATGGGTATTAAAACGCACTCTGGGCAGCCAGAATTCCGGCAGTTATTCCGATGAATGTCGGCAGCGGGTATGCCCAGGACCTGCCTCTCTGGCTTTTGTCCATAGGCAGATACCATATGGCAGGACGGATCTGGGCAGGCAGCAATGCGGAAAGTTGTGATCAGGATCACGTGGCGCAGAGACGTAGATGCCACGGTATGAGCCGGTCATATTGTGATCGGCCATATCGGATATTTGCAACATGTCGATCTTTTTGTCCCGAAATTTTAAATGTCACGATGGGAAAAGTAAAACATGGCATTCCATGATTTTACTTTCAAAACTGTGGATTGTTATTCTAGGCATATATTGAGTAATAAAAGGCCAAAATTCAGGGTTAAAATTAAAGGCAAAATTCAAGTTTCTCTGCAATTCCCATCAGGCGTGCCCTGAAGTAAAACGGGTTTTAAAAGATCTTGGTTTTACGGATTTCAAGGATTTGGATAATTCCCCATCATTTGATATTCTTGCAAAATTTGAACTAGACGAAGGAGTAGAAAAAATCGCCAAAAGAATCCTTGAGCAGTGCAGGGAAAAAGTCCAGACGATTCAGATCACTACATAGATCTGCAAGAAAGATATTCCCAGGCATGCCAAACATTCGTTTACGGCTACATCTCAAAGAGCAACTCGACAAATCCATGTGTAAGGAATTCCAAAAAATGCTCAAGCTGGAGAAAGATCTAACCGATACAAGGGTAGAAATTGCAAACAAGTATCACAGATACAGGTGGGAAATCAGAGTAAAAAAAACCAAGCGCGCACTGGCAACATACCAAGGGAACAATCCCGACACGGGTATTTTCCCAGAGTAGATACATCCCCGACTAGATTCATCTAGACAACTATTCCGCCGACGTCCCGGCGGGAGATTTTTTCAAACCCCGCAATCGGCGAGGACATTGTGTACAGCTCGCAGCGCGACTTTGTGGCCAGCCATTCCAAAAGCGCCCTGGCCCTGCGCAGCTTTGCGCGCTTTGTCGCCCTGTCTGACGGCGCAGTGTCAGAGGGCCCGCCGATGCGGCCCTGCAGATCCATTCCCACCAGGATTATCTTTTTTGCGCCTAAGGCATCGGCCATAAAGACGCACCTGTCCCCGTCGGTAAAGCCGCCAAAGTTGCGCAGGCGCCCCGTCTCTTTTGCCTGCGTGGTGCCCAGGCAGTTTTTGAATTTTTTCGCCATGTGCAGCCTTTTCATATTGTCGCCGTGCGCGTGGACCAGCATTATCGAGCCTGTCCTTGCGGTTTTTTCAAGGGATTCGGCGTGGCCGTCAAGATCGGTCACCACAATGTCCGGCCGGATTCTGCCCTCAAGCAGGACCCGGACTGAGCTGTCGGCTGCAATCCTCGCCACGCGCGGATGCTCCCTGAGCACCGGCAGCAACGACAAAAGCGAGTGGCCAGAACCAATGACAAATACCGTTCTGCCGCGCAGCATTGCGCCTATTGCGCCAACAGGGACGGGCCTGCTTATCATACAGTCAAGCATGGCCGCCGCCTCGGCATCCCGCCTCCTGCTAAGGCCGAACTCGCGCGCAATGCCGGAATATCGCGCGGCCCACCCCCTGATCATACAACTCAAATTTGCGCGCCGTGCCATAAACCATGTGAAGCTAGGATCAGTCCGCGTCGGGGGCGCCAACCCCACCAGGATCATGGGCATCCTCAACGTGAGTCCAGAGTCGTTTTACAAAAAATCCATAGAGACTACGGACGGCGGGATTGCGCGCGCAGTCGGCAGGATGGAGCGGCACGGTGCGGACATAATCGACGTCGGCGCAATGTCCAGCGCGCCATACCGGAGGACGCTGATTCCGGAGCGCGAGGAGTCAAGGCGGCTTGCCTGTGCAATCAGAGTCATCCAGAGAACGTCAAACATTCCCATATCAGTCGACACGTGCAGGGCCGGCGTGGCACAAAAAGCACTTGAGCTTGGGGCGGACATTGTCAACGACGTGACCGGCCTGACCTACGACAAAAAAATGCCCGGCGTGCTGCGGCGCTACGGGCCGTCCGTGGTGCTGTGCGCGCACGGCCGCGCGGCAACGGGTGGAGTCCGGGAGACAAAAAGGCTGCTGGAAAAAGGCATAGCGCGCGCAAGAGACGCCGGGGTGCCGCCGGGGCGCATCACAGTCGATCCGGCAATCGGGTTTTTCAGAAGGTCCGGTGCGGGCAGGCTGCACTCCAGGATAGGATCGGACTGGGCCCGCCGCGATCTCGGTATTCTCAGGTGCCTGCGGGATCTGGGGGCGGATCATCCCGTGATGGTCTCTGTGTCCAGAAAGTCGTTTCTTGGCGCAATACTGGGCCAGAGGGATCCCGCCGGCAGGATCTCCGGCTCGCTTGCATGCGAGATGCTCTCAGTCATCAACGGGGCAGACGTGATACGGACCCACGACGTCCAAGAGTCCGGACGCATAGCCGCCCTCGCGAACAGGACAAACAAAAGCTTATAACGGATTTGCCGTTTTCGGTATAGGGTTTCATGGAATTCAGGGAGGGTCTGACTTTTGACGACGTTCTCCTCGTCCCCAAGTATTCTGACATTACCAGCAGGGCGCAGACCGACCTGAGCACGAGACTCTCTAGAAACATTTCACTCAAAATCCCGCTTGTCAGCGCAAACATGGACACTGTAACAGAGTCCTCCATGGCAGTGACCATGGCAAGGGAGGGCGGCATTGGAATCATACACCGGTTCCTGACGGTAAAGGAGCAGGTGGCAGAGGTCCTCAGGGTAAAGCGCTCCGGCAGCGTGGTGATTGAAAACCCGTACGTCATCGGCCCGGGGCAGACAGTCGGCGAGGCAGTAGGGTATGCCACAGACAAGAACGTCTCGGGGCTGCTGGTGACTGATGCCGACTCAAAGCTGGTAGGCATCATTACTGACCGCGACCTGATATTCGAGTCCGGCTCGAGCCTGATAGGGGACGTAATGACAAAGGATATTGTCACGGCAAGGCCGGGAATCGATCCCGACGAGGCAAAGAGGATACTGCACGAGCACCGCATAGAAAAGCTCCCGCTTACAGACGAGTCGGGGCGCATCAGGGGATTAATTACAAGCAAGGACATAACAAACAGGGAAAACTATCCGAATGCCACCAAGGACAAAAAGGGCAGGCCGCTAGTCGGCGCCGCAGTCGGGGTAAAGGGGGACTTTATGGAGAGGACCGAGTCCCTGCTTGACGCAGACGCCGACGTCATTATAGTCGATATCGCCCACGGGCACAGCGAGAATGCGATTTCCACCGTACGCAACATCAAAAAGGCGTTTCCAAGCTGCGAGCTGATAGCGGGAAACGTCGCAACGTCAGACGGGGCGGCAGACCTGATAAGGGCCGGAGTCGACGCAGTCAAAGTCGGCGTGGGCTCGGGCTCCATATGCATCACGCGGGTGGTGACCGGCTCTGGCGTGCCGCAGCTGACTGCCGTAATAGAGTGCGCAAAGACGGGGGAGGACAGCGGAGTTCCGGTGATATCCGACGGCGGAACCAGGACGTCTGGTGACGCCACCAAGGCACTGGCCGCAGGCGCATCATCGGTGATGGTCGGAAGCATAATGGGCGGAACCGACGAGTCGCCCGGCTCGGTGCTGACCAAAAACGGCAAGCGCTTCAAGGTCTACCGCGGAATGGCCTCGCTGGGCGCATCGCTTGGAAGAAAGTCAAGGGAGCCAGGCGGCATGCCGGCAGACGACCTGAACGACTATGTCGCAGAGGGCGTCGAGGCCATGGTCCCCTACAAGGGCAGCGTCACGGACATTCTAAAGCAGCTCACCGGCGGCATCCGATCCGGGCTTAGCTACTGCGGGGCGCACACCATACCGCAGATGCAAAAAAACGCAGAGTTCATAAAAATGTCCGGGGCGGGCTTTGCAGAAAGCCAGTCGCACGACGTCTCCCTGATGTAGTTAATTTTTTATGCGTGGGCGCAGGACGGACTTGTAATGTTTACAAAGCGCACCGTCATCGGAACCGCCATAGGCTGCACGATAATCGCCATCGGAGTGGCGGCGTTTGTCGGGGACCTCGGGCTGCAGACTGTACTGGTGGATGACACGCACGCCACAGGCGAGCAGGCCTCGTACAGGTTTGGCGCAGCGGCCAACTCGACTCAGAGCCTGAAAATCACAGGCGAGCTATTCGATGTAGAGATTGCAACGCCAGACGGCGGCCTGCAGGTGCCCCTGACCGAATACAAGGACGAGGCAGTCTTTGAGTGGACGCATGCAGCAGACGGCGTGAGCAGCATCCGCATACGCAACACCGGCTCGACTGACCTGGCAGTCACGGGGGAGCTTGGCATCAGCACGGATCCAATCTATTTTACCTATCACGTGCTAGTCATGATATCAGGAATAGTCATCGTGGGCTTTAGCGCCGGCTTTAGCATAAGAAAGCCGCGCGGGTTCTAGGCAGGATCCGACATTGGGTATGATCCGAGCACCCGGAAAAAAAGCGAGTCCTTTTTTATCGCATCAAGCATCTGCGAGATTTTCTGCTCCCCGCAGCCGCCCTCAAAGTCCACGTAAAAGTTGTACTCCCATGCGGTATCCCTTTTTGGCCGCGACTCTATCTTTGTGAGATTCACGCCGCTCTTGTGAAAGCACTCGACTATCCGGTACAGCGCGCTTGGCCGGTGCCTCACCGAGAACACTATCGAGGTCTTGTCCCTTTCTGTCGGCTGCGCCGTATTTTTGGACAGTACTAAAAACCGCGTATAGTTGCTGGCGCTGTCCGCAATGCCGGTGCGTATCACCGGAACCCCGTGTATCTCTGCTGCGTTTTTGCTTGCAATGCACGCAGCATCTGCCCTGCCGAGCTTTTTTATCATTGCAACGCTGCCTGCCGTGTCGTACGTGGGAACGGTCCTCATGGAGTTTTGTGCGATGAACTTTCTGCACTGTCCGAGCGCCTGCGGGTGCGAGTATACCGTGGTTATCCCGCCTAGCTCGCCGGTGCCTATCAGGCAGTGCTCGATTCTGTGGTATGTCTCGGCAGTCACGTGCAGCGGCGTCATGTAGAGCAAATCGCTGCTCTCGCCCACGCCGCCTTCCAGCGAGTTTTCCACCGGAAGGATGGCACAGTCGGACCTTGCCTCTATGGCACACTCGAGGGCGTCATGAAACGTGGGACACGGAACGGTCTGCGCCCCTGCAAAAAGCGATACTGCCGCCTCCTCGCTGTATGCGCCCCGCTCGCCCTGAAACGATACGCGCGTCATGTGCACAATGCTTCTAGGTTGCCAAAGCCAGAGGACATTTTCCTGTCGTCCTTCCAGCCGCATTCCGTGCATTTCACCCCGTCGCGAATCGGAATCACCTTCATTCCGCACTTTCTGCACTTTGTGTGCAGCACCCCGAGCTCCGGCTCGCCTATCGAGGCGTGAATCGTCCCGTTGAGCCGGCTGATTATCTTTAGCGCAACTAAATCATTGACTAGCGCCACCGTCTTTTTGCGCATGTTTCTAGTGGAGCATATGCACTCCACGCCGGAGCTCACCGCGTTGCCGTTTATCCTCTTTATGGCCACGGCAATCATCGAGGACATTACTGCGGCCACGGTGCCGATTACGACGTCGTCGGCCTTTGGGACAGACGAGTTCTTTGGGTTGCTAATGCTTGCAATCCTGAGCTTTTTGTCAATCTCGGCTGTTCCCACCGCGGCTGCGCGGACCTTGTCGCCGTCATCAAACGTGTTGGGGCCGGACTCGTACTCCTCAATAGAGGCAATCTCGTCGCCGGGCATGCAAAGCGGGCCAGTCATGGGGTTGGTTCTGGCGCTTGAATTATAATTGTTTGCGGTTTGGCAACCGGTATGAGACGTGCGGCAGGCGACGGGCCGTGAGGGCGCTAGTCTATGACGAATATTCCACAGACGACGATTTTGCGGGGATTCTCAGGATAAAAGAGCTAGACGAGCCTCGCGCAGGCCCAAACGACGTGGTATTCAGGGTCAAGGCAGTGGCGCTAAACTATGACGACATTTGGGCCATGAGGGGCAGGCCAATCAGGGTGCCCATGCCGCACATATCGGGCACAGATGCGGCAGGCGAGGTAATAGAGGTGGGCAGGGACGTAAAGGGTGTAAGGGTCGGCGACAGGATAGTCTCGCACGGCAACATTTCGTGCAGGGTCTGCGGCCTTTGCACCAGCGGACGCGAATACGACTGCAAAAGCAGGTCCATCTGGGGCTTTCAGACGGGGCCGCTGTGGGGCGGGTACTGTGAGATCAGCCACCTGCCGGAGATCAATACGCTGAGGATTCCAGAGAACATTAGCTACGAGCAGGCCGCAGCTGCATCCATGACGCTCATGACGTCGTGGCACATGCTGGTAGGCCGCGCAGGAATAAGGCCGGGGCAGACCGTGCTGGTCATGGGGGGCGGCTCTGGAATGGGAATCTTTGGAATCCAGATTGCAAAGCTGTTCGGATGCGACGTGATTGCCACTGCAAGCGCAGGCAAGCTAGACGGGTGCATCAGGCTCGGTGCCGACTATGCAGTGGATCACCGCAGGGACGGATGGCACCGGGAGGTAATGGACATTACGCGGATTCTGGCGCAAAAGGGCAAGAGCCCCGGAGTCGACGTAATATTCGAGCACATTGGCGGCTCGCACTGGGGCAGGGAGCTGGGCCTGCTGAAATACGGCGCCACCATAGTCACCACCGGCGCGACTACGGGATACGACGTCAGGACGGATCTGCGCGAGGTGTTCTCAAAGGGGATAAACATACTTGGCTCCACGCAGGGCACCAGGGCGGAGCTGGAGCGCGGCCTGTACTGGATGTCGCAGGGAAGGATAAGGTCGGTGATAGACTCCGAGTATCCGCTGGAACAGGCAGCGCAGGCGCATGCAAGGATGCTTGGCGGCGATATTTTCGGCAAGATAATCATAAGGCCGTAGCGCTAGAGCCAGTGCGGAATCTGCATGTATTTGCCAATGTCCTGCTTTTTTAGCACCCTGAGCAGCGCAAGTGCCTGCGGCGTCGAGAGTACCGGCACGTCAAAGCGGTTGTCCGTCGAGATGCGCGGACACGCCACCTGAATGAACGCATCTATCCCCCCAAAGTTTTGCAGCCTGTCGTTGGTAATGTCCGTCATTGCAAAAAGCAGCACGGTCTTGCCGGCCCCCTCAAGCTCCCTTTTGAATTTCAGCGCGGTGGTCTTTGATAGCTGTCCCTCCTTTAGGCCGACTATAACGCCAAACGTTTCTGCGTCGGCGGCCTTGTATATTGCCAGCGTCGCCTTTTTCTGGATTTTTTGCGCAAACTCGGTGACCTCCCTTACCTCGTTAAAGTACGGATCCAGCACGTACGTGGGAAGGCCAGTCGACAGCGCGATTCCGGCGGCATGAAAGTTGCTCTGGCCCAAAAACACGTTTGCGTCTGCCTCCAGCCTGTTCTCCATTGCCGGATAAAACTCGCACCCAAAGACCTGCCCGTCGTTGAGCTGGCCCTTTGCTGCGCCGACCCTTACTGTGACCCCGCCGGACTCGAAAATGCCGCGCACCGTATCCATCTGACAGAGGTGCTGGCTGTCCGTGACTAGCGACACGGTCCTGCCTGAGAGCCGCCCTACAGCCTTGAGTGCGACCCTGTCAAATGCCACGTCATCAAAGGCGTCTATCAGAAATACATTGTCCCCGTACTGCTCTGTGTTTATCGTGTGTCCCAGGTTAAAGAGAATCTCTGCTGCCAGCGTCCTTGCACCGTTCGAGTTGAGATCGCATGTGCCCCACGTGGTGTCCGCCAGAATGTACGCCGGGATTCCAAACCTGCCCATGATTTTAGACGCCGTATCTTGCACCTGCGCCAGCATCCCGTCGGGCCCGTTGAGGGCCACAGAGGCGGGCTTTTTCCGGGATATGATCTCAAATATCCTCTCCTCGTCCACTATGATCATTTTCCAGCTAAAGGCGGGGCGATTTTAATTTAAACCAAGCTGGCAAAGCCAAAAATGGGAAGGGGCCGCACGCCGTACAGTGAAAGAGACCGTAATGCACATTGGGTTTGACGACACCGACTCGCCGGGCGGAATGTGCACCACGTATCTGGGCTTTAGGCTGGCAGGCGCCCTGCGGGACATGGGGGCGAGGTTTTTGGACTATCCCAGGCTGGTCCGCTTTAATCCAAACATCCCGTGGAAGACGCGCGGCAACGGGGCGGTGGGGCTAAAGATAAGCACCGACAATCCCGGGGCGGTCAAAAAAAAGGCCGCGCGCATGGTAAGGGAGAACTCGCAGGTTAATGACGGCGCAAATCCGGCCGTCGTCTTTTACGAGAGCGGGGATGTGCCAGAATCCATCACCGAGTTTAGCAGGGCGGCCCTGTGGAGGCTCATCGGCCGCAGCCAGGCAAAAAGATTCGTCAGGCAGAACAATCTCGAGTCGTTTTATTTTGGGAACGGGCAGGGGCTGGTAGGCGCAGTGGGCGTCATCGGCTACGAGTTCGGAGACGCGACCCTTGAGCTGCTGCGGTACAGAAAAAAAGAAAAGTTTGGCACGCCGCGGAAGATTTCCGCTGACAGCGTGAGGAGGATGCAGGAGGCCACATACCCCGGCACGTTTGGAAGCTATGACGAAAAAAAACGCAGGGTAATGATTGCGCCGCACGGGCCGGATCCCGTGCTTTACGGAATCCGCGGCGACGATCCGGCAGTGCTGCTCCGGGCATCAAAGATGATCAGGTGCGCCGAGCGGCCGGGCGGATACATGCTATTCAAGTCCAACCAGGGAACCTCCGATCACCTGAGAAACGGGCTGGACGCAAAAGACCTGAGGCCGTACGCATCAGGCACGCTTGAGGGCACCATACAGTCAAGGCCCGTCACGGAGCGCGGCGGCCACGTGTTTTTTTCGCTGCGCTGCAGTGGCGGCGCAGTCCGGTGCGCCGTGTACAAAGAGTCCGGAATGGCCCGCCACATCGCAGAGCTTAATGCAGGCGACAGGGTAAGGGTGGGCGGAGGAGTCCGCAAGGCAAGCAAAAGACATCCAAGGGTGCTAAACGTAGAGTTTGTCGACGTCACAGGCCTGGTCCGGGGGCGCCGCATGGCAAACCCGCTTTGTGCGGGATGCAAAAAAAGGATGAAGTCCAGGGGAAGCGGGCAGGGCTTTGCGTGCGCGCAGTGCGGGGCGCAAGGCGCCTCAAAGATAGCCGAGGCGGTGGAAAGAAAAATCAAGGCGAAAACGTACATGCCGGTAATCTCGGCGCAGCGCCACCTGACGCGGCCGCGCCAGCGCATAAAGAAAAGAAACGAGGCGCCATTTGGCGGCTCTGTCAGGTGGTTTAGTGTTAGGTAGCGGGGAGTAGATTTGAACTACTGATTTGCGGGTTATGAGCCCGCCGGGATGACTTTGTCCACAAGTGTCTGACTTCCCCACCCCGCTGAAACACGAAAAACGCCATAGGTATATACACCTTATTTTGAGGATTCTGGTGCCGGCCTGCCATCTATAAATTAGGCCCCAAATGGCACAAGTCCTTGAGCATCACCACGGTCAATCCCGCAACGGGGGAGCCCATATCCACCTATGCTGCGATGGGCAGAGACGAGGTATGGCGGCGCGTCGAGACTGCAAGGCGCGCGTTTCCAGAATGGAGGTCGGATCTGGAAAAAAGGCGCGGCTGCGTGTATAATCTTGTAGAGCACCTGAGGGCCAACAGGGACAGTCTTGCCGGCGTAGCCACGCGCGAGATGGGCAAGGTAGCAAAAGAGGCGGCAGGCGAGATTGAAAAATGCGCATGGACGCTAGAGTTTTACGCAGACCACGCTGCAAGCTTTCTTCACGAGGAGGTCCTAAACACGGACGCCCGGAAGAGCTTTCTTGTGTTCGAGCCGATAGGCGTGATAGGCGCAATCATGCCGTGGAACTTTCCCTACTGGCAGGTGCTGCGGTTTGCGGCGCCGACTCTGATGGCGGGAAACACCATAGTCATAAAGCCCTCGAGCGTCTCGGTGCAGTGCGGAATAGAGATGGAGCGGGCCTTTGCGGAATCCGGCTTTCCTGACGGCGCATTTCAGGTGGTGGTAGGCGGCGCCGATACGGCAAACCACCTGATAGACTCCGGCGTCGGCGCAGTAGCCTTTACCGGCAGCACCGGCGCAGGCTCCAAGGTGGCGCGCCGCGCCTCGGCCAACCTGAAAAAATGCGTACTTGAGCTTGGCGGAAGCGACCCGTTCATAGTGCTGGAGGACGCCGACGTCGAAAAGGCAGCAGACGGGGCAGTCAAGGGCAGGTTCATCAACTGCGGGCAGAGCTGCATTGCCTCAAAGCGCTTTTTTGTCGCAAAAAAGATAGCAGACGAGTTTGTCGAAAGGTTCATCAAAAAGGCATCAGACATCGCAGTCGGGGATCCCACGTCGCAGCAAAGCGACATGGGGCCGCTTGCAAGCGCCGGCGGCCTTGAGACCATCTCCGGTATAGTCGACGACGCAAGCTCAAAGGGCGCAGAGATTCTGCTTGGCGGTAAACGGATGGACGGGCCGGGGTACTTTTACGAGCCCACGATACTCGAGGGCGTCGCGCCGCAGATGAGAATCGCAGGCGAGGAGACGTTCGGGCCCGTTGCGCCGATCACAATAGTTGACGGCCCCGACGAGGCAGTCAGGCTTGCAAACAAAGTCGAGTTCGGCCTTGGTGCGAGCATCTGGTCTGCCGACCTGGGCATGGCAGAGGATCTCTCGCGCAGAATCGAGGCGGGAATTGTCAGCGTAAACAATGTGGTAGTGTCTGATCCCAGGATTCCGTTTGGCGGGATAAAAAACAGCGGGTTTGGGCGGGAGCTCTCGCGGTACGGCATGCTAGAGTTCATAAACATAAAGTCCGTAAGGTTTTACGACAGCCTGGTCCACCACCACTTTGTAGAGTGATCAGATCTTTTTTACCAGCACGAACCTCGGCTTTGCGGGATCAATGTCCTCGTGCATCTCTACGTTGCTGATTATCCTGACTTTGTATGAGAGCCACTTTTGGTACATGTCCCTTCCCCTGCTGCGCGAATCCGGCCCGTCGCAGCCAAGCTCGCAGTTGACAATGTATCTTTTCGAGACGCGGAACATCTCGGCGAGCGCCGCGTCCACCTGGCCGTCATCCAGATAGTTGAAAAACCCGTGGGTAAAGACAATGTCGACTGAGGCATCGGCGTACGGCATGTCTACTGCGCTGCCCGTCCGAAAGTCAAACGACGCCAGCCTTTGCCTTGCAATGTCTACTATTTTCTGGCCGATATCCAGGCCGTGCACCTCCGTTGTCCCAGAAAACAGCCGCAGGTCGTTGCCTGCATTGCAGCCCACCTCAAGGACGCTTGCGCACCTGAGCGATGCGGCAAGGTCCCTGATGAATTTTGCAAACTCTTCGTTATAGTGCGAGTCGGCATCGGCGGCATAGTCCTCCCAGAACCTCCCGTCCATTACGCCCCCCCGTGCCCGCACCGGCACCGGATCATCTTTGTGTCAAACGCGCAGTCGTGCGGCCCGTCGGATCTGGCATCCACCGGAATCATCCCCATGCATTCGGCGTGGCGGCCCTTTTTGCAGAACCAGCAGGTCTCCGTGTTTGAATTATTCATGCAGGTGCGCGGTGCCGTTTCACGTAAAAATCTTCAGATGTACCTGAGCCAGGGCAAAAACCTGTCATTGCGGCCCATGGTAATGTCGGCAAACGACTTTTGCAGTGCCCGCGTGACCCTGCCGGGCTTGCCGCCGGAGATCTTTGCCCTGTCTATCTGCGTTACGGACTTTACCTCCGCTGCGGTGCCCACCATGAACACCTCGTCGGCAACATACAGGTCCTCCCTGTCGATGTCCCTCTCTATTACGAATCCGCCGTTCTCCTCTATTATCTGCATGACGCTGTCGCGCGTGATTCCGTCCAGTATTCCCGAGTCAAGCGGCGGCGTGACTATCTGCCCGTCCTTGAGCATAAAGATGTTCTCGGCGCTTCCCTCGCCCACCTTGCCGTCGGAGTTTAGCATTATCGCCTCGTCGTATCCGTCCTCTAGCGCCTCGAGCCTTGCCAGCGCGGCGTTTGAATAGTTGGCGGCGGCCTTTGCCTTTACCGGCTGGGATCTAGAGTCTATCCGGGTCCAGCTTGAAATCTTGCACTTTGCGCCGGACTTTTTTCCGGCGCTTGACTCGCCCATCTTCCACTCCCAGCACGCAATGGAGACGTCTATCTTGTTCTTGGACGGGGTGAGGCCCATGTTGCCGTACCCATAGTATGCAATCGGCCTAATGTAGCATTCCCTTAGGCTGCTGGCCCTCACCGTCTTTATTATCGCCTCTGTGATTTGTGCCTTGGTGTACGGGATTCTCATCGAGTACATCTTTGCGGATCGAAACAGCCTGTCGACGTGATCCGGGAGCCGGAATATCGCCGAGCCGCCCGGCGTGTCATAGCACCGCAGCCCCTCAAAGACCGCAGTGGAATAGTGCAGTGCGTGCGTCAGCACGTGTATTTTGGCGTCCTTGAACGGAACCAGCCTGCCGTTCATCCAGATTTTTCCGACCTCCCTCATGCCGGTGCTAAGGACGGCTGGCAATTTAAAGAATTACGTGTGAAAGACAGATATTCCCGCGCCATACACCAGTGCCGTGATATGGGAGCTTGGCGTACCTGCAATCGTGCTGCTCGTAATAGGCCTGGTTGGACAGGGCTTTGAGATGAGAAGGATCAGGCTGGAGGGGGAGGCATCGGCAGGCGTTTTTGCAGACAGGCGGAACTTCAAGTGGTATGCCGTGATTGCAGCCGGGGTGGTATTATGGTATATTGCCGAGCGTGGCGGCTACGGATCTATATAGATCAAGCCTAAATAGCTGAGCCGTGCATGATAAGACAAGCGTGTTTAGGGTAACGCCGGAACTAAGTCTAGATAAGGTTCAAGAACAAACCCAGGTTGGTCAGACTGGTGAAAATCCAGTTAAGCCAACTTTTTAGATAAATTTTATCGCCGGCCTCTCCGAATGTATGGCGCGGATTGCAGCCTCGATGTTCTCACCAGAGTCCTCGACTACCAGTATGATTCGCGAGGTCTCCTCCTGGGCGTCCATGTTCAGTATGTTCAGGCCCGCCTGGCCCAGCCTGTGGCTTGCCTTTGATGCCACGTGCTGCACGCGCCACATCTCGTCGCCAATCATCGTAATCACCCCCCTGTCGTAGGTAATCGCGGCAAGGGGGTCAAACCCGAGAAGGTATTTCTCGTTGCGCCTCACATAGTCGGCGTCCAAAAACAGGATTCTCGTAAACTCGGTTCCGTCCCTTGTAAACGGCGAGAGGATGACAAACTCGCCGTACCGCCTGTCCTCTTCTAGCGAGGCTAGCAGGCCCGCTGCCGCATGCGTCTCTATCCTGAATATGGCGCAGTTTTTCCTTCCCGTTACGATCTTTAGCGGATGGCCGCTTTGCGAGCCGGGCACCCGCTTTATCGTGGTGGTGTTTTGCGGGTTTTTCATGTCAGATACGGTTATCGGAATGTCCACGCCGTTTTCGAGTATCTCCTTGATTGCTATCGGATCCAGGATCTTCATTCCGAACATTCCGGCCAGCCGCGCCTCGTTGTACGAGAGCTGCTTTACCCCGCTCAGGCCGTCGCGTACAATCTTGGGATCGGCAGACACCACTGCGCTGTCCTTTTCAAAGTCTATTCTTACATTGTATTTTTTGTGCAGCAGTATGCCCAGATCGGCCGCCGTGCGATCAGAGCCGCCCCTCTCGTAGGTCGTGATTATATCATCCGTCGTTTTTCCTATGAACCCGCCGATTGTGACAATGTCGTTTTCCTCAAGCAGCCGCTCCAGTACGGAGGTGTGCGCAGCCGACTCGGAGTACAAAAAGTTTGTCGATTCTATGTTTTTGTCGGTAATGATCGGCCATGAATCAAACGGCACGACCTCGGATCGCATTTTCCTGCCCTTCAGTATAAGGTTCATTATATGGGACATTAGTATTTCGCCTGCAAATGCAAGGGAGCTTGAGCGGATTTCGTTTGCAAACTCGCGCCCCTTTCGCGCCGCATCAAGGGAGGCAGATACCCTTTGAAGAAAGTCCGCTGTCAGCTTTGTGCATTCGGCCTGGTATTCAGAGCTTACCATCCCCAGGATTTTTTCATAGGCGCCCCTGACCTTGTCAAGGCCAAAATCCTGCCCGGATTCGGCCCTTTTTCCCATGTCCAGTACAATGTCCGTAATGGAGCGGGTTTGTCCGCCGTCTGCAGTCAGCGGGGCGGAAAATACGCATATTATCTTGGAGTCCTTTTTCAGGTCCGTTATCCTCCGGATTATGACCGGGATTAAGAGCCCGTCAGGACCGATCGCGCTTCCCCCGAATTTTGCAACAACCAGATTTGCCATACGGAAAAAAAGATCCGGATGCCGTCTATTAAGCATTTGATTTGCCGAGGGCCTTTTCAATGACCCCGCATGCTTGCTGTGCGCCGTCGTTTGCGGCTGGATTTCTTTTCTGTTTTATTTTTTCAGAGATCAGGCCCTCCAGGCGGTTCAGGTCCTCGTGCGAGAATCCCTCGTCTTTGGCGTTATCCTCCTGCTCAAAGTGCCCCAGAATTGGAATGAATATTGCCGGCGTCCCGTACGCGCGGCCTTCGTCTATGGTCGACTTGCCTGCAAGAGATACCAGCACGTCTGCTGCAAAAATCAGCTCGTGCAGGTTTGCGACAAAGCCCAGGTTTCTTATCCCCTCTCCGCACTCTATTTTCAGGGCAGGCCCCGTTGCCAGCACGATTTGCATGTCATCCGGCAAATTGGGCGCAATCCGGAGCATTTTCCGGATGAGAAATCCCCCCGCATCCGTTCCCCCGACGCTTACCAGGATTGTCTTTCCCTCAAACCGGTATTTTTTTCGGAGCTCCTCCCTGGAACTGCTCGTCTTTCTTGTTATCGGGCCCACTCGGATAATGTTGCCGTTATTTGCCCCGCGCTCCGGAAGTATTACCGCATTGCATTTTCCGGCCAAATCCCGCATTGAGCGGTTCATCCTTTTTTCAATCAGGCCGCCCACGCCGCTTGCAAACCTAGTCTCCAGAATGTCCGTAACCAGGATTGTCCGGATGCCTCTTTCCTGTGCGACTGCAAGTGACGCAAAGTCCTCGTCGCTTATTACCAGTTCTGGCTTGTGGCGTGCGATGATTTTTTCCGAGATTGACTTGCAGTCGTTATAGTACCGATAGTATCTCCACAGCCACCGTAGCTTGCCTTGCAGCCGGCCTCCCCGGACATCAAAGGCAGGCGGGCTGTACGCGTCGTCTGCATCAAAGCGCCCGGCAAGGAATTTTGCCGCATGGCCCCCCGATACAAACCTCAATGAGGCGCCTTTGAGGCACCCGGCAATGGCAGAATCCCTCGTGGCATGGCCCAGGCCTATCGGGCTGGAGAAAAAAAGAATGTCCGTCATGGCAGGTTTGGGCCGGCAATCACATTTCTAGATTTTTATTCTCAAAGCTTAAATGGGTTTTAATGGTCAGAATTGCTGGGCTCATAGTCCAGATCGGTTATGACGTCGCCCTTACACGGCGAAGATCCGGGGTTCAAATCCCCGTGGGCCCACTCTTCTCCCACCTAGCCGCCCCGTAGCCGGAAGGATATTCTGATCGGCACGGAGCTGATCGATACTATATTTTATGGAATTGTAAAACATTTGATCATGTGTGATTTTTCAGCATGTATTGAGAATGAGGATTGTCAGATTTGGTATGGCGAGAGTTTGAAAACCTCTATCGAGTCGCTCGATTCGCGGGTTCAAATCCCGTCCCTGACGCGGTTATTAGAATACTGGGAATTAAAAAGGTATCTTGGCGAGTCAGGCGTGGCCACAGGTCTGGTCATTGGGAGGCCCTTGATCCATCAGGTGTGACGTCTCCGGTGGGGGCTCTGGCTAGAACAGAATCCGTAGCCTCACGGCGTTTGGCTGGTGGTGGAGAAAGCCTCTGGCATCTACGGTTGTCTTTGGGCATCTAGACTCTGGCTTGTAGGGGCATCTGTCAGCCTGTACTGACCACAAAAGGGTCGTTTTTCAAACTCTCCAAGCAGATTTCCAGCTCGCAGTTACCTCACAAACCCCAAAACAACGACCTCCATTCAGCTTCTTCAACGTCTTTTTCCTAGGACTCCCTGACGGGAAGGCCCGCCTGCGATTCGAAATATACAATCACCAAAAAGCTTGTGATGATCAGGGTTATCTGAAATGCAACTAAAATCCCAACCTTGGGCTTGGCATCCGTGGCGTGAAAATCATTCCCAACAATAAAAATTTAGCACATGTGGCTTGCAGGGACATCTGTCATCCCAGAGGGTCTGATGTGCATTTTGTAATGCAGTAGGACCCCAAAATGGAGGCTTTTTGAGTAGCCTGAAGGGATTTCATAGAATATTCTCGCTTTGTCTGTCCGCATATACATGCATCTATGATTTCTGGCCTCGATAAACAATCCAATGCTACGGGATGCCGGCAGTCGTGTTTATGTGATCGTATACAGCACGCTTTTGCTCGTCTGTTTGCTCATTATAGCCTATCTCACCTACGTATGTTAGGTGTGGCTTGTAGTGAAATGATCTGACATCTATGGAGTTTTTTATTACATCTGGATAATTGCACGGCATGTAGGTGTTAAGTTCCGCAGGCGCATGAAAGAATTTGTAAGACATGATGCCGTCCCTATCAGGCGTAGTTCCCAAATACTGCAGAAACTCCACATACGAGGTAGTATTGGTGGGTTCAGTGCAAATTCTCCTGCTATATCCGTCGACATTATGGCACAATTCATCGCGGGCCTCCAGAGTCAGCGGATAGCATAAAACTGCAAATGTCTGATTTATCAGGATATTCTCGGAATGCGTAAACGTGGGTACTAGTCTTGACGGGCCAGTATGACCGTTCTGTGAGAAATATACCTGTATGCTACCGTCGTGCAGGGGAGCGATCCTCTCTATTGTGGCATAGTGTCTTTCATCGGTAATTGGCTCATAGTGTATGTCGACGATATCTGGTACGATAACGGAATCCCTCATCGGGATTACATAGGTCTGCCTTTCATGCTCGGATGTGACATACAATGACACAAGCGTGGCTATGAATAAACATGCGACAATCGCGGAGATCCGCCTCTTCATATGTAAAAAGGTGGGTTTTAAGATATAAAAACTAGCTCTCATATGTCGCTGCTTTGGCATCAACTTCTAGAGAAAATGTTCCACAATTATGTTCACGGCCACCACATCTAATGTCAAGATTAATGCTCTCTATTATGGATATACTGTCAGTTCCAAAGCGTGGACCAATATTACGCTCTCCATGCGTATATCCATGAACACTATATCGGGATTGAACTCGGAATATTTTGCAATTGCCTCCCTCGGTCTTGAGAAAATTAATGTTATCTGAAAGATCCACAAGCGACCCTAGCACCATATCTTGTGTCTGGTTGTGAAACAGGACGTGGTTTAGCTCTACTAGGACCATGCTGGTAAGCACCCTGTTTTTTCCCGCCACGTTTACAATGTTTCCGGCAAGGCCAGCCTGCGATTCGAAATATACAATCACCAAAAAGCTTGTGATGATCAGGGTTATCTGAAATGCAACTAAAATCCCAACCTTGGGCTTGGCATCCGTGGCGTGGAAATCATTCCCAACAATAAAAATTTAGCACATGTGCCAGTTACGGGGAAATTTGGTGCCTGACGGATGAAAAAGAAGCATACCCCAACCCGATATATCGCCTTATATAACCGTGCAGGTTTACTGAATGTAATAATATGAACAACGCAAAAATAACTTTAGCAATACCTCTTCTAGCATTGATTTTGTTTGTTCCTACGGGATTGACAAATTCTATAGCTCAAGAAGTACCAGACAAAATAGATGGCAATACAATAGCATATGCAATTGAAGACATAGAACATTCCTTTTCAGTAATGGAGCAACATGTCATTTATGATGAAAATAAAAACATCACATTTGATATACTCAATGCAATAAATGACCAACATGTAACACAATTAGATATTGATATTGTGTTAGATTTTGCAATTCATAATAACGATATTATGAATGCTGTAGTAGGATCAACAGGGCAAGTAGATGAAACCCAAACACGAGACAATGAGCAATTAAAGCAAGCTATAGAGGAATTAGAAAATGGAAAATTCAGATCTCTCTTTGGATATGAAACAGGATCTACAAATGATATCACGCTTGTTGGTTATAATCCAATACATACTCCGGTCATTTCTGCATTTGGAATTTCTGAATATGTTGATATATATCCAACTAGACACAGTAGTTCGAGTAGTTCATCATCGTTAGCTTGTGGTGGTAGCTATCGAAATCCACATCCTGTAGATTCTACCCCAACAACAATAAATGGATTTAGTTCATTGAGTGACGTTCAACGAGAACTATATAGAAATGGATACCACATGGTTTCAGCATATGCCTCTTGGGGTGGTGACAGCACACAACATATTGACTTTGCAAAAGTTGTAACATCAGGCGCTCCTGACAATTGCAATAACGGACCATTCCGTGATCAAGCAACTATCAATCGACACACACATAGTTCATACAGAATTACTGAGAATGAACCAAATCCAGAAGTTCTAAGTTATGTGTGGCCTAAATTATGGTGGGGTCCTTATGTGCAATGGTGGCATGACAACTTTTAAAACTTCTTTTTTTCTTTTTACTATAATAATTTCAGTTATAATATCAATCATCATCATATTTAATTTTGAATTATTTTGGAATATTATGGTGCATGGCACGATTTCAGGCAATTGTGTTTGGCCTTCAGACTATGTTGCAGCAGGAGACGATTTTTCGAATTTGATATGGGATGAAGACTTGGAATGTTATTTGGAGAAGGATTAATTTATAATAACTCAGGTGGGGGCTCTGGCCAGAACAATACTCGCGGTTCCACGGCGTTTGGCCTGTCCTTGAGAAAGTCTCGGGTATTCACTGTCGTCTTGGCATACGATAGTTTTCCGCTAGGCTTGCAGGGACATCTGTCATTCCTAGCCTATTGTGCTTAATATTCTATCCTGCATTATCAGGATGGTGATGGCCGCATGACGTCATACCGGCGCGGATTGGGACTGCTCTGGGACGGGCGAGAGGGATCACGTTATGAGGTAAGGGAGTTGTGACACGGAGCAATTATAGTTAATATTGCCCCATATTTCTTTGTTATATTATGAACAAAAAAAGCATCTTGATATCATCATGTTTTACTGTTATGGTTGGACTCCTAATTGCTTATGCGGTTGCATTGGACAATAAACAACAAGAGTTATTCATACATAGTGATATATCAGGATACACATGGCATTTAATGCGTATGGAATATTTTGAAAATGGAATGGATCCATTAGATTTTAAAAACCTAATAACAGAACATGAAGATCGATGGTGTGAGATTGTAAAGGGTACTTGGAACAAAGAGACACGGGAATGCCGAAATATAACAGATTATTATTGTTTGATAATTACAGGTACGATGCAAAGTAGGCCAGACGGTTCTACTGTTTGTATCATTGCATAGTTTGCATATGCCGCAGATCAGAGCCGCAGTTTTTGCAGCTGTGATCGTCAGCGGTGCGCTTTTCATCGACGCAGTCCGGCTTTTTTCTGCTGTTTCTGCCGTGTTTTGTGTGGGATTTACCAGTAACAGTTTTTTTTGTACGCTGGATGCCGATGTTTTTTGCCGCAAGGGCGGATATCGTCTCTTTTTAGTGCGGCCATGTCGGCATTTTGGATGCGTTTGTCCGCCTCAATTATGGATATCCTTTGCCCGAGATCTCTGTTTTCCGTCTTGATCTGCTGGTTTTCCATCTGGACTGCTCATTTTCCGCATTGCACTCCAGATCTATGTCCTCAAGACGTGTATATTTGTCTTGTAGATCCTGATATTTCTCTTCAATTTGCGTACATCTGTCGCGATAATGCTAGAGATTATCAGGCATGGTTGCTGTCCGTCGATCTGATCAGAAAAGGTATTGGTTAAAAATAACAGACTAGAAGATCTAACTTCAAAAACCTAGATGGATACGCTTCATTATGTATGGTTGATAGTGCGGGGTTTATTTGATTTACTCTTGTGTTATTTTATGATCCCAGAATCATAATCTTCAATAAACTCCTCTCTACTGATTGTGATATTACTTAATATTTTTAATAACAAACCAATGCCTAATTTGTGATTTTTTGCAGGAATTGTCGTAAATAATTCATTATTTCTTAATGTGACGTGACTGCCTTTTCTATGTGTTACGACGTATCCATTTTTGATGAGATATTTTATCATCTCATTGCCCGAAACTTTGGGGATTTTACTTGGCATGTTTGCTGACTATTAACATGTTAAAATCATCCGTGTTGCCGCTTTCTTCTACAGCGCATTCTACAGCTTCTTTGATATTTTCCATGATTTCACCATATGTTTTCCCCTGCGAATTTGCATGTAATTCATCACATTGTCCAATGAAAAGATTATCTGTTTCGTCCTTTGTTATGACAATCGTATATGCCTTCTTTTGTATCATCGAACTCATAATATGTTGTAGGAGTAGAAAGTAATAAACTTATTGTTAGTGGGGCTGTAACCGGTTAGGTTCAAGAGGGATATTTGGATCTACAGGCACGGGACCTAACCGATCACGTGGGGCTGTATAGTTATCGTCGCCTAGACACGAAGGATTTTTCTTCCAATTTATCGATTCAGCCGAATTTGCTTGATCGAAGATTGACAAAGGGTCACAAAATCACCCAATCGTCAGATTATGCGGGATAATACTGTTTTATTATTCGGTTAACATCGCCCGGATCATCGGAAACACCATATGCCCACGTTCCAGAGCGGCCATCTGCATTTACTGCTTTTACCCACTCTGCTAGACCCTCATGTTTTACATCGCTTTGTGAACTCTTTTGACCCTTGACTTCCAATACTAGCATGATGAATCTTTTTTCCTTATTTCCCAACCTTACCAGAAAGTCTGGATAGTATTCCATAATGTGACCCTCATATTGGTAGGTAATGGCAAATCCAATTCGATCATTTTTTACCCATGATTCTACTCTATCATTTCTTTCAAACTCCACAGATGCTTCCTTTTCCCATTTATTATCATAAGGAGATGGACTTGTGTGGGATTTTTTTATATTATCAATAACACCCTTGGTGGTAGACCACGGATTAACCTCGTTAGTTGATCTTTCTTTTTTACTGGATCCAAAGATAAGTTTCTTAGATTTTATATTTTCATTCTCGATGTTTTTGGTTATATGATTAATAACAGCCTGCATATTAGATCGTATGCGTAATCACATCAATTAAAGACTTGTAATTCCACGGCTTTGTATAATTCCAAGTAAAGAACAATCATACCCGGTTTCTATTTTTTTAAAGTTATGGATTCGGAGATCCGTGCCTACCATGCGTTAAGTTAACAGAACCCCGCTATCCTGTCCTCTGTTCTGCCGATCTTTTTGTACGTGCGGTTCCAGGCATGCAAAATCCGTGCCTAGGAATCCAAAACAGGTCTCACAAAGACTCAGATCCTGTGGGTCCACCCTACGTCCCTTTAGCACCAGTATTCATGATATCAGTTAAAGTGATCAGTCGCCGCCATAGGCGGATTTGTGATCACACACACGGAGAAACTCTATCGTATTGTTGCTCCAGTTGATGTTATAGATTATCCTGTACTTTCTTCCAAGATCATACGAGAATACCCTTTTGCACTGCTTGTATCTGCCAAGTTGTGCGGGGTTTTCCGAATTCCTCAGCTCCTGCACCGCACTGTTGACTCTGATCTTGATTTGGGGATCCAGATTTTTGTACTGTTTCTTGAACTGTGCCTTGGCTTCAAATCCCCATTTGCTTTTCATCCTAGTCATTTAACCATGTGATGAATTCGTCTGATGTCTTGAATTTCTTTTTGCCGTCATCGTTTGCATAAAACTCGTCAATGTCTTTGATCTCTTCTGGTGTCAGGTCGTCTGCCTGGCGCGTATCGGACATGCTTTGTCTAGCATGCATCCACTAAAAAAAGACTGCGTTGGGCCGGAATCAGCCGATAATTCGTCATTTTCCCCAAATAACCGGCGTTTTGTGCGATCAGCCCGGACAAACGGCATGCAAAATCCGTGCCTAGGAATCCAAAATAAACCCCATAAAGATTCAAACCCGCGTGAGCCCATTAGGAAATCATGCGCAAAAGGCAAAATGATGCAAAAAAAGCCCCGGCAAAACCCTCTGCCTTTTTTGCAGGATCCCAGAGGGCAAAAACACACCGGAGGGCAATTTTGACACCCAAACGGATCTTTTACATCCAGAATTACGGGGTTTTTCACTTGCATTACCCGTAAAACCACCACAATGGGTTTTTTCTAAAACAGAATCTACTCTGGCGTCTCCTCTCCCACCTGACCGCCCCATGGCAGGAATGACATTCTGATCGGCAGAGATGATCGATGCCATATTTTATGGAATTGTAAAATATGATCATGTGTGATTTTTCAGCATGTATTGAGAATGAGGATTGTCAGATTTGGTAGGGCGAGAGTTTGAAAACCTCTATCGAGTCGCTCGATTCGCGGGTTCAAATCCCGTCCCTGATATGGTTATTAGAATACTGGGAATTAAAAAGGTATCTTGGCGAGTCAGGCGTGGTTCTAGGTCTGGTCGTGGATGATCCGGCAGATCAGACGCCGTAAGAATGTCAAACCTTTACGTGCATCCCGACATGTGGGACACGCATCCTGCTCAGGGCCTGCCAGACTTGTCCCATACGGACAGACTGCCAAAAAAATGCCAGACCCTCGCGTCCGGAATGTGTAACATAGCAAGACATCAATAAGAAATCCCGCCAAGCTTGGAGTTTGACCAATTCTTTAATACAGGAAATTCCAACAACAAAAATAATGACCGACCCCAGCACGTCTTGCCGTCAAGTCACCAAATACGAGGAAAGATTATGCTTTCCATAACACAGTCAAAAAGGACGCATTTTGGCCTTGTTGCAATCATACTGATACTGTCCGCATACGTACATTTGTGGAATCCCGCGGGTTTTCCGGATATCTTTTTTGATGAAGGAATCTATATGCGCAGGGCAGTCAATGTGCTAGAATCCGGCAATCCGCAGGAGGGGGTGTTTTATGATCACCCGTATTTCGGCCAGCTCGTGCTTGCGGGATTTCTAAAGCTTGCCGGCTTTCCGGATTCTGTCCAGGCATCGCTTGAGGCGTCGTACCTGGTTCCAAGGGTACTGATGGGCGTGTTTGCCGTGCTAGACACGCTTCTAATCTACGGGATTACGCAGAAAAAATTCGGGAAAAAAATAGCAGTCCTTTCCGGCATCCTGTTTGCAGTAATGCCGATTACCTGGCTGTTTAGAAGGATTCTGCTAGACACCATACTGATGCCGCTGCTGCTGTCGTCGATACTCTTTGCGCTGCATTCAAGGGACTCCCAAAGGAGGGGGATGCTGGTCCTATTCTCCGGAATATTTCTGGGGCTGGCCATATTTACAAAGATTACCGCAGTTACAATGGTGCCGCTAGTCGCATACTTGATATTTTTGAATCCCGGCAGAATTAGGCATCTTGTGAGGTGGTTTGCCCCCGTGCTTCTCATCCCGCTCGCTTGGCCCGGCGTAAGCGTGTACCTCGGACAGTTTGATCTGTGGCTGAATGACGTGTTATGGCAGGCGGGGCGGAATACCGGGGATTTCCTTGTAGTGCTGGGATACCTTTTCAACATAGACGCCGTGATCATGGGTCTCGGACTCGGATCGTTTGTTTTTGCGGCAATAAGAAGGAACGTATTCCTGATTCTGTGGTTTTCCCCGTTTTTGCTGTTTGTGGCAAATATCGGGTTTTTGCAGTACTTTCACTATATTCTGATCATACCGGTGATTTGCATCAGCACGGCATTTATGCTGCACTGGATAACGGACCGCATAACAGGGCCGAAAATCCGCAGTTACACGTTTGCAATAACGTGCGTAGCGGTCGCAGTTTTTGGCACGAGTGTTTCAGGCGTCATGATAAATACGGATGCAAGCTCGTCGCAGTTTGAGACCCTGAGGTTTTTGCTGGCCAATTTTGACGACAGCGACACCACGATCCTTGCAGGGCCGGCATACTCTTGGATTCTTGACGACGTGTACGGCAAAAACAACGTGCCAACCGACTATTCCCTAATCCTGTTTGAGCCAGTCAACACCGAAAAAGTCATCCTGGTTGCGGATTCACATTATGTTTCGGATATTAATCGGGACGAAATATTTCAGCGGACATATGACAGACTGAACAACACGTACGAGATATACGGGGAGACAAGCAGAAACACCGTCTTTCCGTTTGAAGGCACAAAGTTCACAGATGGCGGGATCATCGAGATAAAAAGAAACTGGGACGGGGAATGGAATACGGCGCCGTGATGCCGGCGGTGATTCCGCATGGCCGGGAACGCAGGAAAGCACAAAATATTCACCGGGCACGGCATCGATCCAAAATCAAGCTCCGGCTCGCGGATGGATTTGCATTGTCCCCCGGTCCGGCCATGCCGGTACTGTATGACTGTGATTTGAGATCGGCCAGACCGGATTGGGCCGTAATTTGATCGTCATCTGGCCTGCAACTTCACGGCACCTGCCATAGACACAGTTATCTATGCCCGTTTCCCACAAAACCCATGACAAGCTATGCAAGCCAGGTAGCTGCAATACACAAAAGATTCAACGCGCAGATCAAGAGGGCAAAATCACGCAGGGCGCTTCAGAGTGCATACACAAAGCACAAGGCAGACCACGGGCGGATTTTGAAGAGGCACCTGAAAGAAGAGATGGCCACAGTCAAGAGGCTCAAAAACAAAATCTAACCCAATTAAGCCCCCGGCCAAATCCCCCTTTTATTTACAATACAG
The DNA here is from genome assembly GCA_965212015.1 of Cenarchaeum sp. Classification (GTDB taxonomy): domain Archaea; phylum Thermoproteota; class Nitrososphaeria; order Nitrososphaerales; family Nitrosopumilaceae; genus Cenarchaeum. The sequence continues at coordinate 956,522 of OZ243037.1, forward strand.
CATGCCGGTGCCGCATTCGGCGCGGGCTAGCCGGGTTTTTCCTGCTTTTTCCCAAGCCGGGACGAGACAATCTCCCTGAGCTCATCATCAGTCTTTGAATCGGGGCTTATTCCAAGCGACTTTGAGATTGTCTCGAGCTTTTGCCTCTCGTTTTGCACGGGGCCGTCGACCTCCACTGTCTGATCCGCAAGCCCCTTTACCTGGCTTTCGACGTCGTTTTTGGCCCTGTTGTACTCGCTTACCACCCTGCCGAGCTTTTTGGCCGCATCCGGAAGCCTGTTTGTGCCCAGAATGAGGACCAGCACCGCAAATACTATAATCACCCATTCGCCCCCCGCTATGTTCAGCGCATGCCCGAGCATCATCCAGTACGTGCACGCCCATCAATTAAAATCATTAGGCGCGGGCCGGGCCCTTGTAGGCGGCGACCATTATCGCCCCGCCCAATAGTTTCTTTTCAAACTCTACCCTCGGGAACTTTTCTCGCAGCAGCTCCTCGAGCTTTTTGTTCTGCGGCCACCGCCGGTAGGTGCCGTAAAGCGCGGCAAACTTTAGTCCGAGGCGCCCCCCCGCGGCATACGCAATCAGCGGCAGGATTGCGCGCAGGTAAAACGACACCCCGAGCCTCAGCAGCGCGCAGTCCGGCTTGCCAAGATCCACTATTACAAACCTGCCGCCGTTTTTTAGCACCCGGTGGACCTCCGATATCGCGATTCGGAGGTTTATGGCGTCACGAAGCGAGTATCCGCACATTACTGCGTCAAACCCGCCGTCGGCAAACGGCATGTGCTCAAAGACCCCGCACGACACGGCGTGGTTTGCAAGGTCGTCCCCGGTGTTTTTCAGCATCGGCACGAGCGGATCATACAGCACCACCTGCAGGTTTTCGCCGCACACCTCGCCTGCGGTCCGCGACATGTTTCCAAAGCCGGATCCCGCATCCAATACCACGTCCCCCGGCATGATGCGTCCCCTGATCCCCGCGCGCCTGTGCTTTGCGTCCCTTCCCAGCGAGATGCACGAGTTGACCCTGTCGTATACCGGAATAATATCCCGCAGGACACCGATTACCTCCGGCCAATATCCTGCAAGCCCCATCAGTTCACACCGTCCCGGCGCAAGAGGCTAGACCTTGAATTTCTGCGACGCGGTTTTGGAGTATTTTTCCAGGTCCTGCTCTGTGACTTTTTCAAGCTGGCGCTTTTCGGTTGTAATCCTTGCCATCTTTAGGTGCTTTGCGTCATCCCGGGCCTCGGTCTTTAGGTTGATTGCCGCCACCGCAAGCGTGGCTGCGTCATCCAGGCTCATGTCAGGGCTGTATGTCTTTTCCAAAAATTCGTTTACCTCTTCGGAGCCGGCACCGATTGCCACTGCGGAATACGGCACAAACGTGCCGCTTGGATCCGTGACATAGATGCGCTCCCCCTTTTGATCCACGCCGGCGATTATCAGCGCCACCCCGTACGGCCGGACGCCGGAATACTGCGTGAACTGGTGGCACTGATCCGCCAGGTGCTTGGCGACAGTCTCCACCTCTACGGACTCGTCGTACGTCATTTTGTTTCCCTGTGAGAAATATCTCGCATTGTCCACCTGAACCCGCGCATCCGGTATGTATCCGGCTGCGGCCACGCCGATGTGCCTGTCTATTTGGAATATTTTCTGAGTGATATCTGATGCCTGCAAGGCGCGCGGCTTCTCCTCGACTGCGACTACCACGCCCTCCTTTGTCCTGATGCCGATTGCCAGCGTGCCGCGCTTTACCGTCTCTATGGCGTATTCCACCTGGTATATGCGGCCGTCTGGCGAATACATGGTGGGCGTCATGTCATACCCGCGCGATGTCATCATGTATGGTCGTGAATTTCCAGCAAATTTAAGGGTAATTATCAGAAAACCGGCCGAATATGGAACAGAACTGGCAATAACGCTATATTGGAAACGGCCGCACCACACCCATGAGTGCAGGCCAGCTAGTAGAGTTCAAGGCGATAATCAGGACCAGAAATCCCGGCCCCAGAAGGCCCGACAGGCAGGCAAGAAAGCTGCTGCTATACCTCTTTACTGGCACGAGGGGCGGCTTTACCAGGCTGAGGATAATCATGCTTTTGCTGGACAGGCCGTACAACACGCACCAGCTTGCGCAAAGGATCGGCATGGACTACAAGGCAGTCCAGCACCACATGCAGGTACTGGGCAAAAACAACCTAATCTCCAAGTCCGGCGACAGGTATGGCGCAGTCTTTTACCTGTCAAACTTTTTGGAGATCAACATAAACGCCCTGGAGGAGGTAATCGAAAAGCTGGAAAAAAGCATGAGCTACAAAAAGGTGTACATTTAGAAACGCGCGTCCCTGTCCTCCAAATGGCAGGCGTACCGGGGCGATCAAGCCTGGGCATCCGCGGGGATGACAGACGGGACACAAACTTAAAATATTATACGGGGTTTGATTACTGCAAGATTGATAAAAAACGATCCTTTTGCAAACGCGACAAAGCAGGTCAATGACGCGTGCGATATTTTAAAGATAAAAGACGAGGGCCTGAGGGAATATCTGGCAATGCCAAACAGGCTCCTGCGGGTCAAGATTCCAGTCAGGATGGACGACGGAAAGATCCGCATCTTTACTGGGTTCCGCTGCCAGCACAACAACGACCGCGGCCCGTACAAGGGCGGCATACGCTACTTTAACCCCAAGGGCGGAGTCGAGTACATGGAGCGCGAGGTCATGGCACTCTCTTCATGGATGACGTGGAAGTGCGCCATCGTGGACATACCGCTCGGCGGCGGCAAGGGCGGGATTTACGTCAATCCAAAGACAGAAAAGATAAGCGACGCAGAAAAGGAGAGGATTACCAGGAGATTCGCATACATGATTGCCGAAGTCATCGGGCCAGAAAAGGACATTCCCGCACCGGACGTCTATACCACGGGAAAGGAAATGACGCAGATAATGGACGTGTACGGCAAGATGAACGGAAACAGGTATCTGCCCGGCGTCATTACCGGCAAGCCGATTCCGATGGGCGGCTCGCTTGCGCGAAACGTGGCAACCGGACTCGGCGCCGCATACTGTACGAGGGAGGCGGCCGGAACGCTAAAGATCAGCATAAAGGGCGCAAAGGTGGTGCTGCAGGGGTTTGGAAACGCGTCGACCTTTGCGGGCGAGTACCTTGAAAAGATGGGCGCCAGTATAATCGGCGCCAGTGATTCAAAGGGATCAATAATCGTACCCGGCGGCTTCAAGGTGGCAAAGCTGCTCGAGCACAAGCGTAAAAACGGATCAGTCGTGGGATTTGCCGGCAGCAAAAAGGCAAGCACGGAGGAGCTGCTTACGACAAAGTGCGACGTCCTGGTTCCCGGCGCGCTAGAAAACCAGATCGACGCAAAGATTGCAGCAAAGCTGCAGTGCAGGATACTGACCGAGGCCGCAAACGGGCCCACGCTTCCGGAGGCAGACCCGATAATACACAAGAAAAAGATTCTGGTAATTCCGGACATACTGGCAAACTCTGGCGGCGTGTGCATATCGTACCTGGAATGGGTCCAGAACAACCAGGGATACTATTGGAGCTTCGACGAGGTCGCAAAAAAGATGGAGGTCAACATTGTAAAGGGGTTCAAGGACTCGTATGCGTTTGCGCAAAAGCACAAGATAGACATGAGAAAGGCAGCAATGGTGCTTGCGGTAAGCAGGGTAGTCGAGGCCTTTGAGCACAAGGGCATCTGGCCATAGTCAGCCGATTCCAGGCATGCCTGTAAAATGACTGACGTGCTAGTAATACAGAACAACGGCATCGAGGGGGCCGGCAATCTTGGCCGGCTGCTGGCAGGCGACGGCTTTGATGTCAGGACGGTTCACGCGTGGCGCGAGGACATTAGACACGAATGCGACATGCTCGTAATACTCGGGGCCCCGGAGAGTGCAAATGATGCGCGCCTGCAAGGCCAGCAGGACATGATACGCGACCACACGGCAAGACAAAAGCCGGTCCTAGGCATATGCCTGGGATCGCAGCTGATCGCACGCGCGCTTGGCGCCAGGGTCTATCGCGGCCCAAAAAAAGAGATCGGCTTTTACCACGACTTGCACCCGGAGGGCCCGCTGCTCGGGGGGCTTGGCAGCCCGTTTAGCGCGTTTCACTGGCACGAGGACACATTTGAGCTTCCCGCAGGCGCAGTCAGGCTGGCCAGCTCGGAGCACTATCCAAACCAGGCGTTCCGGCACGGGACTGCCGTTGGGCTGCAGTTTCACCTAGAGGCAGACCACGACATGATGCGCCTGTGGCTTGCCAGGTCCGGCCTGGACTGCGCCGCTGCCGGCAGGATTGCATCGGAGATTGACGAGTTTGCCCCCGCAGTCGGCAGGAACCTTGGAATATTCTACAAAAACTTCAAGTCAGAGTTTGGCCTATAGACCGGCGCAACAGGGCCTAGCCGCTGAGCCATCCGACCTTTTTAAAGTACGCAAACATTACTGCGGCCGGAACGACTGATGCCAGGATTATCGTGGCAAACGTGGTAAATGTCCCGGGCTCTTCTGCACCCCCCGGAAGGTTGACGTTCATGCCGTAGAACGTGCCTATTACCGTGGCAGGTATGGCCAGCGCGAATATTATCGTGAGTACCGCAAGCACCTTGCTTGTCTTTTCCGTGCTCAGCATGAAATCCGTGTCCTTGTATATCTCCATGGTCTCCCTTGACTCCTCAAGCGTGTCGATTACCTTGTCCACGTGATCAATAATGTCATCAAAGTACAGCGTGAGATCCTCCGTTGCGGAAAACCTCGGAATCTGTTTTGAGGTGGCAAGTATTATCCGCTTGAGCGGGCTCACTATCCTGCGCAGCATTGTAATCTCGCGCCGCAAAACAGAGATCTTTCTTGCCACGGACTTTTTGTCATCAAAGACGACCTCTTCTAGGTCGTCAAGGTTTGCAATTATCCTGCGCAGTGTGTGCAGCAGGTCGTCTACCAGTATGTCTATGATCTCGTGCAGCAGGACGCCGGTGGATTTTGAGAGCAGGCGATCCCTTCTTTGCTGGTCCACGCCGTTCTCGCAGATTCCGACTAGCTCGACGAGCGGGGCGAGCTCCCCCTGGTGGACCGTGATCAAAAAGTCCTTGCCCATAAAGACTGAGAGCTGGCTGTACTTTGGCATCGTCTGCTTTGCAAGCGGCGGAAAGTGCAGTATGAGAAAGACGTGCTCGGCGTACGTGTCAAGCTTTGAAAGCTCGAACTTTGTCAGGCAGTCCTCGACGTTTAGCGCGTTCAGGTTATAGTCCCGGGCCAGATCCTCGACGTGCTTTCTGTCCGGATTCTGCAAGTCAGTCCAGGTAAACTTGTCGCCCCGGATCACCGTGGTCTTGCGCTCGCCGGTGCGGTCATCTGCCGGCTTTTTTGCATGACGCAGCTTGCGGGTGATGAATTCGCGCTTCATTTCGCAGGGTCTGCGGATGCTACGGATTTAACGATTATCATTGTGCGTGGCGCCTGCGGGCTATTTGAAGGGCAGCAGGGCATAGGAGCCATAGTATACGACTAGCGCCGATACTGCCATGCCAATCCACCATCCCCTGCCGGACATGCCTACGGGAGGGAAATTCTCAATAATAAACGTAAAGGGCGTCTGCGCCCCGAATCAAAGATTATTACGGGAAAAGACACACCCGTCTTTTGTGGCCTCCGTCGTATAGTGGCTAGTATAGGGGACTGTGGATCCCCGGACGGGAGTTCGATTCCCCCCGGAGGCCCTCAAACTCAAAAAATCCCAAACTTGCTTGATTCCATCTCTTCTTTGATTGCGAGCTTGAACCTGCTGCCGCCTGTCTCCAGCCTGGCAGTCAGCAGCGCGAGAAACTTTTTGTCCGTCCCCTTTCCGGGCAGGCACTCAAAATCGGCGCCCATCTGTCCGGCGAGCTTTAGCACCATCTCGCGGCTCACGCTTAGTACGAAAAAGTGCCATCCAAAGGCAAACTCCGAGTCCGTCATTACAAAGCAGTCCTGCTCGTGCACGGTCTCCTCGAGGCGCCGGAGGGCGGACCGCAGCGCCCCGCTCGTCTTGTCATAGTCCACCGCAGAGACGTTGATGTTGATTCGCTCCATGCCGTAGCGTGTCGGCCACAAAATAAAAGGTTTGCACGGGGGGCTATTTATCGAGCATGTGGTCCAGCTCAATGTCGTAAAAGTTCCTCAGTATCCCCATGTACGCCCTTATCGGATCCGGCACGCCGTCGCCGCATGCCACCCCCAGGTTTTTTGCGTTAATCCATATCACCAGCGACTGCACTATGGTGACAAACCTGTTGTTCTCGGCATCTGGCAGCTCTATTGCCCTGGTGTACCTTTCTGCGTGCTCCCACGCCGTTACAAAGTCGACGCACTTTACCCCAAACACCGCAAGGAGCTGATCCTGCAGGCTTTTTGCCGGCCGCAGCGGGATCTCGCTTACCACATACGGAAACCTCACCCTGTGCGGCATGTATCCGGGGAGCGGGCCCCACAGGGTCGCTATCCTGCACCCGCGCTGGAGCCGCCTGAGCTTTGGAACCATCCTTCGTATTACGTCTGCGTCTGCAAACCAGAACAGGACCGCCGTGGCGTCATCCATGTCCGCCTCGGCAACATCCCCGCAGGTAAACTCGGCACAGTCCAAATCCCCGCACGCGTCTTTTGCGCGCGCTATTTTTTGCGCATCAGAGTCAATGCCTGCTGCCTTTTTTACGCCAAACTCCCTTGCCGCCACGGATACCGCCCCGCCATCACCGCATCCCAGGTGGTAAAACACATCGCCGCCTCCCAGCTCCAGAAACTCAAAGATGTCGCGGATGGATCTGTCCGGCAGCCGCACGTCCTGTCCGGACATTATCTCGGGGGGCAGTGATTTCAGGTATTCCTCGAGTTTCAATTGGCCAGCTGCACCAGTCGGGTCACTCCCTTATTCCCTCCAGCTTGGATACTGCCTGCCACAGGGTGACCCGGACGTATGACGGCATGTTTGGATCCTGCGTAATGTCATCAAGCATGCTGATTGCGTTTGCGGCCCTTACCGAGAGCGAGGATTCCTGGACCTGAAGCCCGGCGACCAGGTCGACAATGTTTTTTTTTATGGTCTTGGGCGTGGAGGGGTTTGCCACCATCTGCTCCAGCGTGTCTATTGCCTCCTTCATGGATTCCCTGTTTTGGTTTTCATCGGCCATGACGCACACCTATACCTCGATGAAGACACTGTCTGCCTCTATTACAACCTTGTATGACTTTAAATCGTTAATCTTTGCCGGGAACTTTGCCAGCTTGCCGGTCTTGCAGTCAAACTGCGCCCCGTGCCACCCGCAGGTCACGACATGGCCCTCAAGGCTGCCCTCCGAGAGGCTCGCCCCCGAGTGTGTGCAGGTGTCATCCATTGCGTGGTACGTCCCGTCGATGTTTGCCACGAGAATGTCGCGCCCGTCGACTGTGACCTTGTGCGGCGCTCCCTGGACGTCAGATACCTTGCAGGCCTCTATCCTTCCCATGGCACCATCTCAATGGGTTATTCTTAATAGTTTTTCTACCGTTTGGCACGTATGCGGGTTCAAAGGGCCTCAGATTCGGACAGGGACGCGGTTCTGGGTTTTTGCAGGAACACCTTTTCGTGGGGGGACTATATAGGGAGGGTCTGGGACGACTGGATTCTCAGGGGCGACTTGCTCATAGTCTGCGACGGCGGCGCCCCGGTGGCCGTGTGCCATGCGCGGCACTTTGCGTGCCAGCAGGGCATGTGGATAGAGGGAATAAGGGTGCATCCCAGTCACAGGAGGCGCGGCCACGCATCAAGGCTCGTGCGGCACTGCGAGGGGATTGCGCGCGCCAAGGGGTGCACAAACGTGCAGATGTTCATAGAGACGGACAACCTGCACTCCATCGCACTTGCAAGGACGGCCGGATACAGGATTGTGGAAAAGTGGGGCTTTTACTCCCTAGAGTGCGCGCGCAAAAACGCAGGTGCGGGACAGGATGCGGGAAAAAACGCGGCAGAATTTCTCGCATCACTCGGTGGCGGCTATGTCGACTCGTGGCACTGGCGCGCGCTGACCAAAGATGCAATAGACGCGCTGGTACAGGGAAACAACGTCATAATCTCGCGCGCAGACGACGGCGCAATGGGCGCCGCAGTGTTTGCAGAGTCAGAGAACTTTGGCCGGACCGTGCTGGTAAGCGTTCTTGCCGGGGACTGTCACAGGATATCTGACATGCTGTCAAGCGTACAGTACATGGCGCAAAAAAGGGGCATGAGGCGGATTCAGATAGTCACCAGGATGGAGTCGATGCCGCCCCTTGCGGGGCTGGAAAAAAAGCTGTCGTTTTACCTGGTGGAAAAAAGGCCGCACGCTATGTCATCCTTACAGAGTTCCTGAGCACCCCAAGCCCGCTTATCTCCATCTCTATTTTGTCGCCGTCCTTGAGGTATTCCAGATCCGGGCGGTTCAGTACGGCGCCGTACGGCGTCCCCGTCGATATGATGTCGCCCCTCTCAAGGGTCATCGAGCGGCTGAGCCGGGATATTATCTCCGGCGGCTTTATGTGCATTTTGCGAGTCGACGAGTCCTGCCTTGTCGCGCCGTTTATTTTTGTAGTCAGCCTCAGGTCATCGGGATCCGGCACTGCGTCAGACGTGGTAATCCACGGGCCGCACGGCGCAAACGTGTCAAAGCCCTTTGCGCGGGTAAACTGCCCGTCCCGGAACTGTATGTCCCTTGCCGAGACGTCATTCAGTATGGTGTATCCGAATATGGCTTCTGCGGCCTCTTGCACCCCGACGTCCTTGCAGTCCCTGCCGATTACGATTGCCAGCTCTATCTCATAGTCCAGCCGCCTGACAAAGCCCGGACAGAGTATCTCATCGCCATATCCGCAAAGCGCGGTGCGCGGCTTTATGATTATCACGGGATCCTCAGAGGGGACCACGTCCTGCCTTCTTGCGTGCTCCGGATAGTTAAACGCAAGGCAGATGATCTTCGGCGGCCTGTCAACGGGGGCCAGGATGCGAAACTCTGAGAGACTCCGCCCGTACGGCAGGCCGCCTAGCCGGTCCTTGATCTCCTCGAACCAGCCGTCAAAGAGGAACTCCCTTACGCCCTGCGGCAGGGGCACGCCGGTCTGGTATGTCATCTCTTCTCTTGTGGCCACGCAGCCGTCCCTTATCAGGCCGAATGTCTCCTTGTTCTCATGCGATAGCCTCGTAATCCTCACAATCATTTCACCTGTGCGCATATATCGCCATTCCGCGCGACTCCTTTCGGCAGTATCCGAACCTGACAAACTGGATCAACCCGCCGTCCGGTATCTGCAGATAGTGCGGTTCTGCCACCGTCAGGAGCTCATCCAGGCTCCCCTCGTTAAACGAGTCGCCCTCAAAGAGCGGCCCTGGCACCATAATCCGGAGCTCGCAGGCGCCCCTTTGCGGGACCCACTGAATCTTTGGATGGCCGGCCCCAATCTCGTCGCCTGCGTATGTGCCGGCAAGCCCGGAGCTTGTCTTTTTTACGTCAATGTCGCCGAGTCCCATGAGGCGCACGCGCCCGTCCCCCGCAATGTCGTCGGCAGACACGTATACTGCACCGTCCAGCTCTATTCTTCTTTTTCCCATGTCCGTTGCCGGATGGTTGGGGATCTCTACCGTATCGGACGGCAGGCCGTCCAGCGTCATCCTTTGCGGGTTTTTTACAAGAAACAGCCTCGGCGTGTCTGCGTCGATTTTTTTGCGGTTAAAGGCCTCCAGTGCGTCAAAGGGCGCAAGCGTGTCGGCCTTTGTAAGGCCCAGCGACATTACAAACTGCCTTACGGCCCCCGGCACTATCCCCCTTCTTTGCAGCCCGGCAAGCGTCGGAAGCCGCGGATCGTCGTACCAGGGAATCTGGCCGCGCTCGATTAGCGGCTTGAGGACGCGCTTGGAGACGGGCATTCCCCGGAACTCTAGGCGCGAAAACGAGATCACCTCGGGCCTCCTCATATTTAGCGCGTCTAGAATACCTGCGTACAGCTCGTCGCGCAGCTCGTACTCTTTGGATCTAAACGCGTGCGTGACGCCGTCTATGCTGTCCTCGATGGCCACTGCAAAGTCGTAGCTGGGCCACACCCTGTACCTGTCGCCAAGCAGCGGATGCCTGGCGTCTATAATCCTGAACAGCACGGGATCGCGCATCACCGTGTTTGCCGAGTCCATCCCGCCGCGAAACCTCACGCAGGCGCCGCCCGGCTTGTATTTTTCCTGCATTTTTTCCCACTCCTCCATGTCCGCCCCTGCGCCCCCCCTGCTGCACTTGCAGGCAGTCATGCTGCGCCTGTTTTTTCCAATGTCATCACGCTTGCACGTGCAGACGTACGCGGCGCCGGATGCGATTATCTCGCGGCCCTTTGCAGTCAGCAGCTCCATGTCATCAGACGTGTTTTTGATCCTGTCATAGGTGATTCCCAGCCAGTCCAGTCCGACTTTGATTGCCGCATAGTATTCCATGCGCTCGTTTTCCGGATTGGTGTCATCCATCCTGAGGATCTTTTTGCCGCCGTACTTGTCGGCGTACGCCTCGTTGATTATCGCAGCCTTTGCGTGGCCGATGTGCGGATAGCCGTTTGGCTCAGGCGGAAACCTGGTCACCACGTTACCCTGCACCGCCCCGGACAGCTCCGGCAGTCCGCGCTGCTCCCTTGGCGCCTTTTTTGCCAGAATCTCCGGAAAGTCCGACTCGATCTCTGAGCTTTGCCGTTCTGCCGACAGGCCGTTTACGCGCGCGACTTCTGCTGCAATGTATGGCGCCAGCTCCGCTGCCCTGCCCCGAAGATCCGGGTTTGCCCCGAGAATCTTGGAGAGGACCGTATTGTCGCGCGTCTTTGCCCCGTGCTCAAAGGCGTTTTGCAGGGCAATCCTCCTGATCTCCCTTTTTGTATTGTCATCCATGTTATAGCCTCCTGTTTACCACAAAGTCCAAGAGCTCGACTAGCTCGCCTTTTGCCACGCCGGAATACCCGTCTAGCGAGGCGCGAGCCGCGTCTGCGTACCGCATTGCGCGCCCCCGGATCGCCTCCTCTATTCCCAGGCCCGCAATTATCCCGACTGCCTCTCGCAGATCCCCTTTTGTGGCGCGCGGATTTCCAAACTGTTTCATGATGGCCCTCCTGTCTGCCCCGCCGGCCTTTTTTATTGCCAGCAGTATGGGAAGCGACTTTTTGCCCTCCCGCAAGTCGTTGCCGACTGGTTTTTTTGTGACTGCGGGATCGCCCATCACGCCTATCAGGTCGTCTGTAATCTGAAACGCCACCCCGAGGTTGTCCCCAAACGACGAAAGGTTTTTCACGTCGCCTTTTTTCGCACAAGAGCACAGCGCGCCCATCGCGCACGAGACATCAAACAGCGCGGCGGTCTTTTTTCTGATCATCCTGATGTACTGCGCAGGCGTCGGGGTTTTTTTGTCCTGCGCCATTGCAATGTCGTATATCTGCCCCTCGCACACGCTCACGCATGCGGCGGCCAGCCGCCTGACAAGCTCGATTGAAATCTCCGGCGAAAGCCTTGGGCCGGATATTATCTGGTACGCCTTTGAGAACAGTACGTCGCCTGCCAGTATCGCCACCGGCATTCCGAACTTTCTGTGCACCGTCGGCACCCCGTGGCGCACCTCGTCGTTGTCCATTATGTCGTCATGGACCAGCGTAAAGTTGTGAATCATTTCTACTGCCGCAGCTGCTGCCATCGCGTCGCGCCTTTTGCCGCCCAATAGCTGGCAGCTCTTAAAGACCATGAACGGGCGCAGCCGCTTTCCCCCGTTGACTATTAGGTGTCTTGCCGCCGCATAAAGCTGCGCCGGATCCCCCCTGATGCTCGCAGCAAGGCGCCTGTCTACCTGCGCGCCGTCCCCCGTCCTAGTCATGCAGCATCCTCCAGTCGTCATCAGAAAGGTGCGCCCTGATTGATTCTGTCAGCGCATCGCAGAGCTGCGGGCCGGTCCATTCGCCCAGCTCCCGGTGCCGCCTGAGCGCCTCCGGGCCGGATTCCTGCAGGAGGCGCAGCGCGATTAGCATCCACGGGCAGTACGACTCTGGGCTGTCGCGCACCGCAGAGAGCAGCTCTTGTGCGGTAACCCATCTTACGTCGCTTATCTCGTCCCGGACCAGCTCAAACTCGGAGCTTGCATCAACTGTTCCGACCAGTGTGGCGCATATCTCGTTTTCGGATCCCACGTCCCTGTACGGCACGTGGTACTCAAACCGGAACAGATAGTCCATCTCGCACGAGACTCCCAGCTCTTCGGGCAGGCGCCGCATGGCAGAAGCAGTGTACGACTCGCACTCTCTGGGATGGCTTGCTACCGTGCCGTCCCAGTCCCCCGGCCACAGCATCTTGCCGGGACTCCGCCTTGCAAGCAAGAGCCTCCCGGAGTGATCAAAGATCAGCGCGGTAAACGCCCTGTGCAGCCTGCCGCCTGGCAGGTGGCACTTTGTCTTTTCCTCGAGGCCTATGGGATTGTCGTCCCCGTCTACTAGCACTACAAACTCTTGCGCCAACTGCGTCCCCCCCGGAATATCGTTCCCGTGAACTTTTTTCCCCTGCAGGCCTCCAGAATCCTCTCCGGCCTGTTACCGTTTACAAAAAACACGTCAAGCCCAGCCCTTGCAATGCCCCGGGCCTCGTTAATCTTTCTCTGCATTCCCCCCGTCACGTCCATTGGGACGCCGGCAATCTCGGGCCTGTGCCCTTTTAGCTCCGGAATGAGCCGCTTGGTTTTCGGATCGGAATACACCCCGTCAATGTCCAGCACAAACATGCAGAGCCTCGGCCGCAGCGCCCTTGCCAGCATGCCCATGATTCTGTCGCCGGACAGTATGTAATACTTGTTTTGCCCGTACCATACGGCGTCGCCGTGCGTGACCGGGACCATTCCGGACTTTGCAATCTTTTCCATGTCCGCAATGCCGCGTGCGACGGGCCTGTCTGCGCGGACGAATCCCGCAGGCGGCAGCACGTACGGGTACAGGCCGTTTTTTAAAAGCGAGCCTGCAACCATACAGTTGAGCTCGGCCATCGAGTCCCTTACGGTGGCCACGGCCTTTGCGCCGTGCCTTGCGGGCCTTGTGTGCATGTTGTATTTTACCGACCAATAGTGGCCAAAGGATCCCCCGCCGTGCACTATTATGAACGGCTCGCTGATTTTTTTGAGCGCCCGGGAAATGTTGTCTGTTGCCTTTCTCCGCGGGGAGAGCGGCCTTTTCTTGTTTGTTATTATGGAGCCGCCAAGCTTGATCAATAGCATGATCTTACCTGCCGCCTAGGGATTTTAAAAGGTATCCAGCCCCCCAAAGTCGATCCGGGCCAAAAAGCACTCCGGGGCGCTTTTGCGCAGGTTGCAAATGGATTCGTTGATCCTTTGCGGCGCGGCGACTGCAACGATGCAGCCGCCTCCCCCGGCGCCCGTAATCTTTGAGCCGTGGCACGTCCTGTCTGCAACATCGATCATTGCCCGCATTTTTTCCCCGGACACGCCGATTGCCTCCAGGTACCGCTGGTTCTCAGACATTGCCGCCCCCAGCGACGCCAGGTCGCCGCCGGACAGCAGCCCTTTGGCGCGCGCGACAAGGGCCGACTCTTTTTTGCACAGAGACGAGAATGTGCCGGGGTTTTTTCTCCGGAACTCATCCACGCGGGAGACCATCTGGCCTGTTGCATGCACCTGTCCAGAGTTGGCGATTATGAGCTCAAGGCCAGAGTCGGCATCGATGGCAGTATGGCCGGCCTTTGTGCCGTACTCTATTATTCCCCCGTATGTGCACGCCGCGCTGTCGGCGCCTGATGCGCCTCCGAACATTGTACGCTCAGCTTCTGCTGCAATGCGCGATATCTCCCCTCTAGAGTGCCTTACAAAGAGCCCCATTACGGAGGCTGCCGCCGCAACGCAGCACGCAGAGGACGACCCCAGCCCCACGCCTGCGGGAATCTCCGAGTCGATCGTAATTTCCAGTCCCCCGGCATGGCCAAACTCCTTGATTGCCCTTTTTGCAAGAAATACAAACGGCCCGAACCGCCCTGCGGATGGCGAGTCCGGATCCAGCCGGATGCTGCCGATTCCCGAGTTTATCCGTATTTCCCTCTCGTCGGTCTTGACAGTCGTGACTTTCACCCTCTTGTCTATTGCGCACAGGATGGCGTTTACACCATGCACTACAAAGTGCTCTCCGAACAGTATCGCCTTTGCAGGCGCAGAAGCTATGGATCTCAATTAAACGCAATCGAGCAGTATCCCACTACCGAAGTCTTGTCGCCAGAGACGTCGCCGCTTGTGGCGTATTTCAAGAGCTCCCCGCCCGTGGCGCCAAGGCCGCCGCACGCCTCCATGGTGGCCGCAATGGCCCCATAGCCGCAGGCGCTTACCGCCTTTTGTGCAAGCACCCCGTAAAACTCGCCGGTATCCATCCCCAGTATGGCGTCTATGAGCGCCCCGTCCTGCGTGCGGGCAAATCCGTCGGGCTCATAGTGCGTGAGATCCGACGATCCTATTATCAACATGTTTTTGTTTTTTCCAAGCCCCGATATTGCCTGTCCCACCATGACGGCAGTCCCCATGTCCTGGTCTGCCAGGGCTATCGGCAGTATCTTAAAGTCGTGCGAAAAGAACTGCTGCAGCATGGGAACCTGGACCTCCAGGCTGTGCTCGCGCGCATGCGAGGACGAGTCCACCTCTATTCCCGAAAGGCGCGATAACTCGTCGGCTGATTCCGAGTCGACTTTGACGCATCCCAGCGGGGTCTGCCATGTGCAGTCCCGCATGGTCGCAACGCCGCATCCGTCCCCGCTATGGTTTGGCCCCACCATTACGAACAGATCCGGCCGCTGCTCCCTGATTGCGTGAAACGAGTGGCATGCGACGGCCCCGGAATACTCGTATGCCGCATGCGGGCATATTATTCCGACTGCGCCGCGGCTCGGGCCTTTTTTCGGCCCGAGCTCGTGTGCAACGCACCCGCTTATGGCCCGCCGGAGCGGCGCTGCGTCGCCTGGATAAAACGCCCCGGCAACTGCCGGAGTCCTGGTATGCATTATTCTGCTGCCTCTTCTATTATCTTTGTCTCAAAATCGTCAATGTCGAGCTTCATGGACTCGTCTTTTTTTAGCTCGCCCTTTTCAATGAGTATCTGCCGCGCAAGCAGCCAGTATACCGTCGCCAGCGACTTGCGGCCGCGGTTGTTTGCAGGTATGATGACGTCAAGCTTTGAGGTGATATTGTCCGTGTTTGCAACCCCGATTACGGGAATTCCCGCGTTTGTCGCCTCAGTTACCGCCTGGCCGTCCACCTGCGGGTCAGATACCAGCAGCAGCTTCGGCTCGATATAGTACGGCAGTGACGGATTAGTCAGCGTCCCCGGCATGAACCGTCCGAGCATCGGCACTGCCCCGACTGTCTCGCAGAATTTCTCTATCGGGCTCTGGGCGTACTTGCCGCCGGAGCACACAATTACGTTTTCCAGCCCGGCCTTTGTGATGAACTTTGCAGACGTCTCGATTCTTGCCAGCGTCGTGTCCAGGTCTATCATGTAAAGGCCGCCCGGGCTTGCCTGAGTGATAAAGGACTTCATGAACTTTGTCTTGACCTGTGTTCCCACATCGATTCCCGTGGAGAGTACTTTTTTCTTGATGTCTGGAATCTCAGTCTCTTGGCTCATCGGATTTTTAAAATTCCGCCATACCTCGTATTAAATCATGCTCCGAGAGCCGGATTAGCTCGTTTAGTTTTGCGACCCGCTCGCCGCCCACGATTCCCGCCTTGAGCATCCTGGAGCCGGTTGCGATTCCAATGTGGGATATGTGGCCGTCTGAGGACTCGCCGGACCTGTGCGAGGTGACCAGCGCAACTCCGCTGGCGTCTGCCTCCCTTGCAAATTCCATGGCATCAAACAGGCTGCCTGCCTGGTTTACCTTGAGAATCGCAGCATTGCACGCCTTTTTTTGGACCGCCACCTGCAGTATTTTCCTGCTCGTCACGGTGAGATCGTCGCCTGCAATCATTACTGCGGGAAACCTAGAGGTGAGCTCGGCCATGTCGTCGAATGCCTCCTCGTGTACTGCGTCCTCGGCGTATGCCAGCTTGTACTTTTCAATAATTGAGGCGGCAAAGTCTATCTGCTCGCCTCGGGAGTTTTCAAATCCCGACCTGTCATAGACGTATTTTTCCCTTTTCTGGTCCCACTGCGTGGAGGAGGCAAAGTCGACTCCGAGTGAGACCTCCCTGCCAAGCGTGAATCCCAGGTTCTCGCACGCCGTGACGGATGCCTCCAGTGCGCCCTCGTTGTCAAGCCTTGGCGCCCAGCCCCCCTCGTCACCCCGCCCGTTTGTAAAGCCGGGATCCCTTTTTTGCAGGACGTCGCGCAGCTCGCGGTGGACTGCCATGTTGGTCTCAATTGCGTCGCGGACGTTCTTTGAGCCTGTGGCACTGACTAGTATCTCCTGTATGTCCGGCGTGCCCGGCCCTGCGTGTGCGCCGCCGCCGAGTATGTTTCCAAGCGGGAAGGGGAACCGATAGTCCGGGCCTCCCGGAAGCGTCCGGAACAGCGGCAGGCCCGAGGCCTTTGCGGCCGACTCTGCTGATGCTATGCTGATTGCAAACGCAGCCGCCCCGCCGATGCCAGAATAGTCCGGCGTGCCGTCAATGTCGCGGATTGCGCCGTGCACCGACTCTGGATCGCCTGCCTCCAGCCCGACGAACTTGGTGGCGTTACCGTTTAGAATCTCCAGGCTTTTTTGCGGGCCTCCTGCGGGAAAGCTTGCCGCCTCGTGGCGCCCCACGCTTGCACCCGACGGGGCGCAGACGCGCCCGGTAAACCGGCCGTCGGACTCGACGTCCACCTCGATTGTCCTGGCTGCCCGGCTGTTGTAGATAATGCGTCCCTTAATCGAGGTGATCTTTGGCAACCTATTCTAGCTCAGACTGGACTTCCTGGTGCCTTTTTTGAATTGCCTCGTAAAACGGAACAATCTGTCTAATCGTTTCAATGGATGTTAAGAGCATTCTCCGGCAGCAGTATCTCTTGACTCCAAGCGAGTCCATCACCTTTGCGGGCCCCTCGCCCAGCTTTGTCCTTGCCTTATAGTCTTCGTACTTGTCGGCGATCATGTTTCCGCAGGTAAAGCAACGCACCGGAACTAACATGCTCACGGTGAGTAATCAAGGATTATAAAAACCCTGCACGGAGTTTTTGTTGCGGGTGTAGCCCAGCCTGGCCAAAGGCGCTAGCTTGAGGGGCTAGTCTCTCAGGAGTTCGTGGGTTCGAATCCCACCGCCCGCATTTCATTACCTACTAGTCAGCCTTGCAATGGCGTCGATCAGGTCGGATCTGCGCATCTCTTCTGTAATGACGGCCCTTACGTCCTCGATTAGCATCCTGTTGACGTCCAGCTTTCTTTTTGCCTCCTTGAGCACCTTGTCATAGGTGGCAAACGGATAGAGCAGCTCGTACAGCTCCTCCATCACCTGGAATATCCCCTGCGCCTCTTTTGTGCGGCCTGCGCGTATCCTGTCAAACACCAGCCGCTTTAGCTCCCCGATACAGTCAAGCAGGCCAAGCACGTACGACGGGCCGGAGACGGCCAGCGCGGCTGCAGAGGGAACAGGCCTCTTGTCTGCAACGGCAATAAGCGAAAAGGCCTCGACTAGCTCCTGCTCCGGGACGGCTATGTGCCTTCTGAGGTTGTTAGTTGCCCTGGCCCTCTGGGATCTTAGCAGCGAGTCTGCCCTCTTGGCCTTTGTCCGAGCAGAGTCCATGTCCCCCCTGTGCACGGCGATTATCGACTGGCTGCACAGTATGACTATCTGTCTCGTGTTTTTTATTAAAAATTCGCGCGAGTCCCTGACGGTCTCTAGTGATTTTGAGATTTTGCCGAGGGACGCCCTGGCGCTTTTGAGCGACACAAACGACGGTGGGATGCTCCAAGATAAAGCCGTTTGCAAATGCAGGCGGTAACAGGCTAGGTCCAAGAGGGATATTTGGATCCACAGGCGCCGGACCTAACCGATTACTGTAGGCGCGCGACGTGTAACAGTTGGCTACTAGCTTGCATGACTGGAATTTGCGTGTGATCGGCCTTTGGAATGGCAGGCGGGTCGCCGTACCGCCGAGTCAATTTCGTGGTTTTTTGATGGAAATCATATCCAAGGTACAATTAGATCTATTTTGCATAACTCATTAACCTTTAATATGCGCGATTACAAAATGGCATGATGGAGCATATTGGATATTTTGCATATGGTTCCAATCTGAATAAATCACAAATGCGGAAAAGGGTTGGAGCATGGCATTCGTCAAAAAGAGCACGTCTGATAGGATACGAGTTTGTGAGTAATGTTAAATCCAAAAGATGGGATTGCAATACATCCAACGTGAGGGTGGGAAATGAAAATGATGTGGTATACGGAGTTGTCTATTTTATAACAAGAGAACAGCTTGACCAAATGACATCCTTTGAAGGAATTGATCCGAGGTATGTGGATGTCACGGATGAAGATGAAAATGTGATACGCAATGTTGCAGTTTATTATTGGGACTGCGAGCATCCATCAGAAACACCTTCCAAAGCATACATAGATACCGTGATCGAAGGCATTATAGAGCATCAATATTCTGAGAGTGTAATTACAAAGGTAAAAAAAAGTTTTAAAAGATTATAGTCAAAGGTATGAGTATTTGGAACCAGAGTAACCCTCATGAAATATTTCATCACGTCTAGCGAATATCTTTGTCCTGAAATACTCACGTGGGGAAATATTTCATCGCATCAAATGTAGTATTCAGATGGCGTTTTGAATGTAGTGGATCAGGTTTTCGTTTTGTCTGATGGGCGCCTGCCGGCATGCCAGTTTCCAGCTGTGCCAGTCCGGATCCCTGCCCATCACTCACGCAATCCCCCTTATGGGCAAAGCTCCATTTCTGCAATCAGGCAGATCCCGATCTGTTGCATCTGACACACATTGATGCAGTCTTTATATTAAAAAAAACCCCGCAGGATTGGCAGCCTATGGCCGCGTGTATGCCTGCGTATCTGCGCCGCCTAGCGTGTCACGGTACGCCTGCGGAATGAGATCCCAGGACCTCTGTATCAGGTGCTGCACCATAGAGTCAAGCACGTACGTCCTGGCCCAGTCGTCCTGGCTGCGGATGGATCTTCCAAACCCCTGCAGCAGCTTTGTCAGCGTCTGCGAGGCGTACCAGAGCGGGTATTTTTTCATCTTTAGGGCGACGCGCTTGTCAGAAAAGTTCGGGTACGGAATCTTTGAGATGATTTGAAACCTGGACATGTCGTCTTTGAGGTCGACTCCCTCCCACAGCGACGAGGAGAGAAGCACGCCGCCAGGGTCGCAAGAGTGCTCCGCTATTATCTCGTCAGGCGTCATTGCGCCCTCGCCTGCGTGGCATATCCTGATCCTCTTTCTGTTGGATTCTGACAGGTTGTCGCGTATCTGCCGGCACCTGGCCCTAGACGAGGTCAGCACCAGTCCGCGCTGGCCTGCGTGCGCGCAGAGCAGCTCGTCGATTCTCCCTATCACTGCCAGCTCGTCGGCCAGCGACGACCTGTATCCCAGGCTCCGGACGTTGAGAAACTCGATCCTGCGGTTCTCCAGCGGAAAGGGCGACACGGGCGCATCGACTATTGCCACATCGGACGGCGCAATGCCCGTAGTCTCGCAAAAAGAATTCCTGTTAATAGTGGCAGACATGAATACCTGCACCGGCGCATCAAAGAACTTTTGGACGTACTTTGAGATGTCAAGCGGCCTGACGTCGGCCAGGGAGTACTGCGGGTTTCGCGGCAGGTTTATGACAAAGTTGTCCTTGTTGGAGCTAATCTCGGCGCTTGCCGCCGCATACCTCGTATATCCCGCATCAAGGCGGTTTAGCAGGTCATAGTCCGGATTCTCCTCAAAGCCCGGACTCTGCTGAATGTCCGATATTTTTTTGGAATAGTGCCCTGCCATGTCGTCGAGCAGCGCGGTGATGAGATCAATGTCGGACAGGTCGTACGAGTCCGTGTCGATGCCGCACTCTTCTGCATCCCTCCTGTTGATGGCGATTCCTATGAACTGGAGTATCTGATCCTCGATCTTGTGCGCCTCGTCGAATATCGCCACCGGCCGGTCCAGGTACTTTGCAAAGGTCTTTTTGTTGTACTTCATTATCTGGAAATAGGCGTAATAGTTCCACAAAGAGTGCGGGGAGATTAGCGCCGTGTATTTCTGATCATAGTACGGGCAGACTGTCCCCTCAAAGGAGCCGGATTCAAAGTCCTCTATTGCCGGCTTGTACTTGCAGTTGTACGTCTTGCCGTCCCTTTTTTCCTGGCACTGGCCCTTGTTGCACGTCATGCGCAGCTCCATCGCCCTGGCAAGCTCCTTTTTTGCAACGCCGTTTTGCTCCATGATCTTCATGCACGCAAAGTTCGACTTGCCCTTGACCGGCCTGAGCATTTCAAACTCTTTTGAATACTGGTCCTGCAGCTGCTTTGAGGCGGTGACTATGAACGAGCCGCCATAGTGCAGTGAAAGGTTGACTGCAATCGGGGATTTTCCCACCCCGGTGGGCGCAGATACGATGATTTTTTCGTACCCCGACTTTATGCTTTCCTCGATTCGGGCCACCAGATCCACCTGGATTGGCCGCGGCGTCAGGCCGGCAGGAAAGCTCCCAATCATTGCCATGCACGCATCACCCCCGCGCGTCCCCCGCCGGTCCGCGCCCGTGGCAGCACAATGCGGCGCATGCCGTCTAGGCCACGGGATAGCCGCGCTCGGCCCTCAGTACAGGCATCTTTTGGTGCAGCCAGACGAGCAGCTTTATGAACTCGTCCGCCTCGTTTTTAATGTAATTTTCAATCTCGCCGTGCTGCCCGTTGCGGTACCACTGCGGAATAGTCAGGCCGCTGTGCGGCTTGCCCGTTAGCTTGTCAAGGCCAGAGCCCTTGAACTGCCCGTTGTTCATGAGAACCGCAATGCTGTGCAGATCAATGCACGGCCTTGACATTATGTCGATCGGGTGCTTGCTGTATTTTTTGGACTTTGATAGAAGAAACTTGTGCTCGAATGTCAGGTTGAATCCCACGGGGACAAAGTCAAAGCCGTACGTGTGTATGATCTTGGACTCGGTGATGAACTTTTGGATCATCGCCTCCTCGCCTTCCTCCCATTCCTTGAGAATGACTAGCTCGCCTGTCGGCCTGCCCGTTCCCTGCTCTAGCTCCTGGTACTGTATCGTTATGATCTTGTCGCCGAAAACATCCAGCCCCTCTGTCTCGATGTCAAGATAGTAATTTCCCACAAGCTCGGTGCGGCGCGCCGTATTATAATTATTGCCCAGCGGACTCTTTCCGGGTCATGCAATCAGGATCGGCTGATCGCCTCCGATCATTGCCAAAAAAGGGAGTCACGCCCGGTGGACGCGGGTCGGTAATTTTGGCAGAAAGCGATCGGAACGCCTACAATATTCCTGCCATTTTTTTTCTAAACACATTAAAACCCGTTTTTTTATATTATTCCATGAAAAAATCACACACCTTGGCATATTTGGATACCAATATTCTGCTGATGATTATAAAATATGATGAATTTCCTGATTACGACTATAAACAATCCATTCACAAATGCTATATGACCACAGGATAAAGATCCCGCAGATAGTATTAGGGGAGGCGCTAGCAGTGATGTTGAAAAGCGAGTCAGATCCGGGGCGGATCTTGCAATGCACGACAGATATGGGCAACATATCAAACAAGTGGAAGCTTGATTCTGACAAGTTTCCTCCCCCTAACAATCTGATCATACAAAGAGCAAAAATACTATCTGATCTTAGCGGCGTGGTAAACAATATGGATTCCTTGATTTTGGCTCATGCGATAGAGGATGGAGATGCCACGCATTTTTTAACGACTGACAGGCCGTTGAAAAACCCCCTAGTATTAAGCCATATCGAGGACCTGAAAAAGAATGGAACACGCAACCAGATCCTGAACATACCGGCCGAGTTTACAATAGGCAAAGACTAGTCAATTTCGAATAGACCGAATCAATGAACTTTGGGTCGTGATCACACTTTAGCATGTAAAAATGCTCCAGTTTTAGGCCCTTGTCAAGATTCGTCTCGTGCAGTATGGTTGCTGCAATCTCCAGCCAAGCAGTACTCTTGCCCCTCAATACTGACAAAAATTCCTCATGACGCAGCGCAGGCGGTGCCGATGCAGATGCCATGTTTGCAACGTCCAGATTATAGTAATCCGACGTCAATCCACGCGAGTATGGTCCGCGCAGGTGTATATTGTACGCATAGCCTAGATCCAGCCCGAAATGTTTGGCCAGATATGTGTATTTTTGAACCTTTAGGCGGTTCTCAAAGCCCTCGTCACTGTCATCTTTTAATCTGGCTACATTAACCATGCCCTGTCCCGAAAGATACGATACAAACTCCCCAAGTGCCATACACTTAACTGGCCACTCTACTCATATAAAATTACGCCATTGGTTAGTGCAACAGGTTAGGTTCAAGAGGGATATTTGGATCTACAGGCACGGGACCTAACCGGATACTGGCTAGTCTGTTGCATAACTCACCTGATCATGCCAGATATCCCACTTTGACTCAGATTCCCATTGGATCGTTGCCAGTTCTGCCATCCTGCTGGACACGCCGGCCTTGATTTTCAGCTCCCGTATCATTCTCCCATTTGCACAAATACACATAATCCCCCAGGCATCTTGAATGTCGAAAAGACAATCTCTACGAGCCATCTCTGGCCGTATCGCACGCGTTTTTTCCATCTTGGCTGGTTTTCGAGCCTTTCTGCCTCATCAAGCTGGCTTTGCCCCATAATGTGCCGTGTGTAATGTCAGAAAGTGGAATTACCGGACAATGCCGCCTATTCCGGACAGCCGTCGGAATCTGCGTCGCCGTCATGGTCCTCGGGGACGGCGGGGCACTGGTCGTTGTCGTTGATTATGCCGTCAAGATCGCCGTCATGCACGAACCTGGACTGCTCTGGAATGACGTCGGGGCACCCGTCTGCGTCGCGGTACTTGTTCCACGTCTCCGGACTCGTCGGGCACTGGTCTATTGCGTCAGTAATATTGTCCCCGTCCGCATCAGGCGGGCTGTTTTCTGTGTCGCCCTGCGGAATGACGTCGGGGCATCCGTCCCAGTCAAGATAATTGTTGAAATTCTCGCGCTCATCTAGGCACTGGTCCCACCTGTCGTCTATGCCGTCGGCATCAACGTCGGGGAACTCGTAGCGGACGGTATCAACCACCACGGTATCTGGGCATCCGTCCGTATCCTCAAAGCCGTTATAGACCTCCTTTGCTGTGGGGCACTCGTCTATCGAGTTGTCGATATTGTCCTGGTCGGAGTCAAGATGCAGTTTTTCGCCGTCGGGGCATCCGTCCCAGTCGCTAAAGCCGTCGTGCACTTCTGCCTGGTTGGGGCACACATCCACATAGTCGTTGATTCCGTCGCCGTCAGAGTCCGGCACGCTCGCCTCGCTGCCCACAAAGTCCGGGCAGCCGTCAGAATCCATGTGCAGGTTGTAAGTCTCCGATACCGTAGGGCACAGGTCCACGTCGTCGGCCACGCCGTCAGAATCCCTGTCCCTTACCACCGTGTAATCGACATAGTCGGGGCAGCCGTCCTCGTCCCTGTAATTGTTATAGCGCTCGCCTGCTGCGGGGCACTTGTCCACAGAGTCCAGGATTCCGTCGCTGTCAGAGTCAAGCAGTACGCTTGATGCCGATCCCGGGACGTCCGGGCAGCCGTCCCAGTCAAGATAGCCGTTAAAGGTCTCGGCGCCCTCTAGGCACTGATCCCACCTGTCATCCACGCCGTCGGCATCGGTGTCGGGAAACTCGTATAGCATTACAGAGTCCTCGACTGCGTCAGGACACCCGTCGTCGTCCTGGAGCATGTTGTAGGTCTCCCTGTCCAGCACGCACAAGTCCTCGCTGTTGGGGATTCCGTCCCTGTCCGTGTCGGTAAGATCGGTAAACTCGTCGGGACACCCGTCAGAGTCGGCATAGTCGTTTATTGTCTCTGGCTGGTTGGGGCACAAATCCAGCGGGTCGCGGATACCGTCTGCATCAGAATCCAAATCAGAGGAATCGGCCGTCACCGAGTCCGGGCATCCGTCTGCGTCCTGGAACTTGTTATAGACCTCCTTGACCCTCGGGCACATGTCGATGTCGTCGCTGACTCCGTCGCCGTCAGAATCGCCCATGGACTCTGTCAGCAGCGTGTCGGGGCATCCGTCCTCGTCTAGCAGCCCGTTGTGCCTTTCTGCGATTGCGGGACAGAGATCCTCGCTGTCAGGTATCCCGTCCTCGTCAGCATCGGTGAAAAATGACGCCGAGTCCAGCGGGGTGTCCGGGCAGCCGTCGCGATCCGCATAGCCGTTATAGGTCTCCGGTTCAGAGACGCACTGGTCCCACCTGTCATCCACGCCGTCGGCATCGGCATCGGGAAATTCGTAGAGCACGGAAGAGTCTGCAACCGCATCGGGACATCCGTCCTCGTCAAGATGCTTGTTCCAGATCTCGCGCGTATCGGGGCACTCGTCAGATATGTTTGGTATTCCGTCCGCATCGGTGTCGGTAAGATCGGTAAACTGGTCGGGGCAGCCGTCGGTGTCGGCATAATTGTTGTACGACTCGGGCTGGATCGGGCACAGGTCCAGGCGGTCGGAGATTCCGTCGCCGTCAGAATCCGGTATTGGTTTTTCCGTTGCGACATAGTCCGGACAGCCGTCCTCGTCGAGAAACTGGTTGAATGTCTCTTTGCTAAATGGGCAGACATCAAAGTTGCTCGGTATGCCGTCAAAATCCACATCGGTGACTGTGGGCAGGAATATTACGTCGGGACAGCCGTCCTCGTCCTGGTACCCGTTAAAGTTCTCAGGTTCGGATACGCATTCGTCGACCTCGTCTATTATGGTGTCAAAGTCAGAGTCTTTTTTTGTGTCAGATGAAAACCCCATGGTGTCGGGACAGCCGTCCCAGTCAAGATAGCCGTCAAAGTTTTCGGCCTCGTTTATGCATTGATCCCGCCTGTCCTCGATTCCGTCCGCATCGGCGTCCGGAAACTGATAGGCTGACGTGTCCGAGTCCACATCATCCGGGCAGCCGTCCGTATCCTGGAACATGTTGTAGGATTCCTGCTCGTACTGGCACAGGTCTGCCACGTCGGGAACCCCGTCCTGATCAGAGTCCCTCAGGGACATGTTGTCATCCGGGCAGCCGTCAAGATCCAGCAGTCCGTTGAACGTCTCGGGCTGGTTGGGGCACAGGTCTGCCGTGTCGATAAAGCCGTCAGAGTCGGTGTCGGCAGCTCCCGAACCGGTCTCTTGGGGTGCAGTATCAGGGCAGCCGTCCGTGTCCTCAAAGGCGTTGTAATTCTCCCTTACGGTGGGACAGCCGTCCAGGTGATCCTGTATTCCGTCATGATCCACGTCGTACCAGGGGACAAAGTTCGACGGGCAGCCGTCAATGTCCCCCTCGCCGTCCTCGCGCACAAACGGGCACAAATCCACGGAATCGGCAACGTTGTCACCGTCGATATCGTTGGGTGCGGCAAGGGTATGGACCGGAGCCATGCCCATGGTCACTGCCAAAAGTATAAACAATCCCAAAATGTGATATTCTCTCATCTTCTAGACGCATTTGTCAGGGCGTCTTTATTAAACGTCACGGTAAAAATCAGCTATCCGATTGAAACGATAATCTTGTAAAAGTCGTGCCGGGCCTATGGATCGGGACAGCCGTCAGAGTCGGCATTGCCGTCATAGTCCTCAGGTATGTCGGGGCACAAATCCAAGTCGTTGATTATGCCGTCTAGATCACTGTCGTGCTTGTAGCGTGATTGCTCCGGAATGACGTCTGGGCAGCCGTCGGCGTCCTCGTACTTGTTCCATGTCTCAGGCTCGGCGGGACACCCGTCATTGCCGTCCCTTATGCCGTCGGCGTCAGAGTCAAGGTGCACGGGTGCGGCCGGCACCGTATCTGGGCAGCCGTCATAGTCCACATAGCGGTTCCATGTCTCCTTTACTGTCGGGCACACGTCCATGTCGTCTGGGATTCCGTCGGCGTCGCCGTCAAGGAACGTCACGTCCGGACAGCCGTCCTCATCAGAGACCGAATTATACGTCTCTGGCCTTGTCGGGCATTCGTCTAGCGTGTTTTCAATTCCGTCGCCGTCAGAGTCAAGCGCCGTCTCTACAGAGTCTGGGCAGCCGTCCGTATCCTCGAACTGGTTGTGCACCTCGGGCTCTAGCGGGCAGGCGTCCGTCTCGTTTGGTATCCCGTCATTGTCGGTATCTGCCGATGCCGCATAGTCATCCGGGCATCCGTCGGAGTCCAGAAATCCGTTGAATGTCTCGGACTGATTTGGACAAAAGTCCTCTAGATCGGATAGCCCGTCGCCGTCAGAGTCGTTCAGCTCGTCATAGTTTCCCGGAGGCAGAATGTCGGGACAGCCGTCCTCGTCCTGGAACATGTTGTACCTTTCTGGCTGCAAGATGCACTCGTCGACAGAGTCGGCAATGTTGTCAAAGTCAGAGTCCTTGTCGAGTATATACGGTAAAAAGTCGGGGCAGCCGTCCTCGTCAAGATAATTGTTGTACCTTTCCTGGTCAGTCACGCACTGATCCAAGTCGTCGGGTATTCCGTCCCGGTCTGCGTCAGAATCCACAATGCCGTCAGGACACCCGTCGTCGTCAAGAAACCTGTTCCACGTTTCAGGCTGGGTGGGGCACAGGTCCGCATCATCGGGAACGCCGTCGGAGTCAGAGTCGGACTGCGACACGGCATCCGGGCAGCCGTCAGAGTCGAGATAGCCGTTGTATACCTCGGCGTTTACTATGCACTCGTCAGACGCGTTTTCAATTCCGTCGCCGTCGGCGTCTGCAAACTCGGTGTCCACCGTGTCGGGGCAGCCGTCCGTATCCTGATAATTGTTGTACGTCTCGGCATACAGGGGGCACGAGTCGGCCTCGTCTGCTATCGCATCGCCGTCGGCATCAGCGGTGCTCTCGCGGTCGGGGCAGCCGTCCCTGTCAAGAAGATCATTGAATGTCTCTGGCTGGTTGGGGCAGGAGTCCATATAGTCTGAGATTCCGTCGCCGTCAGAGTCCGGCGTATCCTTTGCGTCCACGACGCGGTCAGGGCAGCCGTCCGTATCCTCGAACTGGTTGTAGGATTCATCAAGCAGCGGGCAGGCGTCAAGCGAGTCCATTATGCCGTCCTGATCAGAATCGATGAGGGTCTCATAGGGTGGAATGTCAGGGCAGCCGTCCGTATCCTCATAGCTGTTAAACCTCTCCGGCACTAGCGGGCAGGAGTCTTGCGAATCTGCCACGCCGTCGCCGTCTGTGTCTGCAAGCGATACCGTGTCGGGGCATCCGTCCGTATCCTTGTATGCGTTCCATACCTCCCTTTCGGCAGGGCAGGCGTCCTCAGAGTCCGGCACGCCGTCAGAGTCGCCGTCTGCGTACGGCACCTCGTCTGGGCAGCCGTCAGAATCAAGATGGCCGTTGAACGTCTCCGGATCAAGCACGCACCTGTCTGAAATATCCGCAACGCCGTCGCCGTCGGCATCGTACGTTTTTGCCACTATAGAATCGGGGCAGCCGTCTGTATCCTCGTAATTATTATACGTCTCAGGCTCTAGCATGCAAGAGTCCGACTCGTCGGAGATTCCGTCCCTGTCTGCGTCATAGGACGTGGTATAGTCCGGACAGCCGTCTGAGTCAAGAAGATCATTGAATGTCTCTGGCCGGTTGGGGCAAGAGTCCGCATAGTCTGAGATTCCGTCGCCGTCAGAGTCCGGGTTTTGCTCGCCTAGCGCGACATGGTCGGGGCATCCGTCAGAGTCGTCGAGCTGGTTGTAAACTTCGGCAACATCTGGGCAGACATCCATGCTGTCTAGTATCCCGTCCCTGTCAGAGTCCACATCAGAGACATAGGGGGGAATGTCCGGGCAGCCGTCTGCGTCCTCGTATCCGTTGTATCTTTCTGGCATCAGCGGGCAAGAGTCGACGCTGTTTGGTACGCCGTCCTCGTCTGCATCACCCAGGTTTACCGCCGAAAACGACAGCGAGTCCGGGCAGCCGTCGTGATCCGCAAACTGGTTGTGCGTCTCTGGCTCGTCGGGGCACACGTCAAACTTGTTTACGATTCCGTCGCCGTCAGAGTCAAAGAGGCGCGCGCCGGACTCTACCGTGTCTGGGCAGCCGTCGCCGTCAAAATAGCCATTGTATACCTCCGGCTTGTCAATGCAAGAGTCAAACTTGTCCTCGATTCCGTCATTGTCGGTATCATCAAAAACAGAGTCAGATACGCTGTCAGGACACCCGTCTGCGTCGTCGAGCTGGTTGTAGATCTCCGCGCTTAGCGGGCACAAGTCGTCTGCGTTGGGAACGCCGTCCCTGTCGGTGTCCCGGGATGGCGCAAAGTCGTCCGGACAGCCGTCCGTGTCATATACGCCGTTGAACGTCTCAGGCTGGGTGGGGCACAGGTCCGCAAAGTCGGCAAAGCCGTCAGAGTCGGTGTCGTCCGCACCGGTCTTGCCGGTGATTGGCGGGGTGTCAGGGCAGCCGT
The DNA here is from genome assembly GCA_965212015.1 of Cenarchaeum sp. Lineage (GTDB taxonomy): Archaea > Thermoproteota > Nitrososphaeria > Nitrososphaerales > Nitrosopumilaceae > Cenarchaeum. The sequence continues at coordinate 985,161 of OZ243037.1, forward strand.
CGGCGTCCTCGAATTGGTTGTAATTCTCTTTAATGTCCGGGCAGGCGTCGTTTTGATCCTCGATGCCGTCAAAGTCCTCGTCGTACCAGGGGACAAAGTTCGACGGGCAGCCGTCCAAAATGCCCTCATTGTCCTCCTGCAGGTTGGGGCACTTGTCCGCCGAATCCTCGACTCCGTCATTATCCAGGTCGGATTCTGCAAATGCCGTATATACCGGAATGCTCGAAATGGCAAACATTATTAAAAATATGAAACTAGCGGTGTGTTTTGTATTCAATGCCCGAATTTACCTTTACGATCCTGTTATTAAACTTCACTCTAAAAAAATCCAAACCAACGGCGCCAAAGGGAATAACCCCGCAGGCGGCGATGCGATCACTTAAGTAAATCACTTGGGGAGTACCGCCATGAGCTGTTCAGGCGAAGTAGTCCAGGAGCTAATCCAGATAAAGTCCGGGATCGCAGCGCAGCTAAAAAAGGCAAAGTACGGGGTGGCGGATCACTCTACCGTGGAGCTGTGCCACTGGACCAAGAAATCCTTTAAAAACGAGGGGGACTGCTACAAGCACCGGTTTTACGGCATATCGACCCACAGGTGCATGGAGTTTTCGCCTGCCGGCATGCACTGCGAGAACAGGTGCGTATACTGCTGGAGGCCCATGGAGTTTTACGACTCGATCAGGATGGAGCCCGAAAGGGTCTCAGATCCCGAAGAGATCGTCAGGCGGCTCTCAGAGGAGCGAAAAAGGCTGATCATGGGATATTACGGGAACCCGGCCAACGACATGCAAAAGATCGACGAGTCGCTGCTTCCGAGCCACTATGCAATCTCGCTGTCCGGCGAGCCGACAATGTATCCAAAGCTGCCGGAGCTAATCAGGCACCTAAAGACGCTAAAGGAGACAAAGTCGATCTTTTTGGTTACAAACGGACAAGAGCCGGAGATGCTGCAAAGGCTGCAAGACGAGGACGCGCTGCCCACGCAGCTTTACCTGTCGACTAATGCCGCCGACCGCGACTCGTTTGCGAGAATCAACAGGCCGAGGTATGACGACGCATGGAAGAGGTGGAACGCCTCACTTGAGCTGCTAAAAAAGCTGGACACCAGGACTGTTCTCAGGATAACGCTGATTCGCGGATACAACACCAGAAAAGACATGATACCTGCCTTTGCCGCCATGTTTGAAAAGTCCAGCCCGCATTTCATCGAGATAAAGTCGTACATGCACATCGGGCGCTCGACGAACCGCCTGGAAAGGGATCACATGCTAGAGCACGACGAGGTGCGCAGTTTTTCAGACGGGATAGCCGGGAGGGGCGGCATGTTCTCTATAATAGACGAGAGTGTCGTGTCACGGATAGCCCTGCTGCAAAACAACGAGCGACGCATCGACAGGTACATCTAAAACCACGCGGCGAACTTTTTTAGCGCCTTGTACCTGTGCGAGATGGTGTTCTTGTCTGCTTGTGCAAACGTCTCTGTCTGTCCGGACGGGACAAATATCGGATCATACCCCCATCCCCGCCCCCTCGCGCGCGCAGATATTTTTCCGGCGGTTTTTCCCCGGAACAGCTTTTCGTTTCCAGAGTCCCGGTATGCAATCACGGAGTGAAATGATGCGGCCCTCCCTGTCTTTAGCAGCCTCAGTATGCCGGCGTTGCCGATGCTCCGGAATACAAACGACGAGTACGGGCCGGGAAACCCGCCGAGCGAGTCGACAAACATGCCGTCGTCCTCCACCATTACCGGCCGCCCGCACCTGGAAAACGCGTCTCTGACCTTGTGCCTGGCAATCTCGCCCAAAGAGTCGGACTGAATCTCTGCCAGCTCGCACCTGAAAAACCCAGCCGAGATGCCAAACCCCCGGAGAATCTCCTCGGCCTCGCCGAACTTGTCTGCATTCGATGATGCAAACAGCACGTCATACGACTGTGGCATACCTGCCCCTGCCCTCGATTACTGCCACAAGGCCGGTGACCGTATCGTGCCTGTCCTGTCCCACGGCTGACTTGTATCCTGCCAGAAAGTTCCTCCACGCCCCCCGCATCTCGCCTACGTGCGCGCTGTTGAGAATCTCCTTGAAGAGGCGCAGATCCACTGCGTGATCTTCTGGCTTTGAGGTCCGCATGGCCAGCCCAAAGTCAATTATGAACGTCCTTTTGGCAGATATGATAAAGTTCGACGTGGTCAGATCGCCGTGCATTATGCCGTTTTCGTGCAGCCTGCCTACTATACCGCCGAAATCCCTGCAAAGCCCGACTAGCCTTTTGCCAGAGATACAGTTGGCCGGCCGGCCGCGTATGAGCTGCATCATTATACGGCACTGCACGGCGTCTGCAAGAAATATCACCGGTGCGGCAATCCCGAAGGACTTTACCTGCCGGATGATCTCGGCCTCCCGGATGGTCCTCTGCCTGCGTATTCTGGCATCCAGCTCGGGATTCCTATAGTCCTTTTTTTTTCTTATCTTGAGGACGGATTTTTTTCCGTTCCAGGTCGTCTCGTATAGATCGCCTTCGGCCCCCCTTTTGATCAGCCTCACCGGATGGACTGGTGCGGCGGCATAATTTAGGGTTTATTTTTGCGCCGCAGGGAGGGGCCCCACCACAATTATAACACGAGTGCGGCATGATACGGCCATGGACGAGGGGGAGAAAAAGATCAGGCAGGAGGACTGCAGCGAGGACAAGCTCGGCCCGGGAATACTGACGCTTACAAGCAAGAGGATTGCCTTTGACAAGACAAAGGGCAGAATCATGGATTTTAAAAAAGAGTTCGGCGAGACCGTAATAGATGTGCGGCTAGACGACGTGTCGCGCGTCTGGAAGGAGGGGCTGCTCATGAAAAAGGTGTGCTTTACTGGCAAGACGGATGACGGCGAAAAGACCTTCAAGTTCGGCGTGTTTGGCAGCGGCGGCTGGCTAGAGTCAATCCAGGACGCAATGAAGGCCTAGTAGGACACGTCCACTGAGTCAAGGCGCCACGACTGCCTGACAAACGTGTCCTCTAGTTTTGCGCCATCCTTTACTGAGGCCTCCAGGATTCCAGTGCACGCAATCTGCGAACCGCAGTCCCCCGAGTACCTTGGGGGCGCGGCAAAAAATGCGCACCCCTGCCTCCTGCAGACGCTTTGCAGCATTTCTGAGAGCCGCATGTTTGCGGCAACGCCCCCGACTATTAGCAGCTCCTTTTTCCCCGTAAAGGACAGCGCCCTCTCCACTGCCTCACTCACCATGGCAAACGCAGTCTCTTGCAGCGAATAGCACGCGGTGTTTTTTCCCTGCGGTATTATCGCCTTGGATGCGGACAGCAGGCCGGAAAACGAGACGTCGTTGCCCTTGACGGAATACGGGAGCGCGACATACCTTGTCGTTTTTGATGCAAGCGACTCTATGCGCCTGCCGCACGGCGACGCAAATCCGAGGGAGCGTCCAAACTGGTCTAGCAACTGCCCCAGTGTGATGTCAAGGGTCTCGCCAAAGACGCGCCACCTCCCCTGCACGAACGCAAGAAGCATGGTGTGCCCCCCCGACACTAGCAGCACGAGCGGGTTTTTTGCACCCGTCAGCATCTTGCCAAGCTCGATGTGCCCTATGGCGTGGTTTACCGGGTATATCGGTATTCCATAGTACGAGGCAAGCGAGCGGGCCACCACTGCGCCCACCCTCAGGCACGGCCCAAGTCCGGGTCCTGCGGCATACGAGATGATGTCAAGATCAGCCACCGTTATTCCCGCCTCCCCCACACACTGCGACAATACGGATGAGCTGTTTGCCGTGTGGTGCCGGGACGCCTCCCTGGGATGTATGCCCTCGCCGTCCGGGGGCCGGTAGATCATCCTGACGTCGGATCTGATGGCGGTTTTTTTGCGGCTTTTTTCCAGTATGGCGCACGAAAACGTGTGCGCCGTGCTCTCTATTCCAAGACAGAGCATCGCTATCCCCTGCTGAGAGTCGAGACGATTTTGACCACGTCGCCGTTTTTCAGCCGGTGATCCGCCCCGATTCTCTGCTTTGTTTTGCAGTCTATGGCGTGCAAAAACCCGCCTGCAATGTCGGCGTGAATGGTCCCTGCCAGATCCAGTGCGGTGGCATCGCCCCTCAAAAGCCTGGCATCGGGGAGAACTATGCCGTCCTTGCTGCACAGCTTGCCCTCGTCCTCCACCGGATACACCGCAATGAGGCCCAGCACGTCAAAGACTATGGAATCCAGCGCCGCCTGGATTCCCGTCGTCTTTATCCTCGAGAATACGGCCTCGACTAGCTTTAGCGCCTCTTTTTGCTGCGGCGACATGTCAGTATCTGTGATTGTAAAGCCCTCGGATCCCGGAACGTACCTTACAAGTCCGGACTTTGTGGCCTTTTTCAAGAGCAGCTCAGTCTCTGCACTGCACGGAACCACCGTGCCGGGAATCCTTGAGACTATCCCCAGATCGCCGCACAAGTCCGCCTTGTTTGCCGCAATCAGCATTGGCTTTGTGCGCGCCCGCAGCTCCCTTACAAACAGGAGAATGTCGCCGCCGTTCCACTCCCCGTGCTGCTTGGAGAGCAGGCCCGTCTTTTGCATGGCAGCCCGGACATCGTGCTCCTTTACCCCGAGGCCGCTAAAGCGCCTGGCCACCCCGTCTGCCAGCTTTGCCTTTTTTTGCTCGATCTCCTTTGAGAGCTTGGGCCACTCCCTCTCTAGTATCTGCGCAAACCACTGATCAAACTCTTCCTGGACGAACTTTACGTCCTCAAGCGGATCATGCGCGCCTACGGGAACCGGCCGGCCCTGTATGTCAGTCGCACCCGCAATGTCGACTATGTGAATCAGGGCCTCTGCCTGCCTTGCGTCGTCTAGAAACTGGTTTCCAAGCCCCTTGCCCTCGTGGGCGCCGGGTACCAGCCCGGCAATGTCGATTAGCTTTACGGGGATAAAGCGCGTCCCGTCTGCGCACAGGCTGTTTTCGTGATCCACTCCGAAATGCCTGCATGCGCAGTCAGTCCTCACGTATGCGACGCCGACGTTTGGCTTTATGGTGGTAAAGGGAAAGTTTCCCACCGGCACCGGCGTCTCTGTGGCCGCAGAAAAGAATGTCGATTTTCCCACGTTTGCCTTGCCCAACAGGCCTATCTGCATGCCGATTCACAGTATGGTTTGACATATTAGTGCTCTGTGTCACAACTCCCTTACCTCATAACGTGATCCTCCAACCCGTGCCATAGTCCGATCCATACCGGCATGACGTCATGCGGCCAGCACCATCCTGTTGTATATGGCCATCTTTAGCGCCATCTCATGCATCATGTTCTCTTTTTTGTGCGCCATGACTGATTCTCCGAACATTCTCTTTATTGCAGAGAATAATGATTCAACAATCCATCGTTTTCCATATCCGGAGGATTTTTCCCATTCCGAATAGTCATGTTTTTGAATCCTGACTGCCATCCGGTGCGGATATGACGGTGTGTCAGACCTGGAATTTTTTCTGACGGGTACTTCCAGTTTAATATTATTGTAATACATGTCATCATGTATCACGCCGGAATCATACGCGCCGTCTGCCAGCACACATTTCCGCATTGCTGTGACTGCTCTACCAGTCCTGCAAAATGATTTGAATCATGCGAGCTTTCATCCGTAGTTATAAATCCCGTTGTCTTTCCGGAATCTACGTTAATGGCGGCGTGTATTTTTATAAACCCCTTTCTTGTCACGCCATGTTTTTCTCGCATCCAGTCGCCTCTGTTTGTCACCTTTATTCCCGTACTGTCTATTGAGATTGTACCGTGCGCCTTTCTGCCTGCGGTAATATCCAAATCCAGGTTGTTGATCCGTTTGCAGATGGTAGAATATGATGGCACTGTTGTATGCATTCCAAACAACGATTCTGCAAGGCCCTGTGTCTGTCTGTATGGCAGTCCAGAGATGAATGTATGCCAGAACGGTAATCATTTCGTCAGAATATAGGAATCTGCATCTTTCCCTTGTTCATCCTATTCCGATCTCTCTCGAATGATTTCAGGACACGTTTGTCGATGTGGATGATTCCGCGGTCCCTTAACCTACAGTCATAATCTGAATTTTTACCCACAGTGTGGTCGTGTAGTCATGATCTAAAGCTTTTTGGGTCGGATTATGTGGACAGGCAGCCTAGATTAATTTATGCTGGGAAAAATTAGGCAGCTTGTGACACAGAGCACCAAATAGTGATCATAATCTATAAAAAATAATGCCGGCTAAATGTCTATCTCTTCGCCCTGAGTGTTGTTTTTGAACATTTTGTCCACCTTTTCTGCCATTTTATAGTGGCGATCTTCCCATTTGCGCTTGATTTCGGCCATATTATACGGTGTATACGCGGTTATTTAGAATTATCCCTTTTTACCAGTCGTAAAAACCGTTCCCGCGTGGTATTTTTTGCTGGTTTTGAGAGATTCGGACTCGCGCACGAAACCTTGCCAGGAACTAGCCAGTCCCGCGGCGCCTGGATTCGAAATCATTTAATCCGGTCTGCTGCCATCCGAGGTGTTGTCACTGGTAATAACTGGCAGTCCCGGAGTCGGCAAGCACACCGCGGCAAGAAGCATAGCCGGGATGCTCGATCTGGAGGTGCTTGATCTCAGCGAGATTGCAGAGGGTGTGTTTGAGCAGGCATCCGGGACAAGGGACGTGGATACGGACGCGCTAAAAAAAAGGCTGGGCCCGATGCTTGGCGAGAGGTCTCTGGTTGTAGGCCACCTGGCGCCGTACGTGCTTGCAAAATCACAGGTCAAGAGACTGGCGGTGCTTAGAAAAAATCCCTACAAGCTTGCCGCCGTATACAAAAAGAGGGGGTACGCAAGGCGCAAGGCAATGGAGAACGCAGGCGCCGAGATTCTGGGAATAATCGCGCATGATGCCGCAAAAAAAATCGGGGCGGCCAAGACCGTACAGATAGACACCACGGCAAAGTCGGCCCGCGCCGTGGCATTGCAGACTGCCGAGGCGCTTGCAGGCAAAAAGGGCGGCGACGCAGTGGACTGGCTGTCGCTGGTCTCGCAGAAAAACGACCTGGCGGAATTTTTTTCCTACGATTAAATAATGCGGGGGGGTGGTGTCTGGTAGTGTTTGAGATACTAAAAAGCGATCTGGCAGGCAGGATAGGCGCGCTTTACACAAACCACGGCAGGGTAGAGACGCCGGCATACGTCCCGGTAATCCACCCCGTAAGGCAGGCGATTCCGGCCGCCGTGATTGGCGACATGGGATTTGACATGGTAATCACAAACGCGTACATTGCAAGAAAAAACTATGGCAGTGACGCAGGCCGTAAAAAAATCCACGACATTATCGGCTTTGACGGGGCGGTAATGACTGATTCGGGCGGGTACCAGGTGCTCGAGTACGGCGACGTGGACGTCACGCCAGAAGAGATGGCGGCCTTTGAGACTCGAATCGGCTCGGATGTTGCAATTCCGCTTGACAAGCCCACCGGATACGGCCTCTCAAAAAAACAGGCAGGCCAGTTCGTGGACCACACGCTACAGGTCTCAAAAAACACCCTGGCAGACAGCGGCGATGACGGGCAGATCTGGGCAGGACCCATCCAGGGCGGCGAGCACCTGGAGCTGGTAAGAAAATCCACAAAGGCCCTGGTGGGATACGGCTTTGAAATGCTGGCACTTGGCAGCCCGGTGGAGTTTATGGAATCCTACCAGTTCAGGCTTTTGGCAGATATGATAGTGGCAGCAAGGGGGCACATGCCGGCGTCCGTACCGCTGCACCTGTTCGGCGCCGGCCACCCGCTGACAATCCCCTTTGCGGTGGCCCTGGGATGCGACACCTTTGACTCTGCATCATACATGCTATACGCAAAACAGGACAGGTACATCACCGATGACAGGACAAGGCACGTATCGGAGATGGGCTATTTCTCATGCAACTGCAAGGTGTGCTCGGCCTTTACCCCCAAGGAGCTAATGCAGCTGGAGGGGCGGCAGAGGACAAACGAGATTGCGCTCCACAACCTGTACTCCATAAAGTCCGAAGTCGACAGGGTAAAGGAGTCAATCTGCGAGGGCCGCCTGTGGGAGTATGTGATGAAAAAGATGAGGTCGCATCCCAGGCTCTTTGAGGTAATAGACGTGTTTGTGCAAAACGGCGGGGGCTTTGCCGCCACCACCCCGAGGTTCAAGGAAAAGGCGGTGTTTCTCTTTTCCAAGGAGGACCAGTTCAGGCCCGAGGTCCTGGAATACCACAGGACGGTGCGGAGATTTTCCACGAAAAAAAGAATCCTGTGCGTCACCAGGGTCACACAGCTAAAGCCGGCATACCTGTCGCCCCAGTATACAGCCCTGAGAAAGAAATTCAGGGATGCAGACGCAGTACAGTTCTGCCAGTACAACCCGTTTCTGGGAATAATACCAGTAGAGATTTCAGACGTATATCCGGCCGCCCACCACCTCACAAGCAGGACTGTCCTTGATCCCGCCGACTTTGCAGAGTTTGAAAAGACGTGGAGGATTTTCCTTGAGAAAAACGACTTTGCAGAGATGTACTTTGACAAGAAGGATCATTTCCTGGGATATTTTGCAAGGCTTGCCCCAAAGACGATACGCAAAAAGTCGCTCTAAAAAATAAAAAAGAAAAAAAAGATCTGGGTGCCGTCTCTATAGGGCGGCGTCTTCTGCCCAGCCTTTGACGAATACCCCGTTCTTGTGCAGAGGCACAGGTTGTCCTGCGGTGTAATTCATCGGTCTCATCCAAAAGATGGATTTTGTTGGACAAACTCCAATACATGCACCGTCTGAGATGCATCTTTCTGGATAAAAGACGAATGCTTTACCCCTCTTCCAGCCCTCAACGGGCTTTACACGAAGTACGTCCGGACCCAGAGTTGTACAGATTTCAACGCATAGTGCGCATCCGATACATCTCTGCTCGTCAATATCTGGAAGTATTGCTATAGGCATTACAGCATGTATAGCGTCGGGTTGCTATTTAAACCATAATCAAAAACCATAACAGGGTTATTTTTAGATCGCACCCCGCCGAAACTCTGGCAAATTCTACAGGTCCCCCTCACAGCCGATTAAAAAATGAAAAAACAGGGAAAAACGTGGATCTCACGTTTATTTTCTCATAGCGTCGATCTGACCGGATGTGACCCAGTCGAGAAGCTCAGCCGAAGTAGGATTAAGGTCTGCCTTTTTTGCCATTAGATTGGCAACCCATATCCAATTAATTTGGTTTAAGAGTGGTTTGTTGCTTTCATCGCCCGCACGTACCTTAGATACTAGTGCCGGGTCTTGTGACTTTAGCCAATCTTGGTAACTTCTGCCCATAGGGGTGGATTCTTAGCTAACACTAATTAAAGCTTTTGAAGATTTCACCGATCAGGGAACGATCCACGTAAATAGTGAAGGTTTTAAGGCCAACAAAATCCATCTCAAGCCTTGAATGTAAAAGTGCTGGGGGCAGCCGGCGAGGTAGGCCGATCGGGCTTTCTGGTGGACTGCGACGGCACCAGGCTCCTGCTGGACTATGGCGTGCTGTTTGGGAGAAGGGACAAGCCTCCCCAGTACCCGCTGCACGTAAAGCCAAGGGACGTGGATTCCATAATCATAACGCACGCGCACCTGGATCACTCCGGATACGTGCCTGCCATGTACATCAGCGGAAACACCAACGTGTATGCCACCTCGCCTACCATGGAGCTCAGCCAGATGCTAATAGAGGACATGCTAAAGATCGAGAAATACGCGCACCCGTTTGGCGTCCCCGAGGTAAACAACATGGTGCGCAACTTCAAGGAGGTGCGGTACAAGGAAAAGATCAGGCGCGGAAACGCGACTTTTGAGCTAAGAGAGTCGGGCCACGTCATAGGCGGCGGCTCGGTTCTTGTGGAATCGAACAACAGGAGGCTGTTTTACACCGGCGACATACACGTAAGGGGGTCAAGGATGCTGCGCAATGCGGATCTGGACGTGGGCGAGATTGACATGCTGATTACCGAGAGCACGTACTCGCAGACAAAACAGAGCCCGCGGCAAGAGTCGGAGAAAAAGCTGGTGGACTTTGCAAACGAGGTGCTCGACAGGAAGGGGACGCTGTTTGTCCCGTCGTTTTCAGTCGAGCGCTCACAGGAGGTGGCGTGCGTGCTAAAGAACGCCGGATTCAAGCACAAGATAATCATGGACGGCATGGCGCTAAAGGTGAACAAGATCATGATGCGCCATCCAGAGTATCTGAGGGATCCCAAGGTGTTCTCAGATGCGATAAACCGCGTAGTCTCGATAAAGGATCAAAGGCACCGGAAAAAGGCGCTAAGCGAGCCGTGCGTGGTAATCTCGCCTGCCGGAATGCTAGTCGGGGGAAACGCCGTGTACTATCTGCAAGAGCTTGCGTTTGATCCCAAAAATGCAATCGCCCTGGTGTCGTACCAGGGAGAGGGGACCCCGGGCAAAAAGCTGCTAGACACCGGAAAGGTCACGACGCGCAACCGCGAGCTAAAGGTGACAGCCGAGGTGAAAAGGTTCGAGTTCTCCGGGCACTCTGACAGAACAGAGCTGTTTGAGATGATAAAGGGCATAAGGGGGAACCCAAAGGTGCTCACGGTGCACGGCGACAGCGAGTCGTGCGAGGTTTTTGCCCGCGAGATAAAAGAAAAATTCGGCCTTGATGCGCATGCGGCACAGATAGATGAAGTTGCCACAGTCTAGCATCGACATTGACGACACCGTAAACAGCGGCCAGGTGTTCCTGTGGGAGCGCCGGGACGGCTCGTGGTTTGGAATAGACGGGAACAACGTCATCAGGGCATCGGGGGATCCGCCGGAGATAGAGTCCATAAACCATACAGAAGGCGAGTTCTTCCGCCTCGGCGACGATATCGGGGGGATTCTCTCGAGCATATCTGCCGACAGGACGGTAAGGGACGCAGTAAGGGGAGCCCCGGGGCTGAGGCTGCTAAGGCAGGATCCATTCCAGTGCTATATCTCCTTTATAGTGTCGGCAAACTCGAATATCCGGAACATCAGGGGCAGCCTGCAAAAGCTCTGCGGGAGGTACGGCAGGAGAGTCGAGTATTGCAAAAAAGAGTTCCGTCTCTTTCCGACTGCCCAGAGGCTGTCCGGCGCAGGCATGGCCGGCCTGCTAGAGTGCGGCCTCGGGTACCGGGCAAAGTTCGTCAGGCAGGCCTCAAGGGACGTCGCATCAGGCAGGATTGACCTCGGGGCGCTAAGGGGCGCGGACTATTACTGCGCAAGAGAAGGCCTGACTGGCGTGCCGGGGATAGGCGGCAAGGTTGCAGACTGCATCATGCTGTTTGCCCTAGACAAGCTAGAGGCGTTTCCGCTTGACAGGTGGATGTACAGGATTCTGGCAAAATACTATCCGGGGCTCGCCCCCGACGGACCTCTTGGCCCGAAAAGATACCACAGTATGCACGAGAGGATTGCCGGCCATTTCGGCCCGTACGCAGGATACGCGCAGCAGTTTCTCTTCAAGATGGAAAGAGACGCGCAGCAAAAAAAATGGCTCCAATAAAGCCTGAAAGTGAAATGACTTAAATTATTGGATTACAGATTTCAGGCCATGATGACAGATGCCTCCGGCGCCACGCTGCTAGAGAGAAAGGATACGCCAAAGACGCCGGACAAAAAGACAAGCTTCGACGTCATAATCATCGGCGCCGGGCCGGCGGGATACACCGCCGGAATCTATTGCTCGAGGGCGCGCAGGGACACGCTTGTTCTTTCGGGGATTCTGCCGGGGGGGCAGCTGGTAAACACCACGGACGTGGAGAACTATCCGGGGTTTGAAAACGGCGTAATGGGCCCCGACCTGATGATAATAATGAGAAAGCAGACAGAGAGGATGGGCACCACGATAATCGACGACGAGGTCGTAAATGTCGATTTCAGGCGCAGGCCGTTTAAGGTCCTGACGGCGCAGGAGGAATACGAGGCAAAGGCCGTAATCATCGGGACCGGCGCCAATCCAAGAAAGCTCGGGGTGCAAGGCGAGCAGTCCCTGGCAGGAAAGGGCGTCTCGTACTGTGCCACGTGCGACGGGCCGTTTTTCAAAAACCAGGAGCTAATAGTGGTCGGAGGCGGGGATTCGGCCATGGAGGAGGCCACGTTTCTGACAAAGTTTGCATCCAGGGTGCACCTGGTGCACAGAAGGGACGAGCTGAGGGCAAGCAAGGTGATGCAAGAGCGCCTGCTAGACGACGAAAAGGTGGTGCTGCATTTGAGCTCCAAAGTCAAGGAGATACAGGGAGACGGCAAGGTCAGCAGGGTAGTCCTAAAGTCAAAGTCAGGCGAGACCACGCTGGATGTGGGCGGCGTGTTTGTGGCAATAGGCCACGAGCCCAATACAAAGCTCTTCGGGGGCCAGATAGATACCGACGAGCTGGGATACATCAGGGTGAATGGCAGCAGGACCAGCGTCGAGGGGGTCTTTGCCGCAGGCGACGTGCACGACAGCAGGTACAGGCAGGCAGTTACCGCGGCCGGATACGGCTGCATGGCGGCAATCGACGCAGACAAGTATCTTTCAGAACACTCTGGCTGATCACATGTACGCAGAATCAGATAGGTGTCTTGCGTTTTGCAGCGCGCCTTCAAACTCGGCCGAGTCCATTATGTTTTGCTGCGCATAGATGCTCTTGAACTTGCGGCCGTCGTCGGCAAAGATTCCAACGGTGCACGAGCCGCCGTCAATGCCGTATTTTTTCATGCACGCATACACTGCGGCAGACGACGGGCTGATCAGGAGGCGGTCCTTTTCGTACACCTCCCTGACGGCCCCGAATGCCTGCGCGTTTGTCACGGACACCCAGTCATCCACTATGCCCTCGCGCCTCAAAAACAGATCCGGCTTTGCGGATTCCTCAAAGTTTCTCCAGCCCTGTATGAGGTGGTTTTGCTGCGGCTGGCAGCCGATTATCCTTACGTCGGGGTTTTTTTCCTTGAGGTACGTGCCCACCCCCGTGATCGTCCCCCCCGTTCCGACGCCCGTAAAAAAATGCGTTATTTTGCCTCCGGTCTGCCTCCAGATTTCGGGCCCCGTTCCGGCATAGTGGCCCATAAAGTTCGCCTCGTTTGCATACTGGTTTGGGGAATAGTACGTGTCAGGCCTGGAGGAGGCAATCGACGTGGCAAGCGCTATGCTTTGATCGGTGCCTGCACCTACCTTGGGGCAGAGATCATCGCTTGTCTCATAGACCTTGGCGCCCAGATTCCTTATAATGTCCTTAGTCTCGCTGCTGGCCTTTTCGGGGATTACAATCTCCACCTTGTAGCCCAGAAGATTTGCAATGCCGGTCAGCGCGATTCCGGTGTTGCCCGAGGTAGGCTCGATTATTATGCTGTGATTCCTCCTTAGGATCTTTTTGTCCTCGCCGTCTTTGATCATCCAGAATGCCGCCCTGTCCTTGACGGAGCCAAACGGGTTGTGGCCCTCCAGCTTTGCGTGATACGTCCTTGTGCCGTCAGAAAGGGAGTCAAGCATTACAAGCGGGGTGTTGCCCACCTTTTCTAGCACGTCAGTTGCAGCCTTTGTAGCCAGCTATCTCACCTTTTTGATTGAAAATTCCAGTACGGTGCCGTTTTTCTTCATTTCCAGCAGTTCGTGGCCGTTTCTAGTCGTCCACCTCGAAATGTCCTCCTCTGCTGCGGGATCGTCGGCTAGCACCAAAAGCACGTCGCCTACCTGCATCCGCTCAATCTCCATCTTTGTCCTAAACACGGGCTCCGGGCAGAACAGTCCCGTGGCATCGAGTTTTTTTGGCGCGGCTTGTGACATTTCTAGCATGTTTGGGCACGGTCTATATTAAAAGCTATTCGGGTTTTCCGGGCCGCAGGCCGAGTTCAGGAGGGATGTTTGGATCCGCAGGCACGAAACCTAACTGCCGGCTTTTCCCGAGTTGTTTCTCAAGTTCACTGCCATTCTGCGAGATGTCCGGTACGTGCCTGCAAAAACCATCATGTTCGTGCCAGTCACTGCCGTCCGTCATGCGAAGTGACGTACGCCCTGCCATACACGGAATCACGCAGCTCCTCCATCTGAATAATGTGCGCGTCGCGCTTTTGGGCAAAGGCGTCGCACGCACGATTGTCCTCGTCGGTACACGCACTCGACATGTCGACTGGCGGCGCATCCACGTACGACCACGTGCCAAACGCGTTCTTTGTCCACTGGTGTCCCAGCTGGTCGGTCCACACGTCTGCAAGCTTGTCGGTCCGAGTCAGGTGCAGCTTTACTGCGTCGCCCTGGTTTGAGTGCCTCTCGCTGAGCTCGTGCGTGGGGGGCACGTTTAGCGAGTCGCCAAACACCAGCAGCCCCTCGTTCATATAGTGGGTGGTGCCGCGCCTCTTTGAGTCCAGCGCGTTTATTGCAAACGGCTCGTCGTACAGCGTCTCGCGGAACAGTACGCCATCTATGTTCAGCCGCACGCACAGGTTGTTTTCGTCTGTAGGCAGGCATTTTACGCGCGATATCTCAAATGTGGCGTCCTCGCCTATCACGCGATTCTCGTTTGAATATTCCACAGAGTCTATCATGTACGTGGAGTTTATGGAATAGTCGCGTATCAGGTTTACGTTAATCTGCGCCTCTGCAGCATTCAGGGGCGAGCCTATTCCGGGCATGCCAAAGCCGATGTTAAACGAGCGCAGGCCGTTTTGTGCGTACGCCGTTAGCGCAAAGTCGTGAAGCGAGTCGGTCTCTATGGTATTGCGTTTGTAATCGACGTGATAGTCAGTTACGTCGCGGCAGACATTGTCCATGGAATAGCCGCAGTCCACTATTTTTTGGCCAGTCGTGTACGACTTGCCAAACGTCGGCTTTGTCCTCCACTGCGTGTCGTCATCGCCTCCTCCCGAGCACGGTTCAAAGACAATGGTGGTAACCGTGACGGGCATGCTGCCGTCCTCGCCGGTGGTAGTGGTAGTTATGGTAAGCATCTGATCTGCCAGATCACTGCAGGCATAGTCCTCATCGGCAGTCGAGACAAGCATCGCCGTTCGTACGCCCTCCACATCAACAAACATCAAATCGAATAGGGCGTTACCGTCACCGTCATCACCGGCGCCGGTAAGTTCCGGCTCGTACGTCACTGCGGTAAAGGTGGCATTATCCGGGGCACCCAGACTGCTTGCCGGGATGCTAAAGCCATCAGCTGTAGTCGCATCCAGCGTGATTACATCAGAGACCCGGATGTAGAGCGTGCCCAGAAATTCAGTGGTGGATACGCCGGGGCGCAGAAGAGCAGTATATTCAATGGTATAGTCTTCAGTCGCACCGGTGGGCGGCACCAGGTCAAGCGGTATGGTGCCGGACAGCCTCAGGTCGGAAGGATTCCGGTTTATGATATTTCCGTGGCTCAGCCCGAGGGTCGCTAGCATCTCTTCGGCCACTTCGTCCAATACGAGGTCATAATTGACATTATCGGGCGTTATTGGAAACTGTATGTCCACAGTGTCGCCGGGCGAATATACTGCTGAAAAGTTGCCGACAGTCGGGGCAAACGTCGTAAGGGTATAGAGGTTTGTGGCCCTTGCAACTACATCGCCTGCCTGTGCTGCCATTCCGTCCCTGGGACCGCCTATGGCAAGATCGCCCGGATTCATCGTGACGGAGCCTGACGTGGCGCGCAGCTCTGCTATAAAGTTCCATGTTTGGTTGCCTACAAAGTTCCTAGAGGGAATCGCCTCATCAGTGCCAGTTAAATCACCTTCAACACGGTAAAGGCCCATCAGATCGTTCTCACGGTTGCCGCTACCGGGATTATGATGGGGGAATCCGGGCGGTGAGGGCAGCTGGTCACCCGGGAAAAAGAACTCTTCCCCGTTTGGAGCATCAATGGTTATACTGTCAAAAAACTCTTGTGCCGAGATCACCGAATTATGGCCTATCAGCACCCTCTTTGTAATGTCGGCAAACGATATGGAGGGCTGGGTGGAAGATGCAGTCGTCACTTGCAAACTCGAGAGGTGCGAGCCGTCACACACCAGATAATCGATGGTGGCCGTACCGCTGTTGCCAGTCGACGTAAAGGTCGCAAGGCCCGTATCGGAATCAATCGCAAGGGAGTCCGGAGTGATGGCGTTGCCTGCCAGGCCCGCAAAGGAGTACGTCAGGGTGTCCTCGGCATCGGTATCGCTGGTATACAGGGAGAGATCCAGCTGTGTGGCAGTTCTGGCAAGCGGAATGTCCATGTTGTTCACGTTTGAGGGAAGGTCGTTGGGCGATCTTGCATTGTTGAATACACTAACGGTATAGTCGCGCGAGACATCATCGGTATTATCGCTATCAAAGCCGTCATCAGATACCGTCACGGTAAACTCCACGCTGCCCTGCTCGAAGCACCTTGCGGGGGTATCCATGCTATCAAAAAGGGGCGAGTTGTCCTGCGGGACAATACCGGAGAGCTGTCCCGTGGCGGAATCTATGCTCAGCCAGCCCGGATGGTTCGAGAGGCTGTATTCCAGTACTGCGCCCGGGTCGTCATCGGATCCCGGAACCGGGGCCAATTCAGAGACGTCACTGTCCTCCGTAAAGCCAAAGTTCAGGTCCCCAAGCTCGGGAAGCGCCGTGTTTGTCGCAAACGCCAGAATGCCATTGCTGCTGCGTTCTGTAACGTATAGGATCCTAGAGTCCGAACCGAACTCCATCCCCGTTACCTGTGCGCTGGTTAGCGGCTGCCGCGCCCCCAAAAGGGTCAGATCACTCACGTCATGGGCGGTGCCGAGCGAATATGCATAGATATTGCGAAAGCTGTTGACTGCCTGCCCGCCCAGGACGTACAGTATGGAGCCGTCATCGGTGATTTCAGATCCGGTCGGGCGGCCATCGGGCAGAGGGGAACTTACGGGAGGTGCAGAGATGCTTGTCAGGAAAAAGGGACCGCCTAGCGTGTACCCGTATATGCGGTCGTTTTCGGCGCCTACCACGTACATGTGCAGGCCGTCGCTTGAAAAGTCCAGTCCCTCCGGGACATTATCCGGAAGGGAGCCGGTGGCGGGAAAACTGCGGTCGGGGTCGGTGGGGGAGGACGGCATTGCATAGGGGGCATCGAGGATATACTCGTGTACGCGGTCGTTTTGGGTTCCAATTATAAACATGCGCTGGCCGTTATTTGAGAATTCCACCGCGGTGGGCGCAGTATCCGCAGAACCCACAAAGAACTCTGCGGTGAAATCATCAGACCTGCTCGATACGTCAAAGGCCGTACCGAGGTCATACTGGAGTATGCGATCATTTGCGCCGGACTCTAGTACAAACAAGAGCGTGCCGTTACTGGAGAATGCCAGATCGGTGGGTATGGTATAGGTGCCGGAATGCGAGGTTGTGGGCGCATAGTCGATCAGTGGCGGAGTAAGTATCAGGTTGACAGAATAGTCGTTCGATGCCGTATTGCCGATGTTTATTGCGCTCTGGGCCGCACCTGCCGGAATTGATACGGTAATGATGGCGTCGGTGGCCCCGCGAAGCACGTCAAAGTCAAACACGGTATTATCATCGGTTCTAAAGTTTGATACCACGTGAACGCCGGCGCTGCTCGATATTATAATATCGGATGCCTCCAGTCCCGACACCGACTCGCTGAATGTGGCGTTAAACGCTGCAATGCCGTCGACTGTGGCATCCTCCTGGGTGGTGCTGCCGATGATTACCGTGGGCGCGATGAGCTCGGGAAGGGAGAACCCAAAGACGTTATCAACAACTGTTCCGGAATTGCTAGAGCCGAGTGTAAACATGCGCTGGTTATCAGCTGTTATGTGCAGGCCAACGAGGTTTCCGGTCTGGGGGTGAAAGGCAACAGAGTTTTCCATATACTCTACACCGGAGAGGATTGAGAACGGGGCGCCCAGCGCATACTCGTGGAATCTGGCGGCGAATCCTCCAATGACAAACATGGATGTGCCATCGGAGCGAAATGCCAGATCGTTTGGAAAAGTCAGGTTACGCGGCTCTGCATCGATCAGAACGACGGCGGCGCCGCTGGAGGATACATCAGAAAGGGAAAAGGGGACGCCCAGCGCAAACTCGTAGACGCTAATATCGGAAGTAGCGCCGCCAAGGACGAACAGCTTTGTGCCGTCAGATGAAAGGGCAAACCCGACTGTGGCCCCATCTATGCCGGTCAGCCTGTGCGAGTTTACCAGCGAGAGGGATTCCACATCATAGGGCGAATCCATGCTGTATTCATGGAGGTTGGGGGCTTCCAGCACAAACATGGTGCGTCCGTCGTTTGAGAATTCCGTATCCGACGGCACTGTAGTCCCCGGCAGTACGGCCACGGGGCCGCGCACAATGTCGCTGTTGGGGTTGCCCGTCGTGTTTGCAAAGACAAACGGCGTTCCGCTGGTGGAGTATGTGGTGATATCGCGATCATTGGCCTCTATTATGAACATGAGCGTGCCGTTCCTTGAAAAGTCCACGTTGCGCGGAACGTCACCTGCCGTCGACCTCTCAAATGTCTGGTCAAATACGAGCGTGTTGTTCAGGGTAAGTGTCCTGACGTCATCCACTATGCGGAGTGTTACGGGTTCGACGTCCGCATTACTTGGACCGGTGGCAACGACGTTAAATTCAACGTTCCCGACGGCATCTGGCGTCCATGTGAACGCGCCGCCGGCCGTTATCGCGGCGGATGCCGGCGCGCCGTCGAGTGCAAAGCTTGCCGGCCGGCCCGATACCAGGCCGAACTGCAGCGAGATCGGCCCATCCACCACGTATTGGTGCGATATTACCGGCAGTATGATTACGGGCGGCAGTCCGGCGGTAAATGTGGCCGTACGAATTTCGGATGCCGTATTGCTCTGTGGAGAGTCGTCCACATCCATGGCGATGCCCTCCGGAATGCTCACATTTATTGTGCCGTCCGTGCCGTTGCGCTGCACATCAAAGGCGAATGTGGCTGCCTGGCCGGTGGCGGGCGAAAAATTCGACGCCCTGTGGGTGCCGGCAGGCGCGGTGCTATCCACGGTAATCTCGTCTATGAAAAATTGCGACACGGGCTCGCTGAACTCGGCCATAAACCGTATGGTCTCCAGGTTGGTGGTCCCCTCGTGTTCCACATCGGTACTAGTTACGTTCACGGTGGGCCGGATGCCAAATGAAATCAGGTACGGGATGGCTGGCGCCACATTGGCGGTGCCTTGCAGATCCATAAACGTACCGGCGGCAATGAATATGCTCAGGGTCTCCTCGGTGTCCCGGATGCCTATCTGAAAGCTGTATATGAGATCGGTTCTCCGGGTAAGGTTCTCCGGCACATAGCCCTCGCTGGAGCCGCCAAGGAAGGTAATGTCATCTAGTGTAAACGTGCTCTCCATTATGGGCTCGCTGAATGTGGCGTTAAAATTGGCCACATCCAAGAGCGTTTCGCCGAGATCCGGCACGTCGGTGCTGGTGATTGTGACTGTGGGCGGGCCATCCGGCGCGGTAAAAGTGGCGGTATAAACTTCGGATGCCGCATTGCCGTGTGGAAGGTGATCCACATCAATGGCGGCGCCCTCCGGAATGCTCACATTTATTGTGCCGCCCGCGTCGTTGCGCTGCACATCAAAGGTGAATATGGTTGCCGGGCCGGTGGCGGGCAAAAGATTCGACGCCCTGTGGGTGCCGGCAGACGCGGTGCTATCCACGATAATCTCGCTTGCAAGAAACTGCGACACGGGCTCGCTGAACTCGGCCATAAACCGTATGGTCTCCAGGTTGGCGGTCCCCTCGTGTTCCACATCATCACTGGTTACGTTCACGGTGGGTATGCTGACAAATGTAAAGGAGTACGGGGCAGTTGACGCATCATTGGCGTTGCCTTGCAGATCCGTGAACGTATCGGCGAGAATGCGTATGGCCAAGGTAGCTTCGGTGTCTTCGCTGTCTATCTGAAAGCTGTATACGAAGTCGTTTACCCGGGCAACGTTCGTTGCCATATGGACTCCGGGGGGGCCGACGAAGGTAATGTCATCTTCTGTAAACGTGCTTTCGTCTATGCGCTCGTTGAATGTGGCGTTAAAATTGGCCACATCCGAGGTCGCATCGCCGAGATCCGGCACGACGGTGCTGGAGATTGTGACTGTGGGCGGGGTGTTATCCACTTGGGAAAAAGCGGTGGTAAATGGAATTGCCGCAGAGTTGAAGTTATTCTGACCCACACTACGCGCCCTGTCTACGGGAATCGACACGGTCAGATCACCGATGGAGGATCCAATACCGACGACAAACGTGTACCGGGAGGGGTTGACTTGCATAAAGCTCGATACTTGGGGATCGCCGCCGTTTACGGTACCTGACAGTTCGATCCCCGTTGCGTTAAATCCCGTTACAGGCTCGTTGAATCGGACGTCAAATGTTATGGATGATGCGGGCGTGAATGTGCCGTTTGCCAGAGGCGAACCGTCATTGGCCGTGATTGTCGGGATGGTGGGCAGCGTAAAGGCGGCGCGGAGCGGATACTGGAGGACGGTGTCGGTAGTCGAGGAGACGATATACATGGTCCTGCCGTCAACTGAAAAGTCTATTCCGCGGTAATTAGTAGATGGTGGGGTAAAAGTGTCAACGGCTGCACCGAGACCGTCCAGGTTAAAGGGCGGATTCAGGTTGAACTGCTCAATCGCCCTCGCACCCATCACAAACAGCCTTGTGCCGTCAGTGGAGATTGCCACGCCGAGAGCACCACCAAACGTGCCTGGATTAAAACTGCTGTCGGCTGCACCGGCGGAGGAAACATCAAAGGGCGTTGAGAGCCGGTATCCAGAAATACTACCCCCTCCAATAAACACCCAATCGCCGTTAGCAGAGAATGTAGCACCTAGTCCGCCGCTGATGCAGCAGCCGACGTTTTCGAGTGGAGTGTATGAATTACTACCATCAATGCTGTACGGGGCAAGACTGTTTCGCCCGTTATTTAGAACATACAAGGTACTCCCGTCATTGGAGACTAGTACGTCCTGAAACTCGAATGCGTGAGAAGGGGGAAAGTTTCCGCCAGTCGTGCCGGGTACGGTGGCGCTAGCTATGTCAAAGGGGGTACTGAGCGAGAATGTAATGATACTATTGGTTCCTGAAACATACAATGTCATGCCGTCGTTGGACATGGTCAGCCCCGTGGGTATGCTTTCAGGAGGATTGACGCTGATGGATGTCTGGGCATAAGCCGAGACTGGGATCAAAACCAACAGTGGCAACAGAAAGGCTACCATCATGCTCTTTTGCATATACAACCCCCCCCCCCAACTGCTTATAAAAGTATAATCATCGGTTTTTTGTAACCGGTTAGGTTCAAGCGGGATATTTGGATCCGCAGGCACCGGACCTAACCGGTTACGAACCGGTTCTTGACTGCGATCATGCGGGATCAGGGTGAACATGGCGTCAGGACTAGAACTTCCATTCTTCACACAGTCCGTTCCACAGGGGACGGAACACGTCCGGATCCTTTCCAATCTCCTGCGTGATGCGGTTTTTGAGCACGAATGAAAAGTTCTCCAGCGCATCAATGCCGCCGTCATTATACAGCTCTTCTCCAATCTCGGAGATCCGGGCCTTTTTTGCCTCGGCTTCCCCGGATTCCGGGTTTTGGAGGCAGAACGTCATCAGGTCGATTAGCTCCTCCTCCAGCATAAAGTCCATAAGGAATTGCGGCATTTTCCGATATTTACCGGTATCGAAGGACGCCTGTCCGGGAGTTTACACAGCAGGCCGAATACTAGCCGGACTGGCAGATAAACTAGCAGGTTCCCCGCTTTTGGATGCGCGCTTTAAGACGGGTTGGCCGGGCTTGTTAGCTTGTCTATTCGATCCAGGCCAGAACGTCCGGGATGCGTTCTCAGGGGCAGATGTCTTTCTCAACATGAACTTGGAGCTGCGCGAATCAATCTACAAGTTTGTCGAGCTGTTGTTTGAAAATACGCTCAAGACGCCCCACATAAGAGTCCGGAATGATGCATGCCTTTACAGTCTCGATGGCATCCTCCCCGTTATCAAGACAAGCGGGAGTCTCGATTCTCACAAAAACTGGTGATTTGATATCCGCTGGAATCAATGAGGTCCCAAAGGCTGGCAGTGGCCATTATCTGGCCGGGGACAAAAATGATGCGGCTTGTTCCATATTACATGCCGCATCTACAGCCCGATGAGGTCGTCATCAGACGCCCTTGTGCAGTCTGTCCCCACCGGCCTGAGCTCAGTAAAGGTGATCTTTCCCTCCGGAATCCTTGCCATGCCCTGCAGTGCGCCGAGTTTTTCACGCACGGCCCTTTTATGCCTGCCGCAAGTCACCCCCACCATGTACTCTCCGTCGCCGGAGGCCACAGAGATGACAAACTCCGGCGGGTTGACGCACAGCTTGCCGCCTTTTTTTACGGAACACCTGTCGGGAAGCATGAGTGACACCGGAATGATGGCGATATTAATCTTAGTCGAACACGCCGGCATGGCGCCAAATGGATTCGCGCGAGCAATCCCCGTAATCCAAAAAACCCCCCTCCTGCAGCTTTTTTACTACAAACGCAGAATATGCAGGCGCGCCGGTGGCGCCAGGCGAGTTGTAGTTTATTATGCTAAGGGAACCCTCGCCTTTTAGCTCCAGCACGTCTGAGAGAAACCCGCCCTCCGGCGTGATTATCTGCGAACGTATTCCCGCAGTGCCCCTGCCGCTAAAAAATTCCGGCCTCACCCGGGGGATGAATTTTTTGAGGCGCCCGACCATCGCCGTCTTTGAGACCGAGCTGAGCCATTCCTTGCACACCATGGACAAAAATTCCGGATCAAGGAGCAGTTTTTTTGCATTTCCCGTCACCAGGCCCCCTAGCTTGCATAGCGACTCGCCAATGTCACCCACGTAACCCTCGTATATCTCCGAGCCCAGAACGGGAACGGCGTTTGGGCCGATCTCGACTGTGCCGTCGGCCTTTTTTATCCAGTGCGGATCCAAAAAAGGATACCCCTCAAACTCTGCGACGGTGTATGCCGTGGTCCCGACCAGTCCGGCATGCTGCGCGTCTGCGACCCAGTACTCGCCCCGGAAATGAAGATCAGAGTACTGTGTGGCCGTCCCCAAAAGATGCGCAACATCCAAAGAGTTCCCCCCCGCGCAGTTGATCACAAAGTCGGCCGATATTTCTGGGCCGCCTTCAAGTAGCATGGTGTGGCCGTCCGGGTTTTTTTGTATGTCCGTTACGTTTTTTTGCATCAAAAAGTCGGTCCCGTTTTTTTGCGACTCGTTTTTTGTCGCGCGGCACAGCGCCCCGAAATCCGTCGACGCCTCTCGCGTGCAGTGTATGGCCGAGTGGCACCGGATGTTTGGCTCCATTTTTGAGACCTGGGCCCCGTCTAGCAGGCGCATGTCGTCTGGCGGAATCCCGTTTTCATCCCCCCATTTCATGTACCGCTCGAGGCTCTTGTGTTGCCCCTCGTCTAGTGCCAGCTCCAAGACCCCGGTCCTCGCCCACGGTATTTTTTCCCTTTTTGCAAGATCCTCCCACATTCCGCGGGATAACAGGGCCGATCTTGCCAGCATTCCCCTTGTCTTTGGATTCAGATAAAACGGAGAGTGCACCACGCCGGTATTGCGCCCGCTGGCATGCATTGCGACGCCGGATTCCTTTTCTATTACAGCCGTCCTTGCACCACAAAGCGACGAGATCCAGTACGATATGCTGGTGCCAAGGATTCCTCCCCCGATGATTGCAATGTCGTATCGCTCCAACACACGTGGATCGTCGTGTTCACATTAATTGATTTTGAATCACGGCACGCAGGCGGCGCCGGGAGGCAGACTGGCATTCCCGGGGGCCGTCCCCGTCACGGCCGGGATCCATCCCGGCTGCTCAAAAGGCCTTCATTTTGGGGCCGGTCTTGTTACAGATGGGTCCGTACCAGCTATATCATAATCAGGGCATCGTTGCCTGCATTTCACGCAAGACGCGGATTTGTTCGGCGTATGTTCAACTAGGGATCCTGCATGCCGTGAAGAACCAAAAAGGCCTCGCGTGAGTCGCCGTCGGCATTATGGATGCTGACTGTCGTTTCCAGGTCGTCAAAGGCCGGAACGGTATAGATGCCGCCGTAATAGAAATCACGCAGCTCCTCCATCTGAATAATGTGCGCGTCGCGCTTTTGGGCAAAGGCGTCGCACGCACGATTGTCCTCGTCGGTACACGCACTCGACATGTCGACTGGCGGCGCATCCACGTACGACCACGTGCCAAACGCGTTCTTTGTCCACTGGTGTCCCAGCTGGTCGGTCCACACGTCTGCAAGCTTGTCGGTCCGAGTCAGGTGCAGCTTTACTGCGTCGCCCTGGTTTGAGTGCCTCTCGCTGAGCTCGTGCGTGGGGGGCACGTTTAGCGAGTCGCCATACACCAGCAGTCCCTCGTTCATATAGTGGGTGGTGCCGCGCCTCTTTGAGTCCAGCGCGTTTATTGCAAACGGCTCGTCGTACAGCGTCTCGCGGAACAGTACGCCATCTATGTTCAGCCGCACGCACAGGTTATTTTCGTCTGTAGGCAGGCATTTTACGCGCGATATCTCAAATGTGGCGTCCTCGCCTATCACGCGATTCTCGTTTGAATATTCCACGGAATCTATCATGTACGTGGAGTTTATGGAATAGTCGCGTATCAGGTTTACGTTAATCTGCGCCTCTGCAGCATTCAGGGGCGAGCCTATTCCGGGCATGCCAAAGCCGATGTTAAACGAGCGCAGGCCGTTTTGTGCGTACGCCGTTAGCGCAAAGTCGTGAAGCGAGTCAGTCTCTATGGTATTGCGTTTGTAATCGACGTGATAGTCAGTTACGTCGCGGCAGACATTGTCCATGGAATAGCCGCAGTCCACTATTTTTTGGCCAGTCGTGTACGACTTGCCAAACGTCGGCTTTGTCCTCCACTGCGTGTCGTCATCGCCGCCTCCCGAGCACGGTTCAAAGACAATGGTGGTAACCGTGACGGCCGTGCTGCCGTCCTCGCCGGTGGTAGTGGTAGTTATGGTAAGCATCTGATCTGCCAGATCACTGCAGACATAGTCCTCATCGGCAGTCGAGGCAAGCGACACCGTTTGTACACCCTCCACATCAACAACCATCAATTCGAATAGATCGTTACCTTCACCGTCATCACCGGCGCCGGTAAGTTCCGGCGCGTACGTCGCTCCAGTAAAGGTGGCATTATCCGGGGCACCCAGACTGCTTGCCGGGATGCTAAATGTCTCAAGTGCGGCCACATCCAGCGTGATTACATCAGAGACCCGGATGTTGAGCGTGCCCGGAAATGTAATGGTGGATACGCCGGGGCGCAGAAGAGCAGTATATTCAATGGTATAGTCTACAGTCGCACCGGTGGACGGCACCAGGTCAAGCGGGATGGTGCCGGACAGCCTCAGGTCGGCAGGATTCCGGTTTATGATATTTCCGTGGCTCAGCCCGAGGGTCGCCAACATCTCTTCGGCCTCTGCGTCCAATACGAGGTCATAATTGACATTATCGGGCGTTATTGGAAACGATATGTCCACAGTGTCGCCGGGCGAATATACTGCTGAAAAGTTGCCGACAGTCGGGGCAAACGTCGTAAGGGTATAGAGGTTCGTGGCCCTTTCAACTACATCGTCTACCACTGCGTCACCGGTCTCCACACCGTTGGCATCTATTGCCTGGTCGTTCGGATTATTCGTGACGGATTCTGCCGTGGCGCGCAACTCTACTATAAAGTTCCATGTTTGGTTGCCTATAAAGTTCCTAGAGGCAAGTGTCTCATCACCATCTAGTGTACCTTGAACAGGGTAAAAGCCCCTCTGAGCGCTTTCACGGGCGCCGTTACCGGGATTATGATGGGGGAATCCGGGCGGTGAGGGCAGTTGGAACTCTGGGAAAAAGAGCGCTTCCCCGTTTGGATTATCAAAAGTTACACTTTCAAGAAACTCTTGTGCCGAGATAAACGAATTATGACCTACCAGCACCCTCTGTGTAATGTCGGCAAACAATATGGAGGGCTGGGTGGCCGATGCAGTCGTCACTTGCAAACTCGAGAGGTGCGAGCCGTCACACACCAGATAATCGATGGTTGCCGTACCGGTGTTGCCAGTCGACGTAAAGGTCGCAATGCCCGTATCGGAATCAATCGCAAGGGAGTCCGGAGTGATGGCGTTGCCTGCCAGGCCCGCAAAGGAGTACGTCAGGGTGTCCTCGGCATCGGTATCGCTGGTATACAGGGAGAGATCCAGCTGTGTGGCAGTTCTGGCAAGCGGAATGTCCATGTTGTTCACGTTTGAGGGAAGGTCGTTGGGCGATCTTGCATTGTTAAATACACTAACGGTATAGTCGCGCGAGACATCATCGGTATTATCGGCATCAAAGCCGTCATCAGATACCGTCACGGTAAACTCTACGCTGCCCTGTGTGAAGCACCTTGCGGGGGTATCCATGCTATCAAAAAGGGGCGAGTTGTCCTGCGGGACAATACCGGAGAGCTGTCCCGTGGCGGAATCTATGCTCAGCCAGCCCGGATGGTTCGAGAGGCTGTATTCCAGTACTGCGCCCGGGTCGTCATCGGATCCCGGAACCGGGGCCAATTCAGAGACGTCACTGTCCTCCGTAAAGCCAAAGTTCAGGTCCCCAAGCTCGGGAAGCGCCGTGTTTACCGCAAACGCCAGGATGCCATTGCCTGTGCGTTCTGTAACGTATAGGATCCTAGAGTCCGAACCGAACTCCATCTCTGTTAACTGTACGCCGGCTAGCGGCCGCGTCTCTAAAAGGGTCAGATCACTCACGTCATGGGCGGTGCCAAGCGAATATACAAAGAGATTGCGAAAGCCGTTCCTGCCCTGCTCGTCCAAAACGTACAGTATGGAGCCGTCATCGGTGATTTCAGATCCGGTCGGGCGGCCAACGGTCAGGTCAGAGAATACCGGGGGTTTCGTGATGCTTCCCAGGAGAAACGGACTGCCTAGCTCGTACCCGAATATGCGGTCGTTTTGGGCGCCTGTCATGTACATGTACCGGCCGTCACTTGAAAAGTCCAGTCCTTCCGGGAAACTATCCGGAAGCCTGCCGGTGGCGGGAAAACTGCGGTCGGGGTCGGTGGGGGAGGACGGCATTGCATAGGGGGCATCGAGGATATACTCGTGTATGCGGTCGTTTTGGGTTCCAATTATAAACATGCGCTGGCCGTTATTTGAGAATTCCACCCCGTTGGGCGAATTATCTGCAGAACCCACAAAGAACTCTGCGGTGAAATCATCGGACCTGCTCGATACGTCAAAGGCCGTACCGAGGTCATACTGGAGTATGCGATCATTCGTACCGGTCTCGACTACAAACAAGAGCGTGCCGTTACTGGAAAATGCCAGATCGGTGGGCAGGGAGTAGGTGCCGGAATGCGAGGTTGTGGGCGCATAGTCAATCGATGGCGGAGTAAGTATCAGGTTGACAGAATAGTCGTTCGATGCCGTATTGCCGACGTTTATTGCGTTCTGGGCCGCACCTGCCGGAATCGATACGGTAATGATGGCGTCGGTGGCCCCGCGAAGCACGTCAAAGTCAAACACGGTATTATCATCGGTTCTAAAGTTTGATACCACGTGAACGCCCGTGCTGCTCGATATTATAATATCGGATGCCTCCAGTCCCGACACCGACTCGCTGAATGTGGCGTTAAACGCTGCAATGCCGTCGACTGTGGCATCCTCCGGGGTGGCGCTGTTGATTGTTACCGTGGGTGTGATGATCTCGGGAAGGGAGAACCCAAAGACGTTATCAACAGCTCCGGTAGCGCTAGAGCCGAGTGTAAACATGTGCTGGTTGTCAGCTGTTATACGCAGGCCATTGACGTTTCCGGTCTGGGGGTGAAAGGAAACAGAGTTGTCCACATACGTTACACCGGAGAGGATTGAGAACGGGGCGCCCAGCGCATACTCGTGGAATCTGCCGGCGAATCCTCCAATGACAAACATGGATGTGCCATCGGAGCGAAATGCCAGATCGTTCGGAAAAGTCAGGTTACGCGGCTCTGCATCGATCAGATCGACGGCGGCGCCGCTGGAGGATACGTCAGAAAGGGAAAAGGGGACGCCCAGCGCAAACTCATAGACGCTAATATCGGAAGTAGCGCCGCCAAGGACGAACAGCTTTGTGCCGTCAGATGAAAGGGTAAACCCGACTATGCCCCCATCTATGCCGGTCAGCCTGTGCGAGTTTACCAGCGAGAGGGATTCCACATCATAGGGCGAATCCATGCTGTATTCATGGAGGGATCTGGGGGTTCCCAGCACAAACATGGTGCGTCCGTCGTTTGAGAATTCCGCATCCGACGGCTCTGTAGTCCCCGGCAGTACGGCCACGGGGCCGCGCACAATGTCGCTGTTGGGGTTGCCCGTCGTGTTTGCAAAGACAAACGGCGTTCCGCTGGTAGAGTATGTGGTGATATCGCGATCATTGGCCTCCATTATGAACATGAGCGTGCCGTTCCTTGAAAAGTCCACGTTGCGCGGAGTGTCACCTGCCGTCGACCTCTCAAAGGTCTGGTCAAATACGAGCGTGTTGTTCAGGGTAAGTGTCCTGACGTCATCCACTATGCGGAGTGTTACGGGTTCGACGTCCGTATTACTTGGACCTGTGGCAACGACGTTAAATTCAACGTTCCCGACGGTATCTGGCGTCCATGTGAACGCGCCGCCGGGCGTTATCGCGGCGGATGCCGGCGCGCCGTCGAGTGCAAGGGTTGCCGACCGGCCCGATACCAGGCCGAACTGCAGCGAGATCGGCCCATCCACCACGTATTGGTGCGATATTACCGGCAGTATGATTACGGGCGGCAGTCCGGCGGCAAATGTGGCCGTACGAACTTCGGATGCCGCATTGCCGTGTGGAGTGCGATCCACATCAACGGCGGCGCCCTCCGGAATGCTCACATTTATTGTGCCGTCCGTGCCGTTGCGCTGCACATCAAAGGTGAATGTGTCTGCCTGGCCGGTGGCGGGCAAAAGATTCGACGCCTTGTGGGTGCCGGCAGGTGCGGTGCTAACCACGGTAATCTCGTCTACTGAAAATTGCGTCACGGGCTCGCTGAACTCGGCCATAAACCGTATGGTCTCCAGGTTGGCGGTCCCCTCGTGTTCCACATCATCACTGGTTATGGTCACGGTGGGCGTGGTGACAAATGTAAAGGAGTACGGGGCAGTTGACTCCTCATTGAGGTTGCCTTGCAGATCCGTGAACGCACCGGCGTCAATGCGTATGATCAAGTTAGCTTCGATGTCTTCGCTGTCTATCTGAAAGCTGTATACGAGGTTGTTTACCCGGGCAACGTTCGTTGCCATGTGGACTCCGGGGGGGCCGACGAAGGTAATGTCATCTTCTGTAAACGTGCTTGCGACTATGCGCTCGCTGAACTCGGCCCTAAAAGTGGCCACATCCAAGGTCGTCTCGCCGCGATCCTCCACGTCGGTGCTGGTGATTGTGACTGTGGGCGGGGTCTCATCAAGGACCAGCTGGACAACAGGCGCATCGTCAAACTCGAGCCTGTATGACGTAAACACCGTCACATCAACAGGGTCGTCTGCAAACCTTACATCAAACGTTATTACTTCAAATCCGATAACGTCATTCGTGCCGGGGGCTATTTGGTAATGGGTGGCATTGAGCCTGGTTGCAGTGATGTGAGAGTTATCCCGGGCGCCACTACCGTCCTCGGGCAGCTGAACGTTACTGATCGTAACATGCTCCACAAAGGCGGCATCCCCCCTGGCGACCAGATCTGGAAGATTTAGGAGGAACGGCTCAAATCCGGGTGTCAAAAAGAGCCGGCCTACCGGGGATTGTGGAAATCCCAGCGGTACGGTTCCGGCAGGATCCGACTCGAATCGGAATAACAGTTGTTCGCTTTGGGGCAGATTTACCCCGTCATCCAGGGCAAAGGTAAACCTGGTCTGGCAGTTACACCCGGGACCGGGGGGCGTTACGATGAGACGATCGCCCACTATATTGGCGGATAACGCCTGGTTGCTCTGGCCCGTTATGGTAACATCAAGGCGGGGCCTGCTGTTGTCATTATCCACAAACAGGTCATTCAGTGGGATGGCAAACCGGTCATTGACGGCGTTGCGCGGTCCAAACTTCAGGCCACTATGCAGTTCCCCGGGTGCCGCGTCGGTGTTACGGGTGACAATTGTGTAATTGACTATCAGGCTGTCGTGGACCAGCGGAATGATATCTCCCACAACGACCCCCGTGGACGGGATTATTGTCGGACCGTGCAGGACGGCAGTGAACGTTACAGAATCCGTGGGGGTTGTAAAGTCGGATGTCGGATTATACGATATGGACCCAGAGCCGTTGGATGGGAATACTCTAATCTGGACTGTGGTCCCGTTCGAGGTCAGCTCGGGAACAAGGGTGGCGGGATCGGTCTGGTTGATTCGAATCTCCCCCGTTGCATCCGCATTGTCGGCAGTTATTATAATGTGGTTAAACGCCACCCTCGGGTCTATGGCAAAGTCGTCCCAGTTCAGGACGACATCCTCAGCCAAAAGGCCATGGTTTACATTAATTGAGGAGTCCAGGAATATGCCGGACTCGGTCGTCTCTATGTCCCGCACTGTAACCGTTATAGTCTCACAGGTGATAGCGTTTGGCACGCCCGTGGCCTGGCTTTCGGCGCACAGCTTGGCGGCCACTATGCCTGATGATACCGGGTCTATGGACAGTATATCTCCTGTAATGCTCAAATCTACGATTCCGGGATCCAGGTTGGTCACAGTGTATATGATGTCATCGCCCTCCGGATCCATAAAAAATTCGTTCAACATTACCGTCATGTCCGCATCCGAGGAATCAACTATGTATCCTGCCGTCAGGTTGGATATGGGGGCCGCATCGGTCTTGTTTACAGTTATATCAAATATGCCAGAGAACATGCTTCCGTCCTGTAAGGCAAACGTATAGGTTATCGGGATGGGATCCGACTGTATGCCGGTGGTCACAAATGTGTCGGATATCGTGTGTCTTGTTCTTTCGTCCGTTTCTTCGTCTATCGTCTGGCTGACTATCTGAAATCCATTTATGAATATTACACCTGTGGTGTCGTTAAACTGCAGAGGGTCGGCACCACTCGCTACAAGTTCTTGTATCGACTGTAGATCCAGGTTTTCTAGGTCTACCACCCTAGAAAAATTAATTACACTTAGCGGTATTCCCAGCTCGCCGGTTACCACCGGAATAGTGCCCCTGTCGATGGGGGATTCGGTATGGGAGAGGATATACAATAGCAGGGAATTCAGCGTCTGCCCCTCGTTTATCGTCTGATCCGGGATGCTCCTGATCACAACGGGCGGGAGGGTAACTGCCTGGGTAAAAGTGGCGGTAAACGGAACGGACGCCGAACTGCGGTGACTATTCGCACCCATTGCCGCGCCTTCGGGAATCGATACGGTCACAGTGCCAGCGATGGATCCAACACCGACGACAAACGTGTACTTGGAGGGGTCGGTAGGGTTTGCCGTAAATTCCGATATTATTAGATTGCCGTCGGTTGCGGTACCCGTCAACACAATATCCTCTTCAACAAATCCCGTCACATCCTCGCTGAATTGGACGTTAAATGTTATGGCTGGCTCGGCCGTGGATGCGCCGTTTGCCAGATTGCCCCCGGCATCGGCGGTAATTCTCATCGCGGTGGGCAGGGTAAAGGGCTCGGGAAGCGCATACTGGAGCATGCGATCACCGCCGGAGGTATCCAAAAGATACATGGTCCTACCGTCGGTTGAAAAGTCCATGCCGCGTGCATTAACAAATGGTATGAGGGAGGTAAAAGTATCAACGGGTGTTGAGCTGGTACCGTTCAGGTGAAATGGCGTACTTAGGGCATACTGGCTAACCGTAGTACCAAAAAAAGTAAACAGCCTTGTGCCGTCATTGGAGATTGACACGCCCTGCCCCATATGGCCCGTGTCAAACGTGCCGTGAAAGCTAACGTCGTCAGTTATATCAAAGGGGTTTTCGAGCCGGTATGAAACGACACCATTATCGCGTCCAAGAAATATCCAGTTACCGCCCCTAGAGATTCCACCATCAAAATTCCCGCCATCACAGCAGTCTGGGGGATCAATTAAGAGGGTAAGCTCACCAGTCATAGGATCTGCCGGTAACGTGATAACGCGGGATTGAGATCCGCTGCTGACTAGAAATACTGTGGCACCGTTATTGTGAACCATTACGCCCTGTGCATTATTCGTAGGAGGGTCAAAACGCTGCATTATGCCCGCATCGACGATGCTGGTTATATCAAAGGGGGTAGTGAGCGTGAATCTGGTAAGCTCGCTAGGTTCTGCGACATACACTCTCAGTCCGTCGTTGGATATTGTCATTCCCACGGGAAGTCCTGCGGGCGCTATACTGACGGGAAACTGTGCGTGAGCCGAAATGGGGATTAAAACCAACAATGGCAATAGGAAGGCTGCTACCAGCATGCTCTTTTGCATATACCACCCCCCCCCCCCAATTGCTTATAAAAGTATGCTGTCAAAAAAATGATCGGTTTGGACATTAAAGCCAATTCATGATCCGGGGTTCATGGATTCCGGGCCGCCGCCCTCCCACATTATGATCCAGTCCGATCCGCACCATATCGTGCCTGTACATAATACCTTGGCGCCGCCATGGCATTTTACGGGCATTATCGCGGAAAACGGCGATCCGCCGCCTGAGAGTCGCGTTTCGGATCTGCCATTGGGCGCGGATGCGACGGAATATCAGATCCAGAATCCGATGGATGCTGCCTGTTTAATCCCGTACAAATATCACGCCGGAATCGTGCTCCCCGCCTGCCAGTCCGCGCATTGCCGTGGTCATGCCATCCCCGCAAAAGGATTCAAATCGCACAATTTCACCCGTAACTGCCAGTCCCGTCGCCATTCCGGAATCCGCATCCACTGCGGCGTGCAATTTCCTGTTTTATCGCGCTTTGCATCCGGCAACTGCCTGTCACCATTCCGGTACTGTCGCGATTGTACCGTGAATTTTCCCCCGGCAGGGGCCAAATCCGGCGCGATGCCGCCTGCGGAATGCGACGGCACTGCAGGA
This sequence comes from Cenarchaeum sp., assembly GCA_965212015.1. Classification (GTDB taxonomy): domain Archaea; phylum Thermoproteota; class Nitrososphaeria; order Nitrososphaerales; family Nitrosopumilaceae; genus Cenarchaeum. The sequence continues at coordinate 1,018,211 of OZ243037.1, forward strand.
CGGCGGTTCTGCACGCTTGTGCCTGCCGATATGCACCGGGACGATCTAGTCGGAATACGAGTCCGTCTTTTCCGTTCATGCCGCGATCCCCATCTGGTTATTCCAGGGCACGTTTGTCGATGCGGATCGGCGGCATTGTCATGATCCAAAGCTCCCGGTCTTGCTGTGCGGACAAACGGCCCAGATTTGTCCATGTGGAAAAATCAGGCAGCCTGTGACAGGGCATTCCTTCTTTGATCATTAAAGGCACACTCGTGATCCAAATGTATGGCCGGATCCGCAGTTCGGATGGGATTAGGCGACGGCCGGGTTTTTCATTCGTGTCGGCCCGGTACTGTACGATCAGGGGCAGGCGGTGCCGGCTTTGCAAAAAGTGGGCCTGAAGAGCTTCGATCTCTTGACCATTGGATTAGAAGTCCAACACTCTATCCATGCTGAGCTACAGGCCCACAAAAATTTTGATGGCCGCTTCCATTTTAAGGGTTTAGAAGCATCCGGCATGATACCACAAAAGCATTAAGGGGCCATACGCGGGGTTTTGTCATGCGTCCGGATCAAATAATCTGCGGGGACAATGCGGAGGTATTGTCCGGGATGGACGGCGATACGGTGGATCTCACCATAACGTCGCCCCCGTACAGAAACGCCATAGACTACAACCTGCACGCACAGCACGGCCACGATCCGGAAAAGAACTATCGCGGCAAGCTCACCATTACGGTTCCCCAATACATCGCAGACATGGGCCGCATCTTCGGCCAGGTGCACAGGGTGACCAAGCCGGGGGGCTATTGCTGTATAGTGATAGGAAACGAGATAAACCACGGGACGCTCGAGCCCCTGCCCGCGCTGCTCGCAGCAGAGCTGTACAAGCAGGGGTGGTTCCTGCACGAGGAGATAGTCTGGCACAAGGTGACCGGCGGGGCAAACAGGGCCGGAAGCTTTGTCCAGCGGCCGTATCCCACATATTTCAGGGCAAACATAATGCACGAGACAATCCTGGTGATGAGAAAGGGTGAAAACCGCCTGAGAAAGACGCAGTGCGCGTTTGCAGAGATCAACCAGGATGTGACGTGGAAGGAGATTGTAAACTCTGTATGGCATATCGCCCCGGTGCCCCCCAGATTCCTGAACCATCCGTGCCCGTATCCAGAAGAGATACCGTACAGGCTGATAAACCTCTACTCAAACGAGGGCGACCTGGTGCTAGACCCGTTCAACGGGGCCGGCCAGACCACAAAGGCCGCCAGATACCTGCAAAGGAGGTTTTTGGGAATCGACATACAGGAGAGCTATGTGAGATACGCAAGGGAGCGCCTCGGCGAGGAGCCGCACATCAGGGACGAGTCGCTCACGCTAGAGTTTGAGCGGCAGGGCGGATCCATTCCAAAGTGGAAGAAAATCCCCACAAAAAGGGTCTAGCGGTGTGAGGCGGCATCAAGACTCGGGTTAGCTTATAGCTACCCAATCTTTTTAATTCGGACTAGCTGAATCAAGGCCGGATTGCGACTAGTAATATCCGTGTTGATTGCTGCTGCGCTTGCGGCAGGCCTGGGCCACGCCGGCGCAGTGATGTACCAGAGCGAGTATGCGGTACTGGACATCAGGGAGCCGTTTGAGACTGCACACTGGAGCGACGGCACGGTCATGTCGACTAGCACCACGGTGGACGGGTTTGTGACCATAGGCGGCAACGACTACCGGGTGAAAAACGTAAAGGCCCAGGTTTTGGGCGATTCAATCGTGTTTAGCACCGAGAGCATTACCGCATACATGACAAAGCACCGGGGCGGATGGGACATTAGCGCCCACACGTATGATCCGGGGCAAAACAAGCTGGTTTCGTCGTCCACAAAGACCGCAGCAGACAAGCCTGTCGTCAAAACGACGGAGGAAACGCCGGAGGAGATAAAGACGGTACAGGGCGGCGAGGCAAAGCTGGACGGAAAGAACCTAAAGGTGCTCATAGACAACCCGGTAAGGACCAGACTATACCAGACCTTTACCGTGGAGGTGACCATATACGATACGGACATAAACTCCCAGCCGGAGCTGTTCCCGCATAATGGCGGGCTGGTAAACGACATTCCGGTAAAGGTGTCCCTTACCGGCAAGATTGACGGCAAAAAGCTGGTCGAAAAGGGCGGCGTTACCAAAAAGGGGGTGTATGACTTTGAATATTACTGGAAGTTCAGCGACGTCAGGCAAGAGTACGCCGTGCTAGTAGACGTCGATGATGGCGGATTTACCAAGACCGTAAAGACGTACTATTACGGGTTTATAGACGATTTGGTCTCAGACGTGACGCCGCCGATGTTCATGCCGCCGCCGATGAATCGTACTATAGTGCAAGGCGAGTCGATAAAAATCGAGGGCAATATGATGAGCGGTTATATAATAAACAGCAGTAGAATAGAGGCCAACGGCACGAAAACCCCCGTGGACATTTGGGAGGTAGAGCATAGTAATGGCACCGTGACCAGAGTAAATGCAATAGACTTTGTGGATCCGAATCCGATAATATTGAATAGTTTGGGAATCGATGATGAGGGTGATGATGGAATTGGCATGTTTAAGCTAGGCAATCATACAATAATGTGGAATGCCATGGACTTTAAAGAGAATACGTCATACGCAACACAGATGATTATCGTAGAGGACACTACGCCGCCGGAGCTTACGATACCAATGGATAGTACGAGAGAGGCGAAAAATCAGACCAACACTCTTACAATATTGAACATTACCAATGCCATTGAAGGCGAGATGCCAGATTTAGTCTCCGCAGTGGATATAGTGGATGGAGAGGTAATGCATATAGGCAGTATGAATAAAACGGTGTCAGAAAATGGAAAAATGACATTAATGCACAATTTCACGACGGGAAATTATAAATTGAACAATGCTAATCCATCAATCACAATACCGATACTGTGGAATGCCACAGATGCTAGTGGAAATTCAGCGTTTGGAATACAAAATGTCACATTAAACGACACGGCTCCTCCTATGTTTGTTGAAAATGGTACGGTGATATATGTAGAAGATATGATGGTGATGAATTCAACAGGTACGAAGGATAATCCAGTGTTATTGATGGATATCGTTAGGATGACCCCAGTCATGCTGGAGGAGATTATGATTATGATGGGAACAGTCATGCTGAATAACACCGTAATATTCAATGCGACGGATCTCGTGGATCCGAATCCCACTATAACTCCGACTTATGAGCCAGAAATTCCAGAGGATGCATCCTCAATAAGCAACACCACCATAACATGGAAGGCCACAGATTTCAACGGAAATTCGAATTTCGCAATGCAAACAATCACAATAACAAATTCAAGTACAAGTTCAGAGTCAGATACAGAAGATCCATAATACGCCGGTTAGCCGGGAGTCACTCTGTCAGTTCCTTGACCCTGCGCGACAGCTCATCCAGAGAATTTGATATCTCATTATCCCGCCTCGTAATCTCGGTGCGCCGCGCGTTTATCGTCTTTTTCCTGGCCCGTATCATGCGCCTCTGCTCTGCAAACCCCGACGAGCCCTGCGATGTCCTGTCACGAAGCGACGAGGAGACCGTAACTGAGTGCAGAATTTCTGCAATCACGCCAGAGTCCACGCCCTCAATCTCGCCGGGCGTGATCTTATTCAGCGGCTTTTTTGACTCGTGGGCCTGCTGCACCAGGCGGCCAGTTATCTTGTGCGCGGTCCGAAACGGGACCCCCCGCTGCACTAGCTTTTCTGCAATGTCAAGGGCCACAAGATATCCGCCACGGGCGGCCTTTGCCATCGCCTTTTCATTTACGTAAAGCGTCAGCAGTACTGACTTTACCATTACGAGTGCGCCTATCGCATCGCGGGACGCGCCCCAGACCGGCGACTTTATCTCCTGCAAATCCCGGCCGTATCCGCTGGCCAATCCCTTGAGCGAGGAGAGCACGCCGACAAGGCCGCCTGTCGCGCGCGCAGTCTTGCCGCGCACCAGCTCCATTACGTCGGGGTTTTTCTTTTGCGGCATTACGCTGGAGGGCGAGGCAAACTCGTCGGCAAGCTCGATAAACGAGAACTCCGTGCTGGACCATATCACAAAGTCCTCGGCAAGCCTGCTCATGTTGGTCATCATTATGCATATGGCAGACATGTATTCGGCCACAAAGTCCCTCGCACTTGTGGCGTCAAGCGAGTTCTCCACCAGGCCGCAGAATCCCAGCAGCTTTGCAGTCGTGTTGCGGTCAATTGGCAGGCTTGTTCCCCCCACGGGGCCCGCCCCAAGCGGGCTCTGGTTTACTCGCGCAAACACCTCGGATAACCTCTCCAAATCGCGCAGCAGCGCGTCGGCGTGCGCCAAAAGATAGTGCGAAAACGTGCCGGCCTGCGCCTGCTGCAGGTGCGTGTAAAGCGGCATTACGGTTTTTTTGTGCCTGTCGGCAAGCGAGACTAGCGCCTCTATCGCATCCAAAAGGCAGCCGCACGCAATGTTAATGTCATCACGCATCTTCATCCTCATGTCAAGGGCGACCTGGTCGTTTCTGGAGCGGGCAGTGTGCATCCTTCCGCCGTGCTCGGGGCCCGCCCTTTTTATCACGGCGGCCTCTATCTGCTCGTGAATGTCCTCAGAACCGTCCACGACTGGTCCTGCGTCTTTTATCTCCAAAAGGGCGCCTAGTATCCTTTTTGCGCTCTCGGCAGTTATCAGATCATTTTCGTACAGCATTATAACGTGGGCCTGGCTGCCCAGAATGTCGTATATGGCAATCTCAGAGTCGTCTGATACGGATGAGACAAAATCAAGCGTAATCCCGCCTAGATCGTTTCCAAGTCTGGATCGGTACAACACTGGGATTCTTGAATGGTTATATATAGCATAAACGCTTTGCCATTCATGACACAGGACATAAAGCAGCTGCGCGTAAAGATCTTCGATGAGCTCTCAAAGATTGTCGATCCAGAGATAAACACGACAATAACTGAGCTGGAGCTGATCGACGAGGTGGACATTGCCGACTCTACAGTCAAAGTCGACTTGCACCTGACCAGCCCGTTCTGCCCGGCAGTCTTTGGCTTTAAGATCTGCCAGGACATACACGACAACCTCCTAAAGGTGGACGGAATAGACGACGTAAAGGTGAACGTCTCGAATCACTTTATGGCAGAGCAGATAAACAACCAGGTAAACAACAGTCCAAAGCCGCAATAGGGTTCTGCTATACCCGGCAATCCGGGGGGTGCAGAGGCCCATATCGACACAGTCAGAGTTTTTCCATATCATTTATGGACAAAATCAGCTGTGCGGTGCAATGTTTGGTATCGCTATACTCATAGTCAGGGAAACAGTTTCGGATTCATATAGTTTGGCAGTCACAGGCCCCCCTGTTTTTTAAAAACAATGACGATCTAAGGTATAATTCCCAAATCCAGTACCATAACTCACTATCGGGATTAATCGGCTCGACATTGAGTTTCAAAACGTTTTTTGCCTCTGTATAATCTATAACTTTGCCGTGGGATTTGTACGTCTTGCCGTCAGATAGCCAAGTGGCCACTTGCTTTGCTTGTTTTTCATCGTCTTTTAACATGTACCGTGAAAGCCAAGTGGATGCAAAGCATTTTGCGTCATCTATGGCGGATTGACATATGGAAATCAATTCAGGTCTTACTTGTTGTAGCATGGACAGATACATGTTAGGAGGATCACCTTCTCTGACGTTTTTTCTTACAAATTCCAAACCATCGATGAAAGAACGTGCTGGAATGGGAGGTTCTGATCGATTGAGTGAAATCTGAGGATCAATTGGTCCCAGTTCTGCCAAATATCCCATCATGATTTTATCCGCACCCAGACACATCATCGTAGCCGCACTTTTTGCAAAGTTTGGTATGATGATTGTGAAATTTTCGGTAAATCGTTTTCTGCACATAATTAGTAATTTTTCAGCAGCATTGCCATTACCACCATTAGAATTTACAATCAAAATGCCTTTTTTAGAATCGCCTACCGAACGTAACATTTCTTCAAAATAGGTAGTATCATGCAAACCTATACCGGAGAAGGGATGTTCAGGATTTTCAATATAAGATATTAATTTCCCGCCTAATTTTTTCTCGATTAATTGAATTAATTTTTTGCGAGAGATGTGAATGCCCATTTAATGTTTGAGTAAAAATTGGATCCTTGATAATGTCTTTCAAATGTTTGAGACCACGTCATAGGATCTATATACCATTTTGGGTTTTGTACTCAGTTTTTCCAGAATGTCCTGTAATTCCTTAAGTTCGTTATTGCCGTTTTTTCCCTGTTCCACTATTGATCCTACAAATTCCTTCAAATCAGACATGTTATCTAGGCAGTATTGGTATTTAAAAATGTATGTCTCTTGTGTAAGCGGCTAGGTCCGGTGCCCGCAGAGCCAAGTATCCCTCCCGAATCTGACTGATTACTCGTTTGTACATCACGCCATGCAAGACACCCGTGATGCAAAGTTTGAACCTGGTCGCAGTGGGGCATTACCACTCATTTTGCCCGACGGTGAATTCCAGCCGGCAATGGCTCACTTTTTAAAGCCAAGCAGGTATCCGCGTAATAGCTGTATTCCCATGGCGGGATCGACGCCCTTTGGGCACACCTGGCTGCACGAGCCGGCAAAATGGCACCGGCATATGCCGTGCGAGTCGTCAATTACCTTGAGCCTGTCGTCCTTGCCCCTGTCGCGGCTGTCAGCCACGTACCTGTATGCCTGCGCTAGCGCCTGCGGGCCGATGAATGACGAGTCCGTCGCCATCGTGGGGCACGCAGAATTGCACAGGCCGCACTTTATGCAGCCAGAAAACTGCACAAACCGGTCTAGCTCCTCGGGGCTTTGCAAAAGCTCCTTTGGGTTCTCCGGTACCGCATCATCCCGTATAAGGTACGGCTTTAGCCTGTGGTGGGTCTCAAACATCCGATCAAAGCGCACCGCCAGATCGCGCATTACTGGAAAGTTCTTCATGGGCTCGACTGTTATGGTGTCGGAGTTTAGCTCGTCTATCTTTGTAAAGCACGCAAGGCGCGGCCTGCCGTTGATTATCATGCCGCAAGAGCCGCACGTGGCCTGCCTGCACGAGTACCTCACCCCGATGCCGTGATCCAGGTTGTTTTTCACGTACAGTATGGCATCAAGCACGGTGGTCCATTTTTGCACGGGAACCTGGAATTGCGCGAACTTTCTTTTTTCGTCCGTGTCCGGGTTGTACCTTGCAATCCTTACCGTTATCATCCGGGACGGGGCTGGCCGCACCTCCGCAGGCTGTAGCGTCATGCTATTCCCCCGGTACTGGCGATAAATATAGTTCGCGAACCGTACGCAATCACGGCTATCATTGCCGCTACACAGCCGTACGAGACTGCCTTTTCGTACCTTTGTCCCTGCCTCAGCTCAAGCAGGATGACCCTCAGGCCGTTAAAGCCGTGTATGGAGAGCAGCACCAGTATTATCTCGAGCATTCCCGCGTACGGCAGGAACTGATAGTTTGCAATCACGTTTTCGTACTCGAGGGATTCCGAAAAGTCCTTTGTCAGCCTGAACAGTATGTGGACTGCCACCAGCGCCACGGCGCCTAGCGCAGTCCCATAGTGGACCTTCATTATGGTGCTCTCCCTCAAGGCACACCACCGAACATCACCGAAAGGCCGTACATCATTGCGGCGGCGGCAAGGACTATGGACGAGTATATGCCGATCTTGTGCCTTGCGTTCTGGGATCTGGGCGAGTACGGATAGTCCGGCCTCGCAGGCCTGCCGACGCCCACGCCGCCGTGGCCCAGCATTACGCGTATTCCGTTGGCAGTATGAAAGACGCACATTCCAATCACGATTGCAAGCACGATATGCCCCTCTGTAGTCTGCGTCATTGCGATCAGCTCGTCCCACCCTGCCTTGCCGCGCAGTATGTTGCTAGTCTCGTAAATGTGCGCCACAAAATACGCCAGCAGCCCGAGGCCGCTGAGCCGCATCAGCCAGTAGGCCACCCGCTCTATGCCGTAGCGCCGGGGGTTTGCCATCCCGCGGATTCCCTCGTTGTTTGGACTCTCCGACATTAGTACTTCCTCTCTACTGGCTGGTAATTAGTTATCGTCACGGGGTGCGTCTTCATTATGGGCTCATTTGGATCATAATAGGCAAGCGTGTGGTGCATAAAGTGCGCATCGTCCCTCCCCGTATAGTCAGTCCTGGCATGGGCCCCGCGCGATTCGCGCCTGTTTATGGCCCCGATCAGCACTATTTCCGAGGCCCGGAACATGGAATCAAGCTCCATTACGTTGCTAAAGTTGGTATTGTACCGCTTTTCCTGGTCATCCACGTGCTTCCAGCTCTGATCGCGGAGCTGCCTTATCTTTTTCAGGCCCTCTGTCAGGTCGCGCTCGTTTCTGTACACGTACGCCTTTTCGTTCATCGTATCAGTCAGGGCCTGCCTTATCTCGTACGGGTTGACCCCGCCCTTGCCCCGGAATATTCCGTCATAGATTCTCTTTTCCTCAAGAGTGACAAGGTGGTGCGGAAACGGTATGTCGGTAAATCCTTTTTCAATATAGTCCACTGCCAGCTCGCCTGTTATCTTTCCCCACACAATACACTCGGATGTAGAGTTGGCGCCGAGCCGGTTGGAGCCGTGCGTGCTGTTGCATGCGGCCTCGCCTGCGGCCCAGACGCCGGCAAGCTCAGTTGCGCCGTCAATGTCGGTGTGTATGCCGCCCATCATGTAGTGGCATACGGGCCTGATGTCAAGTATGTCCTCTGCGGGATCTATCCCCGAGAACTTTATGGAAATCTCCCTGATGCCGCCGAGCTTTTCCTTGATTATCTCGTCGCCCACGTGGCGCAGGTCAAGCTTCATACAGTCGACGCCGGTCTCGTGCTTGAACCCCCGGCCCTCGTTGATTTCCGTGATTATCGATCTGGACACAATGTCCCTCGGGGCCAGCTCCATCTTGCCGGGTGCGTACCTCTTCATGAACCGCTCCCCCTTACTGTTGACCAGGTGTCCGCCCTCGCCCCTTGCGCCCTCTGTAATTAGTATCCCCGACGGCAGTATTCCGGTGGGATGAAACTGTACAAACTCCATGTCCTTGAGTGCAATGCCGGCCCGGTACGCCATGTCCAGCCCGTCAGGCGTCGAGGAGTGCGCGTACGTCGAAAAGCTGTACAGCCGTCCGGCCCCGCCGGTTGCAATTATCAGCGCCTTTGCCTTTATGGCGTAAAACGTTCCAGACGACAGCTCGATTGCCGTTATTCCCAGAAACCGCTGCCCGTCGTGTATTATCGAGGTGGCAAACCACTCGTTGAGGTACTCTATGTTTTCGAATTTTTGGCACGTGTCATATAGTGTCTGCATCTCGTAGAATCCCACCTTGTCAGACGCATACGTCGCCCGGGGATAGCTGTACCCCCCAAACGCCCTCTGATCAATCCTGCCGTCCTTTCGCCGCGACCACGGCATGCCCCAGCGGTCGAGCTGGTATATCTCCCTGGGCATCTCGCGGCAGAGCCGCTCTACTACGTCCTGGTCTGCCAGAAAGTCGCTGCCCTTTATGGTGTCATAAATGTGGGACTCTATCGAGTCGCCCTCGTCTTGCGCAATTACCGCCGCAGTGCCGCCCTCGGCAGAGACCGAATGCGAGCGCATGACCTGCACCTTTGAGACGACGCCGATCCTGATCTTTGGGTTTTTCTGCGCAGCCGAGATGGCGGCCCTCAGGCCCGCCAGGCCGGAGCCGCAGATGACAAGATCATACTCTATGGATTCCGTCAATTTCAGCCAGACTAGGAACTGGGCGGTTAAATATGTAATAACGCCCCGCGGGCAAGTGCCCGATCTTTTCAAGGCTTTTATTGCATCACGCCACCCAAGATTGATGATAGACCCAAAGGACGCGTCTGCCGTGGCAGACGTTCTGGCAAAAAACCTGCTCGGCGTGGCCAAAAACCCGGTGAATTTCCAAAAGCTTCCGGATAGTTTCTGGGGCTATTTTGCAAGGGGGCACGACAAAAAGGGCGGCTTTGGGATTTTTGTGGCATACTCGGAGGACGAGTCGGACATTGACGGCCTGATAGGCATCTACGAGCAGTGGGTTGCAAAAAACAAGCCAAAAGGGAATTAAATGGTCCGGCCCCGTACAAGGGTGATGAAAAAGCTCAGGCAGCTCATAAGGCGCGACGGGCCGCTGGTAATTCCGGGCGTCTATGACGCCATCGGCGCCAGGATAGTGCAGAGGACCGGCTTTGAGGCAATGTTTCAGACAGGCTATGGCACGTCTGCCACGCTGTTTGGCATGCCAGACTATGGCTTTGTCGGCGCAGCAGAGACTGTCGGAAACGCAAAAAGAATCTGCAGTGCGGTGTCTGCCCCGGTCATTGTAGACGCAGACACCGGCTATGGAAACGCGCTAAGCGTGTGGAGGCTGGTCAGGGAGCTGGAGGCCGCAGGCGCATCTGGCATGTTCCTTGAGGATCAAAGGTGGCCAAAAAGGTGCGGGCACATGCAGGGAAAGGAGGTGGTGCCGCGCGAAGAGTATGCAGAAAAGCTGCAGGCCGCAGCAGACGCAAGGAGCAGCAGGGACTTTATCATTGTCGCGCGGACCGATGCGAGGGCGACAGACGGGCTGGAGGAGGCAATACAGCGCGGCAAGACAAACAAGAAAAACGGGGCAGACGTGATCTTTATAGAGGCGCCAAAATCCGTCGACGAGATGAGGATCATCGGCAAGTCGATTAACGCGCCGCTGGTGGCAAACATGATCGAAGGCGGCGGCACGCCGATGAGCTCCGCTGCCTCCCTGCACAGGATGGGCTTCAAGATTGTCCTGTACCCGCTCTCAATCCTGTATGCGAGCACGTTTGCCACACTGCGCATAATGGGGGAGCTAAAAAGGACGGGAACCACAAGGAGGCTGGAGGGGGAGATGGTGAGCTTTGATCAGTTCAACGATCTGGTGGATCTCCCAAAGTTCAAAAAGCTCGAAAAAAGATACTCTGGAAAGGATAAATAAAAAATTGTGCAAGTAAAGCACACAACTATGCTGTCTTTCTCTTTACTTCGATCTCTATTGTTGAAACATTTCTGGATTTGCCGTCATTAGATTCTAGCGTCTCTGATCCGAGGTGAATGTTGCCTATCATATATCCGGCATTTTCGGATTTTCGCACGATGATTTGCGATACATCCACGGCGCGTCCGATGCTCATGCCCCTGGCCTTGATGCTAACGGCGGGCAGGTTTGCTAGCTGCATTAGAGTCGATGTCACGTATGCCATCAGCGGCTTTTTGCCTATGTAGATGGTGTCTCTTGTTTCAGTTGTCATGGTACATCAGGCGCCCGTCGATAATTTAAATCTAGGATAGGGATCTGCCAGAAAACGAGGCTTTTTATGAAAAACACCCCCGTACAGTTCCCATGGCATGCAGTCAAGCCGAGGCAAGGAGGATCCTGGAGGGCAGCTCAAAGCAGGAAAAGATCCGGTGTCTTGAGGGTCTTGCAGAGTCAAAGGACCCCGGCGTGATGCGGCTAGTCACTGCCAGGCTGGATGACGCAGACATCGAGGTCCGCGGCGAGGCCTTTGGATGCCTGATGGCAGGCAGGCAGGCCGAAGCATGCCTTATCGAGGGCCTCGACTCGGAAAAAAGAAACGTCAGGGGTTTTTGCGCGCTAATCCTGGCAAACCGCGGGGACAGGGGCGGAATCGACAGGATTGCAGAGATGACAGGTGATCCGGAATCCATGGTGCGCGAGTGCGCACTTGGGGCGCTGGGGTTTCTCGGCGCAGGGCAGGCGCGCAAAGAGATTCACGGGTGTCTTGCAGATCCCAGCCCGGAGGTGGTAAAGAGTGCGCTGAGGGCGGCAGCGGACATTGGCGGCGGAATTTCAAAAAAAGAGGTGCAGGGTATTGCCGGCGGTGACGATGAGCTTGAGGAGCTAGTCAGGATGGCACAGGCGGGGACGCGACGCAGGCAGATCCCCTGAACTGGCAACGCCTGCCAGTACGCCGATGCGGGAATTGCGCAGGCAGGAATTTTGCGCGCGCCTCCAGCTCAACTGTTGATCAATTTCACATGACTGTAATCTGTTATTACGAGGCCGGCATGTCAGTGTGCAGTTGACCTGAAACATAATCGTCGCCCTTGCCGCCGCCGCGTCCAGCACCGCGCTTTATGCGTCAAGTACTGAGAGCGACGAGGAATGGTTTGAGATTTATGCGGACGGCGATACGGTGTATTATAATGGCGCCATAAACACACAGGGCTATGAGGAATTCAGGCGGGTGATGGATGTGAATCAGGACGTGGATGCCATTGTCATAAATTCCGGCGGCGACACGGCGGCCGGAAGGGACATCGGGGAAATCGTACACGAAAGCTAGATAGCAGACGAGATGTGCTTTTCATCCTGTGCAAATTACGTCTTTACAAGCGCCGCCAACAAGTACATCAGAGAAGACAGCCTTGTGGGATGGCACGGCTCGGAGTCACAGTACGAAATCCTGGCAAAGACGGCGTGACGTACAGAGTGTCACCGACATCATAAGCGAGGGATACGCCGAGTCCGGCTTTTTTTTTTGGCGCATTGACGTGGATGTGGAAGAACAGTACAGCATACTGCTAGCCCGGCTGGCAGAAGAGTCGGAATTTTTCGACATGATAGGTCTGGACAAACAGGTGACATTAAACGGGCTGTCCGTTCTAGATGACGATGCCTGCATTGGCTGGACACATACAATCCAGACTGTGAACCGGTACAATATCGGCAGCATAGAGTATCTCTCAGACGACGAATATCCCAGCAAAAAAGTGCTGGCAGACAATAAAATTTGCCTGATCTGATGCGGCAGGGAGAGTGGCGCACCCGCCATAAAATTACGAAAAAACGCACGATCTGCATGAAAACCGAGTCCGGCGGGCCAAATGCCTGCAATCCGGGCCATCCGTCCCGAATCCGGATCGCAAATAATCCGTTTTATCCTGTCCAAAAAGTAGTTCACCCTGCCTGCTTGCCCGTGTGAGGCATCCGCAGACCAGCGGCAAGCTAGAAAGGCTGCGCGGGGAGATACAGCGTAAATTGCCCGAGTTTGAGGCCATAATGCAGCGTACAGGCGATCTGAGGTGGTACAACCATGACAGGCCGCACATGTCCCCCAATGATGACACGCCTGTCCAGGCATTCGCAAAAAAGATGCCCCCCAAGGGGACGACGGTTATTGACGGCCAGTCAGGAGAGATGTACGATGTCCGGTAAAAGGCGAACAGATTTCAGGATAGCACAGGTCAAATTGTCTCAAACAATAGACATATAGAAGGTAATCGTCCATATATGATATGAATCGCATTTGGGCGGTTCTAGGGGGGTAGCACTCTGCAACTGTGCGGACCTACTTCCTGGATCCCACACGCACAACTCGATCACTGATACAATTAAGTACTCGTATTGCGAAATACTAGCATGGCTTTGCTGGTCACAAAAAATGATTTTGTAGAAGTGGTGTGCAAATTCAAGGGCCATATTGTAAACAAGTCCGATGTCCAATACATTCGAGAGCATCCTGATGAGACACGTTTGGCAGTGTGCAAAAGATGCAATTTCCAAGTTTTAATAAAAATGGATCCGGACGATGATGATTATTACCTGATCTCAGATGCTGACTAGTTCACATGACAACGTCCAATAGCAACAAACGTGCCGAAAGTAACCGTAGGGATTTTTACCACATTGCCATTCATTTTGTTTTTGCCATATAGCCCAAAGCTTTACAATCGCTTCTGAAATACTGATCCCGATACACGGTGCGTTTACCAATGAAACATTTCTTGTAACGACGTCCCTATTTTTATCATATGTGATCACAGTATCAGGATGGGTGGGATATGCGCGTTCAATATCCGTAAAGCCTGCTGATATGCGCGTCCATACTTGTTGCGTATCATCTTTTAGTCGTCGTTGAGGTCACGGATCTTGAAATTTTCAGGAAAAGACTCGCAACTGTTCTCATTCATCATTATGATCGGAATGCTGATAGTGGGGTACAGGGTTTGGAAGTGGGACGTTAGAGACAAAAATGCCTATTTCCAAATAATGTGAAAGATTCAAAAATGCTATTTGGAAACAGTAATTTTTAATCCTTACAGTCACGGGGGAAAAACCGATGATTTTTGCATGCCGGATTAGGGCCTTTTTTGTGGCAAGATATCCTGGATTTTCATCTGATGTTCTTTGAATTTCTGCGATGGTCCGAATTGCTGATCGCCGACGGCATTGCCGCATACTCGCCGTATCAGGCCAACGGTTCCATACCGGAGAACACGTCCATGATAGACTTTGTACTAAAGGCCGTGGGGACGACAGTTGTTGACGAGCAGAGCGGGGAGGAATGCCATGTCGAGTGAGGGGGGGAACGACTTTTTGGATCCCACCGTAAATAATCCGTTAGTAAACTTTATAAGCAATGTTGCAGTAATGGTTATATAGAAGGAAAAATGGATGTGACGATTTGAGATGGTAAAAACTAGCAATCAAAAGGCAAAATGCCCGCGCTGTGGCAAGGGGTCTCTGGTGACTGACGCAAGCACCGGCGAGAATTTCTGCGGCAAGTGCGGCTTTGTGATAACTGACAAGATAGCAGAGTCGGGGCCCGAATGGCGCTCCTTTTCCAAGGAGGAGAACGACGGAAGGAGCAGGGCCGGCGTGCCGACCTCGCTTGCCATGCACGACATGGGACTTGCGACCATAATCGGCACCGCAGACAGGGACGCCACCGGAAAGCCTCTTTCTGCATCCATGCGAAGCACGATTGAGCGGCTAAGGACGTGGGACAGCAGGAGCCAGGTCCACGAGCCAATAGACAGGAATTTCAGGCAGGCCTTCAGCGAGCTGGACAGGCTAAAGGACAAGCTGGCAGTGGGCGACGCAGTCATTGAAAAGGCCGCATACATTTACAGAAAGGCCCTGGAAAAGGGGCTGGTCAGGGGCCGCTCCATCTCTGCGCTGATCGCATCAGCATTGTACGCCGCCTGCCGCGACACCGAGACGCCAAGGACGCTCAAGGACATTGGCAACTCTAGCAATATCAAGCGAAAGGACATTGCAAGGTGCTACAGGCTGCTTCTTCGGGAGCTCGATCTCAAGATGCCCGTGGTCAATCCCGTAAAATGCGTGGCAAGAATCGCAAGCAAGGCCGGACTCTCTGAAAAGACAAAGCGCGATGCCACAAAGATACTCCAGACTGCCGAAAGGGTAAAGATATCTGCCGGCAAGGATCCCATGGGCCTTGCTGCTGCCGCGCTGTACGTGGCATGCGTGACGAACAACGAGAACAAGACGCAGCGGGACGTGGCAGAGGCGGCAGGAGTCACGGAGGTCACCATACGTAACAGGTACAAGGGCCTCAAAGTGGTGCTAAACCTCTAGGGCCTTTTTTGGAGACTCGGCGGCGTATCAGCATCATTGCAACAGAGACGCAGCCGGCCAGCACGATTATGCCCTCGATCGTCTGCATCATGGAGTGCGAAAACGCGTCATTGACCGTCACAGAGTTGACATCGGCTATCAAAAACGCGTATGAAAAGACGAAATAGTTGGCGGCCCAGTGTATGAGCAGCGCGGGCGCAAAGCCGTACCTAAAGTACACCCATCCCAGTATCAGCCCGCTTGCAGTGGCCTGGACGAACTTGCCGCCGCTCCACGACTCGCCAAAAACAACGTGCCCCGCCCCAAAGAGTATTGCAACTACGACTATCAGTGCGGCGATTTTTTTGTTCTCGTGCACGTGAAGGTGCCTGTACGGGTGCCAGAGCGACCTGAGGAGGTGCCTTGCTGACGCCCTGTGGGAATAAATCAGGTACGCCGGAATCCCTATCAGAACCAGCCTGAATCCGACCTCTTCTGTTATTGGGGCCTGCATGACGCCAAGGAACTGCACCAGCCCGTTCTCAAAGGGAGGGGGCGCTGTGTCAACTCCGAGGTATTCCTGCACCCCGTATATCAGCGCGGATGCCAGGACCAGTATCGCAAACCACCGTATCATGCCGACCATATAGTTTGAGGCAGGCACGCCGCGGTGCATTGCCGATCCCAGCTCGGCGAACATGCTTTTCTTTGGCCCAAACACAGAGATTGCAAATACTATAGCATAGGCGCACCACAGTACAATGAATGCATCGCCAAGCTCAAGGTCAAGCGGCGCGGCAATCCAGCCGATTGGAAAGTCCAGGTTTTGCAGCGGGTACCGGTAGTTGATCTCGTCTCCAATCTCGGAATCAAACACGACGTATGCGCCCACCGGAAACGAGATTATCATCAGGCCAAATATGATCGAGACTGACGCAGAAAACGGAATTCCCAGAGCCTGCAGGATCTTTTCTTGCAATTCCGCTAGTGCAGCTCGATGCTGGATTCTGCAAACCCGAGGCGCACCAGCGTCTCCTTTATGGTGTCGCGGTGATCGCCCTGAAGGAAGACATAGCCGTCCTTTGCGGTTCCGCCGCACGCATACTTGTTTTTTAGCTCCTTGGCGACGTTCTCCAGATTGTTCAGCTTTGGATCAAGGCCCTCAATCATGGTGCCCTTTTTCCTGAAACGGCGCGTCTCGAGTCTTACAATTATCTTGGTGCTGTCTTTAGCTAAATCACCACAAGCGCACAAATCTTCGGGAAGGCCACACGTATTACAAATAACTGCCATTCGTTCGAAATACATGCCGCATACACACTATTAAGCCTTATCTTGACGGCTGTGCAACCGGCGGCCGGCAGACATGGAAATTTCTCCCAATTACGACAATCATGGGCATGGACAAACCCCGTATCGTAGTAGTAGAATGTGAATGGCAACCGGCGGGAGTCGTTGTTCATTTTCATATGCCCTTAATTTTGGTCTCCCGATGGGCATCGATCATGGGAACATAGACTCGCGCCATGGCAAACTTTTAACGCCCATTTACGCACATATTCACTGATGGAACAGCCTATTCCCAGACTGCCAAAAAATGCGCATAGTGTGGCCGGCCATATCATCCTGAACGGCAGGGAAAATTTCACGCCGCTTCAGATAAACAAACTCGTCTTTTTCAGCCACGGCTGGATGCTTGGAATACACGGCAGATCGCTCATAAAAGAAGAGATTGAAGCATGGAAGTACGGCCCGGTAATTCCTGCCATTTATCACACATTCAAGGGGTATGGGGGTGAGTCTGTCAAAGCTGACGAATACTTTTCCATGAGTGACGGAAATTTGGATTGTGTAAGGGATGTGCTGAACAAGATGTTTGATGAAAAGGACAAGGAGATTATGGATCAGGTAATTGATCTTTACGGGCCGTTAGCGGGGGCAAGGATGATCGCCATCACGCATGCCGAGGACAGTCCATGGTCGACGTATTATGATCCCGACCAGTCCTATACCCGGATTCCAAATCGTGCCATCGAGTCATACTATAAGGAAGAATTAAAGAAACGTGTCCAGTAAGGGAATGGAGATTCCCCTACCCCATAAAATACGCCGACTGATGTGGATAAAAAACAGGCAGACGAATATGGTGTCAAAGAATTAAGGGATACTCGACGTAAGGTAGCCTCACAGTTGGCAAATACATGGATGGGTTTGACCGTATTTATCGTCTCATTTTTTGCCCTGATTACCATTCTTTTGGGCTTTAACGTGTGGGGTTTCCATATAGAGCATTTCAATTTAGGGATATTGGCAGGCGGCATGGCCGTATCTCCCATCGCCTTGAGAGTCATTCCGATCCTGCTAAAGGACTAGATTCACAATATTCGGCAGATTCCAGCTGCGAGCTTTATCGCAGTATCAAGTTTGTGCCCGCCTGCCAGAGCAGGGCGTAAATTTCGCATCACGGCAGTTGGGCGGAATGTGCGGCCCCCCGCACTGGCCGTGTCAACTGCCGGCGCCTGGTGCGGGTATGGCCATGGATTCGCAGGCACAAGGCACGCCTGTCTGCCGTCCAATGGATTTTTTATAGAACGGACAGTCCCATTGGATCATGGCAGACGAGCTACGAAAAAAGGCAGTAGAGATGCTCCTAAACGGGGCCACGCTGCTAGCAGATCCGTGCCCGTACTGCAAGGGCGTAAGGGTCATGCAGGACGGCCACGCCCTGTGCGTCGGCTGCGGCAGGGAGCCAAAGGAGGCAGAAAAGGCCAAAGTGCAAAAGGAGGATCCGGTTAAAAGCCTGGAGAAAAAGCTGCAGGCGCTCAGCCAGGAGCTGGGCCAAGAGACGGACCACAAAAAACAGCAGGACATTCTAAAGTCCATGGACTCACTCGTGGGCGTCATCAACAAGATGAGGCAAAAGCCCGCATGACTGGCATGCGACAGAACCCCGGACCAGACTGCGCAAAGAGATGTAGTTTAAATGAGGCATAAAAGCCGGTACAGCATATGCCGTGTTTTCTATGTACGCTAGCGCCAAGTTCCGGCGTCGCGCCACCCGCCACAGGCAGGGCAGGCGCCTCGGGAACCGCCACGACGAGGATCAGGTAGGGCGTCTAGAAATGGTTCGGGGCAATTATAAAAGCGAGGCAAACTGTATGCGGTGCGGAAAAAACTCCATGCTGACTGACGGCGAGACTGGCGAAAAATTCTGCCAGAAATGCGGCTATGTAATATCAGAAAAGACGGAGGATTCCGGCCCCGAATGGAGATCGTTTTCCAAGGACGGCGGCACGGATCCCACGAGAACCGGGGCGCCAACATCCCTTACAATGCACGACAGGGGCCTGTCCACAAAGATCGGCGCAGTAAACAGGGATTCGGCCGGAAAGCCGCTGTCCTCGTCGATGAAGAGCACCATAGAGAGGCTGCGGACGTGGGACAGCAGAAGCCAGTCCAGCCAGGCAGCCGACAGGAACCTCAGGACGGCCCTGAGCGACCTGAGCAGGCTCAAGGACAAGCTTACAATATCGCCCAGCGTGATTGAAAAGTCCGCATACATTTACAGAAAGGCCATAGAAAAGGGCCTGGTGCGCGGCAGATCCATCTCTGGGCTGCTTGCCGCGTCGCTTTATGCAGCATGCAGGGAGACGGGCACGCCGCGGACGATAAAGGACATTGCCGATGCGGCCAACATAAAAAGAAAGGACATTGCAAGGTGCTACAGGCTGCTGCACTATGAGCTGGAGCTCAAAATGCCCGTCACCGACTCGATTCAGTGCGTTGCAAGGATTGCAAGCACCATAAACATTTCAGAAAAGACCAAGCGGTACGCCACCATTGTGCTAAAAAAAGCGCAAAAAAACGAGGAATCGGCAGGCAAGGATCCGATGGGCCTGGCAGCTGCTGCGCTGTATCTGGCATGCGTCAAAAACGGCGAGGATAGGACCCAGAGGGACATAGCCGAGGCGGCAAACGTGACTGAGGTCACCATACGGAACAGGTACAAGGGGCTAAAGGAGTAGGGGCCCGAGATCCGGCATCGTGAAAAGTTTTTAAGTAAAAATCATTCCTGATTATCTGACCATGAGTAGCAAAAAGAAGGGTGCGCCGCTGCCGGCGTCAAGCGCGGGCCTGCTGAGGTTCTTTGAGGACGAGACCAAGGGCTTCAAGATCGACCCAAAGATAGTAGTCTCCATCCCGATCAGCCTGATAGTCCTGTCCTGGCTTATGGACAAGTTCCTGATCACGTGATGCCGAAATGACAGAGTCCTTTGGCGACGTATCGAGGATACACAGCAAATATTCCGTAACGCTGTTTACTCCATCATCGTACTATCTGTCGCTTGCGATATCAGTCCTGCTGGCGTGCGCCATAGTAGCGGCGACATACCTGGGATACCTGCAGGACGGCGACGTCCTTATTCCCATGGCCTCAGTAGTCGCAGTCCTGGTCGCATCGCAGCTGCTCGACTCTAGGTTCATCAGGAACAAGGAATACTCTAAAGTGCTGCACCTGTCGCTGTTTGGCAACCTGATCTGGTTTTTGATCTGCATGACCGGAATTGCCGCGTTTTACGTACTTGCAAAGCCAGAGCCGCCGCTGTTCTATGTCACGCTGGGCGCGTTTATCTTTGCAAGCTTTAGGATAGGCATATTCACCACCACCCTTGGCGTAAGCCTGAGGAGGGCGTGGGCCCTGTGTCTCATCCAGCCGATCGGAATGCTCGTAGCAATGGTGCCGGCTGGACTCGAGTCGGTGCTGTATGATCCCGTGGCACTGGGGTACGGCACTGCGTTTCTGATAATCGCCACGGTCTGGTCGTATCTTACGGACAAGGCAGGAAGGCCGCACATACAGAGCACGCACAAGCTGGTGCAGGCATACCTTTCCTCGCGCCGCAACGATTACTCGGAGATCGAGACCATGATAGAGGGGTGCTCAAAGCAGTCCAGGGTGTCGACATCGCAGATCAGGCTGCAGACAAGCGACGGAAAGACCGACGTCAGGCTGGTGCTGCCGGAAATTCATCCGGGCCCGTACCACCCGATAGGCGGAAGCAACATACCGTATCTGATCTACAAGAATCTCGACTCGTCGGCAATCGTAATGCACAGCATCTCTGATCACGCACTCAACCTTCCCTCAAAACAGCAGGTGGAAAACTATCTTGAGAGCCTCTCAGATAGCGACATCTCGCAGGAGGGCCTCACGTGTACAGAGCCTGTCACGGTCCAGATAAACAAGGCAAGGGTAGTCGGCCTGCTTTTTGGAAAAAACGTCCTGCTGTTCATGTCGCTCTCACCGCACGGAATGGAGGATCTTCCAAGCTATATCAAAAGCGAGATCGACCAGTACTCAAAGAACCGCAACTTTGAGCGCACGATGCTGGTGGACTGCCACAACGCGATGGGAAAGGAGATCTCAAAGATGGACTCCGAGGACATGCTAAAGGCCGCAAAGTCGTGCCTCGACACGATGATAACCAAGGAGAGCTATAGGCTAGAGTTCGGATACGCCAACTCAAAGTCGATGGACCTGCAGGCCTCCGACCTGGGGCTGGGCGGGCTCGGGATACTGTGCCTAAAGGTAAACGGCAAAAAGTACTTTTTTGGCTGGGCCGACTCGAACAATATGGAAAACGGGGTGCGCGAGTTTGTCGTCTCGCATCTTGAGAAAAGCGGATACAGGCTCTTGGAGATCTGCACGTCAGACACCCACTTTACGCAGACGCTGGTCAGGACAAAGCAGGGGTACTATCAGTTCGGACTGGTGACAAAAAAGGAAAAGATCGCCGACTGGTACTTGCAGATTGCAAGGCACGCAGACCGGATTGTAAAGCCCGCCGCGTTTGAAATACTGGAAAACCACACGCAGGTGAAAATCATGGGCCCAAAGATCTTTGAGGACTATACAAAGGCGATGGACAACTCGCTGCGCCTGACAAAGACGTTTATGACATGCAGCATGATACTGTTCGTGTCTAGTCTTTTTTTATAGTCCTCATCCCGTCCATGTTGCCGTAAAACTCGTCGACAAACGACGAGAACTGGAATATCGGGACTATCGGAACCCCGTCTATAAAGCCGACTGCGTCCCGGTACAGCGTCACTATAACCGGCGCTGCGACTGCACCGGGAGTAGAGTCCACATAGTGCCTGGTCCTTTGGATCTGCTTTTGGACCATCGTCCTTAGCGCAGAGTCGCTGTTTTTCCTCCAGTGCTTGCAGTCAATGAGCATGGCTACTCCGTGCTTTATTCCCACCACGTCGATCTCCATGCGCGGTTTTTTAAGCACCAGGTTTCTCATCGTGGCAAAGCCCTTTTCCCCCAGTATCTGGGCGGCGAGCCCCTCAAAATCCCGCCAGCCCAGCTTTTCGGCTACGGCATCAATTGCCGCCCCGCGCTCCAGGGCGAGTATGGCCGCCCTCAGGCGGTCGGCCTCGGAAAAATCAAACACGCGGCCGTCCGTGCTGCCAATGCCGTGTCTTACCAGATCACACAGGACTGCTTTTGCGGCGGCCCGATCGATTCCCGCAGCAGCCGCAAAATCCGCCACCGATACTCCCCCCGGGATTATCCCCGGAATATAGCAGTGTATGTCACGCATTGCAGATTCCAAGCAATGTGATTCAGATAAATGTTTTATAAAAAAATCCGCGCAGGCATTCGCATAGACCATTACATGAAAGACCTTTAACTAGAATTGCCCCGAGTCTGGCTGATGAGGCTATTGCTGGCGTGCATGGTGCTGCTTGTCGCCCCGGCGGTACCGGCCCTTGCAGAAAAGGGGACGTACGTGGACAGCGTACAGTTCATCCAGTACCTGGATGAAAACACCGCACTGGAGCAGGTCAGGAACGGAAACCTTGACATGTACTATTACAGGATTTCATCAGACCGGCTGGAGAGCCCCAAGGACAGGGAGGGCATACAGGTCTTTGACTCGACGGGCGGCTCGTACAGCCTGCTTGTGAATCCGGCGGCATCAAAAGAGTTCAACCCGTTTTCAATAAAGGAGGTCAGGTACGCCCTGAACTATCTGGTGGACAGAAAGTTAATAGTAAATGAGCTCATGGGCGGCTTTGGGACCGTAATGATCTCCAATTACGGCCCGTATGACCCCGACTATCTTGCGATTCTAGAGCAGACAGAGTCGTTTAACTTCAAGTACAACCCGTCGCTGGCAGGGGAGATCATAGGCGGGTCGCTTCGCGACGCAGGCGCAGGCCAGTCAGACGGCCAGTGGAGAATGGACGGCGCGCCCATAGAGATATCCGTGTTTATTCGCAGCGACGATCCAATAAGAAAGTCAATCGGCGAGCTCTTGGCCTCTGAGCTAGAGTCGCTGGGGTTTGCCGTGAAAAGGGACTATGGCGATCTGAACAAGGCATTCGTTATAGTGTATGGCTCTGATCCGTCTGAGCTAAAGTGGTCCGTATACACCGAGGGGTGGGCCGGACGGTCGGCGTTTGTAAGGTATGACTCGCTGGGGCTCAGCCAGATGTACTCGCCGTGGTTCTCCAACATGCCGGGATTCAACGATCCCTCGTACTGGAACTATGAGAACGACCGGCTGGATTCGCTGACCCAGAAAATCTATACCGGAAATTTCAGCACGCCGCAGGAGAGGGCAGGACTAATCCAGGACGCCACTATAGAGGGAATCGGCGAGTCGGTGCGGATTTTTCTGGCAGGCACGATCAACCGGTACGTGGCAAACGACGGTGTTGACGGCGTGATAAACGACTTTGGCGCAGGCGTGCCAGGCAGGTTTACGCCCATCAATTCAAGGTCGGATTCTGACTCGCTTGCGATCGGCGTAAAGCACATCTATCAGGGGGCGTGGAATCCCGTGGTGGGCATGAGTGACGTGTACAGCAGGTACATCTGGGACGCGCTCTTTGATCCCGGCGTCTTCAAGCACCCGTATACGGGCAAGAGCTTTCCTGTCCGCACCGACTGGCATACAGAGACTGCCGGACCGGACGGAAAGATAATGGTGCCCAGCGATGCGATAATCTGGAATGTCCAGGAACAGCGGTGGCTAAAAGTACCTGCGGGAACGCAGGCGACAAGCAAGGTTACCTTTGATCTCCTGCTGGGCGACTGGCACCACGGGCGGCCAATGGAGATGAGCGACGTGCTGTATTCGCTGTACTTTACGCTAGAGTGGGGCTCTGAGCAGCAAAAAGGCGACAGGACGTTTGATGCAGAATACACCCCCAGGGCAGCACAGCTGGTAAACACGCTGGTGGGCATAAGGCCGATAGATGCGGACACCATCGAGGTTTACACGGACTATTGGCACTTTGACGAGTCAGAGATTGCACACTGGGCGTCAGTCTGGAGCTCCACGCCGTGGGAGATTCAGGCGGCAATGGAGCAGGCCGTAATCGACGGCAAGGCGGCATTTTCGCGCTCTTCGGCAACAAGCAAGGGGATAAACTGGCTTTCTCTTATTGTCCCGCGCGATGCGGCGATAATCAGGGAGGGCATTGCGCAGCTACGGGACTCGGGGAGCGTTCCAAGGCCGCTGGAGGGATTCGTCGCAGGCGACGGCCACATACAAAGATACCAGGCATCACTGGAATGGATAGACGCGAATAATCACGCAGTGATCAGCAACGGGCCGTTTTATCTGGACAGGTATTCCCCAGAGTCAAGGACGATTCAGATCAACGCGTTTGCAGACGACTCGTACCCGTTTGGCGCCGGATACTGGGGCGAATTCGAGCATGTCAGATTCCCAAGGATCACCGGCGTGTCCGTGCCGGATCTAGTCCGGATAGGCCAGACAGTATCCATACCGGTATCCACAGAATATGCCTCGAGGCTGCATTATTTTTTCACAAACACGACGGGCTCGCACGTCTCATCGGGTATAATAGAGATAGAGTCAGACTCGGCCCTGCTGGTGCTGACCGGAGCCCAAAGCAGGCTTTTGGGCGGCGGCGCAAATGATCTAAAGCTGTTTGCAGTGTCCGATGACGTCCTGAGGCCGGACGGCTATGCCACCAGCTTTTTTGCGACAGACGCCATCACAGAGCTTCCCGCAGTCCGGACGGATCCGCAAAAAGAGCAGCCAGAGACACAGTACGCCCCGGCAATAGTGGCGGTTCTGGCGGCTGTTGCGATAGTTTTTGCACTCCTCAGGTTCCGCAGATCTAGCACTTGAGGCCTATTACAAACAGCGTTCCAAAATCCCGCCTCCATTTTTTACTGCTTGCGGGATCCCTTATCTGCACGGACCTGGTTTGAAACCCCGCACCGGCAAGCGCCATTTTCCACTCTGCCCGCGACAGCAGATGCATCCGCAGGCCCGTCATCTCTGGCCAGTCCGACGTGGCCTTGTTGTCCCTGTAAAAATCCGTGCCGCAAAAAAACTCGCCGCCGTCATTTAGCATCCGGAACACCTTTGCGACTGATTTTTGCACGGAATCCGAATAGTATATCGACTCCATGGCAAAGGCATAGTCGAATGTCCCGCCGTACCCCCACGACTCGATGCCAGTCTCCACGTACAGCTCCTTTTTGGAGCGGGACTTTGATCTTGCGATTTTGATCATGTTTTTGCTCTTGTCTATTCCCACCGCCCTGGTGCACTTTTCCAGCCCAGAGACTGCCCTTACCACCCAGCCGTTGCCGCACCCTATATCCAGAAAGGAGAACGGCCGCTCAAAGGGGACAGACCGCAGCAGCTTCATGACGCTTTTGCCGTGTTCTGCCTCCATGCGCTCTGAGCGCCCGTCTAGCGCCCACTCATCGAAGGTCCTGCCCACCTTGTCCGTCGCACGGTGTTTTTGTTTGTCATGATTCAAAGTATCGATTCTGTCCAGATAGAAGCAATGATGCCCAAGTTTTAAGTATGTCCGGTTGCGGTTGAATCGTATTGAACCTGACTGCCGCGATGGTTGCATTGGCGTTTTTGATGCTGGTTCCCGCCTATGCTGCGGCCCAAAGCACCGACAAGATAGTAATACAGGACAATTTCGGCGAATTTGACCGCGGAGACCTGGTCTTTCTCTTTGGCAGCATAACGCAGGTCGAGGCCGAGTCCTTTCTGATACTGCAGATAATCAACCCCGACGGCGACATTTGCAACATACAGCAGCTGACCCCGCTCTCAAACGGGATATTCCTCACAGAGCAGATTCCGCTGCAGGGAAGCATCTGCGGGCTGGAGGGCAGGTACGACGTCAGGGTGTTTTACGGCGACAGCTCGGCTAGCGCGGAATTTACCACCACTTCAGAGATTTACCAGAAACCCTCCCCCGGGAATTATCTTGACATTGCAGCGGACCTTACAAGCCAAAAGATTGCCTCGCTTGAGAAAAACGTCGGCACGACGCTGACGGAATACACGTACAGGCTGGGCAATGCCACTGCCGGCGGCTCCCTTGAGAAAGTCGAGGGCGTTTACACCGACTTGTGGCTCGACTTTGTGGCAGACGACGAGATACACGAGATTGATCCCGGTATTAGGCCCGCGGTGATTTCCGCACTGGACACTACGACGGGCCTGCTTGAGGAGGACAAGTTTTCATTTGATATTGCAAACGACATAGACCGGGACATATTTTCGGCAGTCTTTTACTATGAGATCGGCGACAAAAAGGCCGCAATCGACAAGCTAAACGACGTGTTTGTATCCATAAAGAACGTGGATCCGATCAAGGTCAAAAGAAAGGCGCTGTCGTTTGCAGAGCTGGAGCAGACAGTCCAGAACCTGATGACCAAGACGGGCTTTATCCTGAGCAAGGACGTAAAGGAAGAGCTGGCCTTTATCTTTTCGCGGGGGACAGCCCCCATATACGCAACTGAGCTCAACGACCTGCTGGACTTGCTGACTGAGGCAAGATACCTTGATGTTATATCCCGCAAGGACAGCCCGCTTTACCGGCTGGTTCAAAACGAGTGGGAGTCGCGCAGGGCCTCACTGGCAGACAAGGGCAGCATCGAGGATCTCTTGGAGCCAAAAGAAAAGGTCACAAAGCTGCACAGCGCCGCCCTGCTGCTGCGCGACCTGGACAACGTGGACAGGTTCATCAGCAGGGATTCAAAAAGCAACTCGGATCTGGCAAACGTGATAATGCCGGACTGGAGGGATCTAGAGTCGGACCTGAGGCTTGCAACGTCAGTCGACGACATACTCGATGCGGCAACTGAGATCAGGAACATGAGGGACATTGTGGATATTTCCTCGCGAATCACAAAGGTGGTGGAGATTTCAGAGTCGACTAGTATAGACAGCGGAATCGTCGACGGGTGGGAGAACCTGCTAGAGGAGATAAAGATGGCCCGCTCCGTCCCAGAGATGCTGCTGATAGTCTCAGAGTTCGACCGATCCATCAACGAGTTCAGAGAAAAGCGCAGCCCGCTGACGATATTAAAGTTCGAGTACGAAAAGCTAAAGGCAAAGGCAAACTTGCAGGCAGACTATGACAACATACTGAAAATCAACGACGCGCTGAGGATAATTGAGACTGCCCAGCAGATAGAGGCGGGCAATCCCACCGTGAGCAGAATCGACAGGATAGAGGTGCTGCTAGTCGGGGTAAGCGAGGCGGTCCCCGCGATAAGGGCGGATCTAGAGTCGTATACGAAGGATGCGTACAATGTTCGCGCAGGCGACATACTAAAGAGGATAAAATCAATCGAGAACCTGGTAGAGTCCAGCCTGATCAGCAAGAGGTTCCTGCCAGGATTTACCGACTTTGCAGAGTCGATGAACGTGAGGCTTGACGAGATTCGCGAGCTTGTCATAAACGACGAGCTGGCCAGGGCAGACGACCTGGTAGGCGAGATGTTCTCAGAATGGCAGCTAGTCACCTCGGCGTACGCCAAGGATCCGTACGGCTCCAAAAAGGGCTACAACCTTGACGAGCTAAAAAAGATAGAGTTCCGCGAGAGAATAGAGGTCATGAACGTTGCAGTAAAGAACTTTTACAATGTAAACTTTGAGCCGCACGCCGACGAGTATTCGGATCTTACAAGCGACGCATACGACCTGATAGATCGCGGCAATTTCATCGACGCCGAGTCAAAGATACTGGAGATCGGGGACTTTTTGGGGGAAAACCTGGCCCTCAAGCACGACAGGATAATATTCGACATATCATATGACCAGGAGGACGCAAACTGGGTGCTCTCCGGATACCTCAACAAGATGATCGACTGGAGGCAGAACATCTATCTGACGATATACGACAAGGACGCCAACATACAAAACGAGCTAAAGTTCACAGACACGAGGCAGGGCGAGTTCCTGACCAGGTGGCACTCCCCCACGGAGCCCGGGATGTACATAGTGTCACTAGAGTGGGAGAACACAGAGGCCTCGCAGATAGTCTATGTGCCAAAGGTGGTGGATTACGACTATACCGACAAGGATCTTAGTATAGTGGAGCTTGCCCGGGAGTTTGAGGAGCTAGAGTCGTTCATCGAGTCCTTTGGCGGCGACAATTACAAAAACGACAGGTTCGGCGATCTGATGCTTGACATTGAAAAGGCGCTGGAGGACAAGGACGCGCAAAAGGCAAAGAGGGGCATAACGACGCTGACGACTGCAATCGAGAGGTACCTGCCAGAAAGGTCAAAGAACGCAGTAATCGAGGTGAGCTATGACAACGGCAAGCTCGTGCTTGCCGGCGCCGTAAAAAAGACGCTGGTCTTCAGCGAGGACCTCTTTGTGGACGTGTTTGACCAGAAAAAGAAACAGATCGACGAGATATTCCTCAAGGACTCCTCATCAGGACAGTTCAGCGAGACTGTGTTTTTGCCGCTAAAACCAGGCACGTACGTGGCGCAGCTGGACTATCACGGCACACTGGTCACCGACTTTTTCACCGTGGACTAGCGCGCACTGCGTCTTTTACCATTCCGAATAGCTGCCGCACTGCCAGGTGTGGATGGCGCGATGCCAGCCTTGCGGCGTATTGGAGCCCAAAGTCGGCCTTTATAAAATCGACAAACTCTTTTGCGTCAAGCTCCCTGATGGCGTCAAGCTCGGCGTCCCACTGTTTGTCAGTCAGGCCAATCCACCTGTCCTGTATTCTGCCTGCGGAGCGTATCTTTGATTGAATTTCCGCGCGCCACTGCCTCTCATATCGCCAAAGGGCCTTTTTTGACGTATCACCATTCCTGACTGCCCGGCTTGCTATGCCGCCGGCAAGCCGGCCGAACTTTATGGCGTACCGGATTCCCTCAAGTACTAGCGGGTTTGCCTGTCCCGCAGAGTCTCCCACCAGTATGAGGTTGTCGTGTACGGTCCTGCGGGAAAGGCCGTCGTTTGGAATCAGGCCGTAATGGGACTCTATGAGCTCAAGGCCTCCGAGACTTCCTATGGGTCCCAGCTTTTTTGCAATTATCTCATCGAGTCTTTTGGCAGGATCCACGCCGGATTCCGGCCTGCCGATTCCCACGCCTATGCGGACCCTGTCGCCGCCCAGCGGAAATATCCAGGCATATCCGGCGGGCGAATACTGCTGGCCTACCATCAGCCACCACGTGTGCGCATCGGCGCCCTGCGCGCGCATCTCGTATTCGGCGCCCACCCCGAACCTCTTCCACCGTTCTACTAGCCCCATGGATTTAGAGACAACAGAGGCAAACCCGCTTGCGTCAATGACGGTCTTTGCAAAAAATTCCCGGCGCGAGTCGCCATCGCCTGCAGCTATTCCGGCTATCCTGCCAGCATCGTCCTTTAGCACGCCGGTGGCAACAGTCCCCGTAAAGATTTCCGCGCCCTGCTCCCTTGCCTGTTCTGCCAGCCACCTGTATGTTTTTCTGACGTCCAGTACTGCTGCCATCGGGGTTTTGGAGCTGATTGTGACTGTATTGTTTGGCGAGCAAAAGGAATAGTTTCTCACCGGATTGTAAAGACTGTCCGGAATACCGAGGGATTCTGCGTCGGATATCCAGGTGACCCCGCTGGTCCTGACGCTTTGCGCGATTGACTCCTCCTTTTCTAGCAGGGCCACGCTAGAGCCGTCCCTTGCGCAGGCGTATGCAGCAGAGGATCCAGCGGGGCCTCCCCCCACCACTATGACGTCAAAATCGTATCGTTTTGGCAACAGATCACCAGTAGAATGACGGCTAGATTTACTTTTTGAGTACCGGCCTGCCCTCGGTATCTGCCTGTCTTTCCGGATCAAAGGTCTGATCGTGGCCGTGTTCTTTGTGCATATAGCTGTGCGTCTCGCCCTCCCTCTTGCGGCAGAATTTCTTGTGAATCTTGTTTTCAATGTCCAGCGTGGTCTGGTTTTCGTGGTAAAGCCTCTTTCCACAGTCCTCGCAGATTATCTCCGGCATGCTCAAGAGTCAGGTGCGAATGTATTTAGATGTTTTTTTACCCCCTGCGGCCATCCCGGTACGTCAAGCAGGACAATTATGTGCAAAATTAGACTCTAAATGGCTTAAAAGAGGATTGCGGGATGATCGCAATAATACATATACGGCCCACTATGATCCGATCAAATATTGATCACAGGCTAAAATTACCCCTATTTGGAGCACAGGATGGAATTGTTGTTGACCCAAGGTATGCTGTAAACCGATGAGGCAATTTATGTACAAGGTGAATCATATTGATCTAGTGTCACTTCAAATTGAAACCGAATCGTCACAAAATCAGGCGATGAATCTTGCAAGCAATCATCTCAAAATAGTCCTGAATGAAACGGAATATGAATTTCCACATATGGGCGCAGCGTTTTCCGATTACGACAAGAGTGCCACGGCACGTATTCCACTGGAAACAGACATTTTTGACTATTACCACAAAATAGACCCAAACAGGCCGATAACACGATTAGACGTACAACAGATAATCAGGAACAAATTCACCGATATAGTAAACACACGCAATCCAGGCATCCCGTCAATTAATTTCGAACATGCAGTCCGAATGCCTGTGAATATGGTCAGGACATTCGCATATGAGACCGGAGTCTGTCTTTGAAATAGTATAGAATTTGTTCTGATCGGACTGTGAAACTACCTTGAATTTGCCGATGGCGATCTGAGACACGTTGTCTGGTTCCTTGAGAATCTGCCTTGCCTGTTTGATTCTTTTGTTCATATGTGATATTATCACTAGGGATATAATAATATTATTATCACTAGGGATATAATAATATTACTATCACTAGGGATCGTATTAATCTTTATAAGGGGGTAAATTGTAAATACAGTATGCCAAAATGGAAGAAAGATCAAAAAATATTCAGAATTCATTTACATTATGATGATCGACGTGGCTGTATGACCACATTGCCAAAACCTATTTTAGATTTTTTTAAAACCCCCGATAATCTTGTAATAAAAATTACAAAATCTGGAAAAGTGAACATAATAAACGAGGATGTGGTATAATGTCAAAACAGATTATGAAAACACCTTGGTTAGATACTATTGAAGAAAAGCGTGAAAATGGAGTGTATTATACAATTAACAATCCATTCAAATTATTGCCGTTTAAGAAATGGGCAAAAGAATCAAAGATTACAAAATCTAAGATCTTAGAACCATTTGCAGGAGCCAATAATATTATTACTATGTTAAAACAAGAAAAATTATGTGGTAAATTTTGCTCATATGATATAGATCCAAAAAATAAAATTGTAAAAAGAAAAAATACTATAGTTGATTTTCCCACCGGATACAAAACTTGCATTACTAATCCTCCATGGCTGACCAATTATTTTGCAAAGCGAAATAAAGTATTTTTCCCAGATACAAAACATGATAATTTATATAAAATATGTCTAGAATTAGCATTAACAAAATGTGATAATGTGGCTTTTATAATTCCGGGTACATTTTTAAGAACTAAATTATTCAGAGAAAGACTAACATCAATTATTTTCATAAATAAAAAACTTTTTGTAGATACTGATCATCCTGTATGTATTGGACTTTTTAATAAAAATAAAGTAAATGATACTGATGTTTATTACGATAATGTTAATATTGGAAAATTGAACAAGTTGGAAAAATATATGCCAAAACAGAATAATCATAAAATAAAAATTAAATTCAATGATCCAAATGGAAAAATTGGTCTATATGCAATAGATAATACAAAAGAGGAAACTATTAGATTTTGTAGAGGAGACGAAATTAAACGACGAGTCATATACAGTGATCGGTTAATAACTCGTATAAGTGTAGATCGCAAAATTGATATAGACATACTAAATCAACGTTTAAACATGATTAGGAAAAAAACCCATGATGTATTTTTTGCACCATTCAAAGGATTAAGAAAAGATGGACAATATCGAAGGCGTATCGACTATGAATTTGTGAGGAATTTGATCAATGACATCTCCTGATTATGAACATGGCAGATTTACTCTAAAAAGACAATTTGTTAAAGATGGCATAAATGTATCCGAAGACAAAATAAAATCATATTGTAATGAAGGTGGATATGATGAACAGGTGGTTAGAACTAAAATTAATGACGATATAATGTTCCGATGGTTTTTTGTTAAAGATCCTATACGACAAAATTTTTATGAATTATTATTTTTGGATTTTGTTAAAGAAATAAATGGAATATCTAATGCGGAAAAACCGTCTCCAGTGCTTCAACTTTATGAAGGTGAAATATTATCAACTGAGGAAATAAAAAAGAGAAATATTTATCCACCTTGTAAAAGCATTGATTTTTCATGGAAATATAAAAATAATGATTTTTATGTATATCATAAATATGCTAAAGATTCTGGCGGTCATCAAGATAATCAATACCAAGATTTACAATGTTTTATAGAGGAAGCGAATAAAGTGAAAATACAAAATACGTTTTTCCTTGCTGTTGCAGATGGAGAATTTTGGAATACAATGAATGGAAAAGCTAGAATGACTAAAATTGAAAGATTAAGAACTCTTGTAAATAATACAACTGTTTTTGCATTACAAAGTTCTGATCTAATTACGTTATTAGGAAACATAACGAACAATGAAACGACTTAATGCAGGTTATGGGTTTAGACCTGAAAAAATAAATCCATTATGCAGTGATAAATGTCTGAAATATAAAGCAAAACAAAAGTGGGGAATGAGCCGTTATGACGACGGGCAAAAATTTTGCCCAATATGTCATGTATTCATCAGATTTAACGATTCTAAATGTCCATGTTGTAAATCTAATCTGAACACAAAAGGCAAAGATTCAAAAAACCGTATAAGAAAAAAGGCAAAAAATTCAGATAAAATTAAAGATTAATATCGTTCCTGATCAGATCGCAAAAATCCCGAGATCCATGCCTAGGCCACGTTGATTATACAGAACCGGACGCAGATAAGTTTTTATATCAAACAAGCCTAGTACTATCAATGAGTGAATCAAACGATCGATACAATAACGCAAAAAAAATCGCTGAAGAGTCGGGAACACTTCTAAAGAATGAATTCGGCTCTGACCTTGATTGGAATTCTTCTCCAAGTACTAATCTTTCATTTGTCGTAAAGAAAGACAAGAATTACGAGATTATACTAGAGTATAATGCGGCTGATGATTTGTTTTTATTGTATGATAAAAACGCTAGAGCACAAAAAGACGAGACACTTGGAACCTTCTCCCCAACTGATGCCACGCCTTCAGATATTGTCAAGGCCGTAAAAAACCACGCAGTTTGAAGGTTTAGCTCGTTATCATTTTTTATCAACTGCCATATTGGCCTCTGAAATGGAGGTTCAGGAATGGATCAAGGTATCTGTTCAGGTCCCTTTACACGTAATTTGCCACTTCTGAGAGGGGAACACCCGTATTCTTCCACGACATCCGGTACTATCGTACCGATGAACGTTGTTCCCGTAATCTGTACCTCATCCGATGGTGAGTAAGTCCTGTCAGGCGGATAGCTGTAGAACCGTACGAGGTCACCTGTCACGCCTAAAGACAACCATGACGCAAAATTCGCGCCTAGTTCCAGTAGGACGTGGCCTCATACGTAGAACCCTGCTCAAGATTTAAATGAAAATGCGCCCAACCATACCAGAATGCACGAAAAACACCACAGTCCGGGCACATGCGGGCGGTGCCCCGGGACGCGGCATGGAGTTTGACATTGCCGCGTTTGCAGCATGGTGTGCCGCCGCCGGAATAATAATTGCAGTATCCGGCCTCAGCTATCGCGCATACCAAAAATCAAGGGGCGAATCGACAGACTAGGGCATAATGCCGCGCCGGCAAGTACGCCCCCGTCGACGTCAAGGACCGCGCCAGCTATCCGGCTTGCCTCGTCATATGCCATAAACAGAACCACGTTTGCGACATCCTGCGGCTCGCCGACCCGCCCCAGCCCCTCTATCACCTTTCGCGCGTCCGGATCCTCGAGGTACGGCTTTATCATTCGAGTTGACAATCCCGGGGCTTGTGCAGTTGCAGCGGATGTTCTGCCCGGCGTATTTGACTGCGATTGATTTTGTAGACATTGCCACGCCGGCCTTGGTTGACGAGTATGCGGCCAGGCATTCGCGGGACGGCCCTCTCGCCTGAGATGGATTCGGTGTTTATAATGACGCCGCTTTTTGCGTCGCTCATTTTTTTCAGTACCGCCCTGTCGGAAAAAACACCCACAGGATGTTGGTATGAATCATTTTTTTAACCTCCGCATGCTGTAAAAGTGCACCGGATCATTTGGCGCCCCCGCTGACGATTGCGACCCACCTGCACGAGTTACATGCGCGCCCTTGAATTACCCCGGTCCCGTGGATTCCAGATATGCCAGTATTCCCGTATAGTCCAAATCCCCAAACCCCCCGTCGACTGCCCTCCGGTATGTGGCCTCTGCCAGCGTGCTCATCGGGAGGCTCAGCCCCAGTGATCTTGCCGACTCGTTGATTGTCTTTAGATCCTTTTTGAGGTTCTGCAGTAGAAAGGTGGGCTCGAATTTGCCGTCGATCATCTTGTACGCCTTGTTCTGGCTCATTCCGGTCTTGAAATACGTAGAGTTGAGAATCTCAAGGAACACCTTGGGGTCTATGGAGGCGCCGCGGCAAAGCATTATGCCCTCAGAGAGCGACATTGCAAGCATGGCTATCTGGAGATTCATTGCCAGCTTTACAGAGTGTGCAGTGCCGCTGTCCCCCAGATAAAACACCCTGCCTGCCACTACATCGAGGACGTTTTTGTACCTGTCAAAGCTGGCCTTGTCGCCGGAGGCCATCATGACTAGCTCCCCCTTTATGGCCACATCGGGGCCCCCCATTACCGGCGTGTCCAGCATTATCGAGCCGGCCTCAGAAAACCGTCTTGCAATCTCTTTTGTAGAGTGCGGGTTTATGGTGCTCATGTCGCAGACAGTCAGGCGGTGCGCACCATATACCAGGCCATCGCGCCCAAAGGAGACCTCGCGCACTGCATCTGCGTCCCTGACGCACGTTATTACCAGCTCGCACAGGTCTGCCACATCCCGGGGATGCGAGACGATGTTTGCCCCGTGACGCAGCAGCTCGTGCGTCTTTGCCCTAGTTCTGTTTTGTGCGACGAGCTCAAAGCCGCTATTTAGCAGGCACAGTCCCACCGCGCTGCCCAGCATTCCGGTACCGACAAGACCAACCCTCATGATTCCCTTGCATGGGTTGCGCAGGTATTTGAGTGGTTGCCCGGGCGCCGCCAAAAAGTCACAGGATTTTTAAGCGCAGCACGTGTCATACTCGGGATGAACAGAATGGTTATAGTTTTGATCCTTCTTTGCGCGGCCTTACAGTACGGACTCGAGGCGCACGCAACGCCGCTAGAGCAGACAAGGGCCGGCACAGAGCCTGCCGACGTGAAATGCCGGCAGGACCTAGAGCTTGTACTAAGAACTGCAGACGGCAGCCCCGCATGCCTAAAGCCCGGCTCTGTTGCCGAGCTGATAAAGCGCGGCTGGGCGATTCACGTCCTGCCCGATTACACAGACGGCGGCAATTCAGAGATGTTTGCAGCAGGCGGATTTCAGGTGGAATCCGAGCGCATAAGCTATTCGCAGAATTCCACCGGATACCTGGCAAGGCCCGCAGCCGACGGGCAGTATCCGGCGGTAATCATGATCCACGAGTGGTGGGGCCTAAACGAAAACATGCTTGATATGGCAGAAATACTAGCATCCCACGGATATACGGTTCTGGCAGTCGACCTGTATGACGGGCAGGTCGCCACCACGCCAGAAGAGGCGCGCAGGCTGCTAGGCTCCTTTGGGCAGCAGTACTGGACTGAAAACATCAGTGCTGCGTCAGAATACGTGCAGGAAAACCACTCGCCTGAAAAGATTGGCATCATCGGGTGGTGCTTTGGCGGCGGACAGTCGCTGAAACACTCGCTGAATGGTAACGTGGATGCGACGGTAATCTATTACGGACAGCTGGTGACTGAGAAAAAAGAGCTCGCAGCGCTTGACGCGCCAGTCCTTGGAATCTTTGCGCAGCTTGACTCTGGAATCCCGCCAGAACAGGCGGGCATGTTTAGAAATGCGCTAGACGAGCTCGGGATACCCAACGAGATTCATGTTTACGAGGGCGTAAAGCACGCCTTTGCAAACCCGTCTGGCGCGCAGTATGCGCCGGATGCGGCCGCAGACGCATGGGAAAAGACCGTGCGGTTTCTAGAGGCCAGCCTGAAATAGATGCCGGCGGCGCTATTTGCGTTCCTCTTTTTTTATCCTCCACATCTCGCGGCCCAGCCGGGACGCCTCAAACTCGATGTGCCCTATTATCCTGTCCCCCCTTCTGACCATCCCAAAGTCCGACTTTTTCAGGTGGAATATCTGCTCCCGGGTCTTGTAGCCGCCCTCGATTATCCTTACCTTGAACCTCTTGCTGGCCCTGACTGCCAGCTTTCTTGCGTCCTTGACGTCGCCCATCCAGGAGAACATTTCAAACGTCCCGAAATTCGCAGTTTCAAGATCATGGCTGTACAGCCGGGCCTGGAATTTCAGGTTTTTTTCGGCCGCCTGCGCGTTTAGCCATTCGATCACCTGCCTGCCGTACCCCTTTTCAACTCCAAACGACTCTGAATCACCCATCGAGATCTACCGCATATGGTGTGTGTGCTCATCTCATAATCCTTTCCCTGTTAGACTAAAATAGCATCCCGCCGTCCGGTGTGTGTGATTACGGTGGACTGCAGGGAGGTGGAATCCATAAAGCACGAGCTTTTGGTGTACGTCTCTGACAACGTGGGGGCGATTCCCGCAATAAAGCTGCACGAGTTCATGCTCTCGCCCATAGAAGACGAGGCAATCGATCTTGGTGAAGTGGTCACCTCCATCAAGGAATTCCTCAACTCCATCGGGGAGGGCAGGAATTTCGCGGTACTTTCCAGATCAGAATCAGTCATGATAAAGTCCATTACGGGAAAGACCATAAGCCGGGACCGGCCAAAGCCAGTCGCGGAACTCTTTTCGTGCCCGCACTGCGGGTTTGTCACCCAGTACGAGATAGAGTTCAACAACCACAAAAAGATCCACTATCTGTAGATCCTGCCGCACGGCAGGATGTTTATAAGCAGACGGGCCCCTCACCAGATGCATGGATGAGGGGGAAAACGCCACAAAGGTATACTGTGAAAAATGCGACAGCGTGTTTGGATCCAAGGCAGAGTACGAGAGGCATTTTGACTCGCATACGGTGTGCGAATCGTGCCCGATTGACACCGTAATTGGCAGGATTGTCGGGTTTTTCAGGAAATAGCAGTACGGCCGCATGCGGCGCTGATTTTTAAGTATGCTGTATGCTCTGATCAGAGTTGAGCGCGCCGGGACTTGTCTTTTCAGACTATAGATACGTCCTGCTGGCCGCAGCGATATTTGCCGGCATGCTGTTTCCGCTGTTGCTGGTGTCTGAGTATGTTTTTTTGGAGCCGTACTTTGTAGGCCACATCCTACAGGGCACTGAGCTTGGCCTGGTGCTGATCGTGGCGCTGGCCGGCCTGGCAGGGGTGGTGCTGCCAATGAACGTATACCGTATTAGCATGCTCAAGACGTCAAGAAAAAAAATGTCCGGCGGGGTCCTGGGATCCATGATCGGCTCTGTTGCGGGGGCGTGCGGATGCGGACCGGTGGGCTTTGCACTGTTCTCGACCTTTGGGAGCATCGGTGCGACGGCCTCTGCGTTTTTGTCAAACTATGAAATCCCGATACGTCTGGTGGCGGTGGGGCTGCTGGCAGTCACATACTATACCACGGTCCGATCACTAAAAATGGAATGCCGCGTGGGACAAACAGATGCAACGCAGTCCGGACGGGGCTAGCTGCGGATTGCAGAAAACCGGTCCGTGCGGGAATCCCTGACGGCGGTGGACAGGGATTTACAGTTGAGATATCATTGTCAGGGACAAGAACAAGGCATCGTGTTGTGATTTTATCCGTCCATGCGCGGGATTCATTTGGTGCCAAGTATGCCGGAGCACAAATCGACGTAAAGTAGCTAAAAGAAGAAGCGTGTGGCAGTGACTAATGTATGGGGGCGAACCCGAGTCCAACCGGCACGAAATTCCACCCTGTTGTATTGCGCCGTTTCTGCGGTTTGCCGGCAAGGGATTCTGCATGTTTTTGGCCAATAAATCCGCACTGGATTCCTTAAGAATAAATATAACTATCCGGATGATATCACATGAACAAAGCGGGCCAAAATATGCACAGGCGCTTTACAAAAGAACAGATTGCAGAGCAGGCAAAATTCAGGAATGACCTGAAAAATGGAAATGCAAAGTTTGCATTTTCAGGCACGTTTAAAGACGGAATTGATTTTTTAAAAGTGACTGGCAAGCTTGTGGACGCTTTTAACCACTCTTAAGTTTCTAATCTCGTTTTGAATGCCAGACAAGTTTCTAAAATCCATGGTTTTGGAGAATGTCCCATATTCGGAGAAGCGCAGGTATTACTGGCGGGTTTAAAGATATCGAATATGACGGGGCCGTCTCAGAGCACGCCAGACCATCGCATGGATGGCAGAAGAGGTGTACGTTATATCCATCAATGAAAATGGGATACGCCAAAAGCTGAAAAATTACAGATAGGGGCCATATGGCTGCTTTTCCGGCCCCGCCTACGGGACTAGAAAACTTACCAAAAAGGCAATTTTTTATAACCATGACGTGTATCTTGTAGTTTTTTTACCGTGTAATAGTGTCAATAATATACATCCCAATCAGGCCAAACCGGAGCACCCGGGACAGCGAGGCGGCCGGGGATTCAGAAGAGTCATACTCTTAGCGCGATTCCAACAGCTTTCCGATTCTGGAGCAGAGATCGGGCTTTTCGTTCTGCCCCATGCAGTATTTCAGGTCGTCACAATCGTCAATGTCCATCATCATCCTCCTTATGAACACCAGCGACGTGTTGGTGGTGTTTTTTCGCCCCGTGGCAAGGTGGATTTTGTAGCTGTCCTCGTCATAGTGCGTCTCCATGAGCTTCGGCGGCATGCGCAGCAGCGCGTTTGTACCGTCGAATTTTCTCGACGGGACGACTAGCGCGCACGCAGGGGTGCTGCGAAACTGCAGCAAAAAGTCAATGTCCTGTGCCTTGATGAACGGGACGTCCTGCGGAAGCACGATTGATGCGCCAAACGAGTTTTGGGCCGCATACTCGTCGGCAAGTGAGACTGCGTGGTTGACTCCGGACTCGTCGTCGGTGATTTCAACTGCGCCGAATTTTTTTGCAACCTCAAAGACGTTCTCGTCGCGCGACACTACCACTACAGAGTCGATGCGGCTAGAGGAGGAGACTATTCCGAGCACCTCCTCGAGCATGATTCTGCACAGATCCTCCTTTATCTCGCCGGGCAGATTCAGGCGGGACTTTGCGCCAGAAAACGTCTTTACCGGTATTATCGCGCACAGTTTCAAAGCTAAACGCGCACTTGTTTGAGTACAAACGATGCAAGCGCCTCTTCGGCCGCCTTGTTTTTCATGAGAATCTTTGACTCATAGACGTTCATGTCGAGGTTTTTAATCTTCTTGATTAGCAGCTTGTCCTTGGAATCCACCACAATGTTCGAGCACACGTCTGAGTACATCTTTGCCAGCCCGAACGAGTTGGTCTCGATTCCCGCCGCGGCCATATAGTCGCCGGCAGGACCGCTGATTGCCTTGTTTCCAATCAGCGGACTCACTGCGACTACCTTCTTTTTTACCTTGGAGAGCTCCTTTCGTATTCCCTTGATTTGCAGCATGGGCCCGATGCTAGTCAGCGGGTTTCCCGGCGCGAGTATTATCATGCGCGAGTCGTGAATCGCGTTTATGGCCTCCGGGTTGGGCCTTGCCTTCTCAGAGCCGATGTACTGTATCCCCTCCACCTTGTCCTTTCCCCTGTATTTGACCCAGAACTCTTGTATGTGAAGCTCGCCCTTGTCCGTGGTTATCCTGGTCTCCACGGTGTTGTCAGTCACGGGAATGACCTTGGAGCTGACTGCGAACTTTTCGCACATCCATTTCGTAATGTCGCTGAGGTTTTTGCCGTTCTTTAGCATGTTGGTCCGGATAAGGTGGGTGGCCGCATCCCGGTCCCCGATTCGAAACCACGTCTCCTCCCCGAACACCTCCATCTGGCGCAGAAAATTAAAGGTGTCCTTTTTGATCCCCCATCCGCGCTCATAGTCAAGTATGTCTGCCAGTCCGTATATTATGGTGTCAATATCCGGGCACACGTACATGCCGTACAGCCAATAGTTGTCGCCCACGTTGCTAATCACGTTTACGTCGCTTTCCTGCGCTGCCAGTCCGCGCACCAGTTTCACGGATCCTGATCCGCCGGCAAATATCGTAATCATTCAGTCCAAAACTCGGATTTACGGAGGTTCCATACTACATATTACTTTTTCAAATGGCCCGCGGTTTGGGATAGATTTATTACTCTCAAAGGCGCGATCAGATTCTGTGAATTTCAAGGCCGTTGCGCTTGCCGTATTG